>PEFW01000024.1 GCA_002890675.1 Candidatus Methylaffinis lahnbergensis
AGCAGGATGAAGAGCTGACGCTTGCGGTCGAAAGTTTTTCAGAGCGGGATGATCTCATTCCCTTGCTTTTGAAGAGATGAGGGTCGCGCTGGCAAGACGATTTGTGTCGAGCTGTGAGGTAGCTACATCTTTGGCGGAACCGTACGAGGTCGAGCGCGCTCTTGCCGATGAAAGTTACAGATCCATCCAGGCCCGCGCCTCTGTAACCGCGTCCGGTTGTTCCATGGTCGACAGATGCCCGCCGTCCGGTTAGAGCGCTTAACCGCAACACTCTCGAATCCTTTAGATTATCCACCATAAGACGCGCCGCACGCCGTCGCGACTGTCGGCTCGCTGCTCGTGCTGTTCGTCTGGAACCGGCTGGTGGCCTACCGCGCTGTGCCCGATCCGGGCAACCCCCCTGGCCCCAATGCGCCGCCGCGCCGCAGGCTCTAGGGATCTGGTCGCGCGTTCATGAAGTTCGGTCGATGGCATCGAAGGCGGGGGCATTCAGGAGGCAGACATGGGACTACTTGATATCATCCAGGGCATGAAGAATGGCCCACGCGGCCAACGTCAGCCCAGCAGAAGCGGCAGCGGGGGCTGGACGTCGCGGATCATGATGGCGCTCCTGGGTCTCCTCGCATACAAGGCGTTCAAGGGCGGCGGCGATCAGGCTGCTCCAACCGACTCGGGCACCCCCCGGACCCCGACCCGCCGCGGCGTCGCTGGCTGTAGGGATCAATCGCGCACCGCAGTGGGCGGCCAGTGCCCGCGAACAGCACCGGATTCCCCGGGCGATCTCCGGCATTAGTGCGACTGCCCGTCGTTCGGCCCGCCGTCCGTCGAAGAAGATCGGAAAAGCCCCGGCCTCATCCGAACCATGTGGAAGCGCATTTTAGTCTAGTACCGACTATTCTTTAACGGTGAGTCGTGATTCAAGGATGCATGCATGGCATTCCTGAAGCGACCCCGATCATACTGACGGAAGCGGAACGAACCGAGCTGGAAGCGTTGGCGCGTTCCACCAAGACCGAATACCGGCTGCGCCAGCGGGCGCGGATTGTGCTGGTGGCGGCCGAGGGCGTGGCCAGCCGGGCGATTGGCCGAGAGGTTGGCTGCACGACCGGCACGGCATCGAAATGGCGCGTGCGCTACGCCGCCAATCGACGGGCCGGCCTTGATGAGACCGGCCATCGCGGAGCGGAACCGAAATACACGGCCGAGACGGATAAGCGCATCCTGGCCGTGCTGGATGGGCCGGTTCCTGTGGGGTACGCGCGTTGGACTGGTCCCCTGATCGCGGCGGCATTGGGTGACGTCGATGTGCAGTATGTCTGGCGCTTCCTGCGCGCTCACAAGATCGATCTTTTGGCGCGCAAGTCGTGGTGCGAAAGCAATGATCCCGATTTTGCCAGGCCGCCGAGATCGTCGGGCTCTATCTGGCGCCGCCGGAGAACGCCATCGTGATTTGTGTCGACGAAAAGCCCTCGATCCAGGCGGTGGAGCGGGCACAGGGTTATCTGAAGTTTCCCAATGGCCGCGCGCTCAGCGGGCGGAGCCACGATTACAAGCGGCACGGCACCTCGACTCTGTTCGCCGCGCTCGAAGTGGCGACCGGTAAAGTCATGACTGCCCACAAGCGCCGCCGTCGACGCATCGAGTTCCTCGACTTCATGAATGAGATCGCCATCCGGATACCGCCATCCATGTCGTCCTCGACAATCTCAACACCCATAAGCCGAAAAACGACCGCCGCGGCAGGGGAAGGTCAACTTAACGGCGCCGGCAGAAATATGACGCCTTTGAGACCCTGCCCGCTATCCTCGACCACGCCGGCCATCGCCGTCCTTCGCGAATCGACTAAGAGGACCGGCACAGATTCGGCATTTTAGGATTCTGTCACATAATTCTTCGCCCGATTGCCGTGTGGCGAACCGCCCGGGTAGGGTTGCCAGCGGTGCTTAGGAACTCTATACTTAAGCGTCAGAAGGCCATCGCCATGGCTTGGATCAGAAGATGATGCCGGAACGACCAAATGATGGCGATAAAGACATGGTCCAAAAGTGCGTGATGGCCTTTATAGCACAGACATCGGATGGAGAGCGGCATGGTCTCAACTCGAAGCAAGCGCGCTCTGACCGGTGTTGTTGGCGGCCGGAACCGGCGAAAACCATAATTGGCATAATGCGCGGCCGCCAATGATTTGCGTTTCCCGGCTTAAAATGAATTTGCTGGGCGCTCGTCCCGTGTCGTTCGAGGAACAAACGATCATGCTCGCATGTCATGCCCACTTTCTGTTCTCGGCCGCTCTCGCTCTGGCCCTCGCCGCTCTCGATCCTTCGCCGTTCTCGGCGGCCGCGGCAAATTCGGCAACAGCCAACGCCGCGCCCCTGCCCACGGCGACGGCAGACCTCGCAAAGGAGATCTCGTTGGTCTCGCATCGCGCGGTCTATGAATTGACACTTTTGAAATCGGTGGGCAGCAAGAGTCCAACAGCGGCGCATGGACGCATTGCCTTCGATTTCACCGGCTCCGCCTGCGACGGCTACGTGCAGAATTTCCGGCAATTAACCGAATTGCAGCCCGCCGAAGGCCCCACCCGCGTCTCGGACATGCGTTCAGCGACGTTCGAGGACGCCGACGGCCGGAATTTCGACTTCAAGATGCAGACAAGCATAGATAGTGGCGCCGTCGAGGCGGTCGATGGAAAAGCCTGGAAAACCGCTGGCGGGCTATTATCGGTAAACCTCGCCAAACCGAAACACAATAAGTTCGAGCTCGATCCCGATGTGGTTTTTCCAACCGAGCATCTGAAACGCATTTTGGCGGCGGCGGAAGCGGGCCAGAACCTGCTCGAAGTCAAGGTCTATGACGGGTCGGAGACGGGCGAAAAGGTCTATGAAACGACAACCTACATCGGCCGTCCGATCGCCGATCCCGCCCTGGAAAAGGCGGTGCATATCCCAGAACTCGATAACGTGAGGCGCTGGCCGGTCTCTATCAGCTATTTCGAATCCGGCAAAAAGGACGACGCGCCGAGCTATACCTTGTCGTTCGACCTCTATGAAAATGGTATTTCGCGCGCGCTGAGGCTCGATTACGGCGATTTCATTCTCGCCGGGGAAATGTCTAGTCTCGAGCTTCTTAGCGAGCCCGCCTGCGCCAAATAGGTCAAGCCGGTAATCGTGAAGACACCGTGGCTCGGCATGATGGGTATCTTCCGGCCGGTCCGCTTCCCTCTGGCGCTTAAGGGGCCATGAGCGAACCGGAAATCACTTGCGTGAAAGCGGGCTGTTGCGGCCTCATCACGCTCAACCGCCCCAAGGCACTCAACGCGTTGACTTTGCATATGGTGCGCGAGATGGCGGCCGCCCTGAACCGGTGGGAGCGCGATCCGGGGGTCACTCGCGTCGTCATAACAGGCGCGGGCGGCAAGGCTTTTTGCGCGGGCGGCGACATCAGGATCCTGTATGATCTCGGCAAGGCCAGGCGCCATGCCGAACAGCTTAGCTTTTGGCGCGAGGAATATTACCTCAATCGCCGCATCAAACTCTATCCCAAGCCTTACGTCGCGTTGGTCGATGGGATCGTCATGGGCGGCGGCGCCGGGATCTCCTTGCATGGCTCGCATGTCATCGCGGGCGAACATCTCAGCTTCGCCATGCCGGAAACCGGCATCGGCTTTTTCCCCGATGTCGGCGCGACTTTTTTTTTGCCTCGCCTGCCTGGCAATGCCGGAGTCTATCTCGCCTTGACGGGGGCCGGGATGACCTGTGGCGACGCGCTCGCCTTTGGGGTCGCCTTCGCCCATGTTCCTTCGGCCCGACACGCGGGCCTCGCCCAAAGGCTGATCGGCGGCGAGGACATCGCGACCGCGATCGCCGCCGAAAAAGCCCCGGACCCCGCCTCGACGCTTCACCCGCAACGCCGGCTTATCGAGCGCTGTTTTTCCGCCGCGACAATTCCTTCCATTCTCGCCAATCTCGACGATGCAAGCCAAGCCGGCTTGGACTTTGCGCGTTCCGCCGCTTATGCGATCCGTGCCAAATCGCCGTCGAGCCTTGCAATCGCATTGCGTCAAATGCAAATAGGCGCCAAGCTCGACATTGGCGAGGCATTGCGGACTGAGTTCCGCATCGTCTCGCGCGTTGCCAGATGCCATGATTTTTATGAAGGCGTGCGCGCGGTGATCATCGACAAGGACCATCGCCCGCTTTGGAATCCCGCCGGAGTAGAAAGCGTCGAGCCAGCCGTCATCGAGGCTTATTTTGCGCCTCTCCTTGAGGGCGATCTCGACTTTCGCGCGCAAGATTGTTGCCCATGAAGCTATCGCCCGGACCGAACAAGACAGAAGGGCGCCCCGATTCCGGTGCCGCCATCCGTCTAGGCGAACCGGCGCGCATCGCCGGCGAAGCGAACCGCGCGGGGCTTTTCCTGGTTGTGTTCATGCGCATGCTCGCGGGACTTTGGGTTATCCAGGGTCTTTTGCAATGGAGCGCGATCCTCCTGCCGCCGGAACCGCTGTTCGACAAGGTGAGCGCGCTGCGCGGCGCGGCGGTGATTTTTTTCGCGTCTGTCAACCTTGTCGCGGGGGTAGGGTTGTGGCTGGCGACGCCTTGGGGCGGCGTGATTTGGCTTTTGGGCGCGATCGCGCAAATCTTCGTTGCTCTGGCGCTGCCGGGGTTCTTTTCGATGCTCTGGATCGGTGCCGATATTGTCTTGATCGTTATCTATTTCGTCTTGATGTGGCGGGCCGGCCACGCAGGCACGGCGTTCTTTAGACAGAGCCATCGTTGATGCAGATGGTGGCCCTTTCGCGGGCGAGAGGCGAAGCGAAGCTGGCGGCAAGGCAAGGAGCGGTCAATCCTTATCGTGCCGCGCCGCGCGAAGCGGCACTGGATCGGTTTCCAGCAGGCCGTAGAGCAAATGGTCCTGCCAGACTCCGTTGATACGCAGATAGGAACGCGCGTAGCCTTCCCTGGTAAATCCCCTCCGTTCCAATAGTTTCTTCGAGGCTTCGTTATGGGGCAGGCACGAGGCTTCGATCCGATGGAGCCGGAGCGTGGTGAAAGCGTAGCCGGTCACTGCCCGGAGCGCGACCGACATGAAGCCTTGCCGGGCATGCGGTGCGCCGATCCAATATCCGAGCATTGCCGCCTGCACGACGCCGCGTCTGATCTGCCCCAGACTGAGACCGCCGACAAGCACATTATCGTCGTTACGAAAGATCAAGAAAGGGTAGGCTTCGTCGTTGGCGATCTCCTGCTGATTGTGGCGTAACCGGCGCCGGAACGCGGCGCGCGTTAGATCGTCGGCGGGCCAGGCCGGCTCCCACGGCGTCAAAAACGTGCGGCTTCGCGCCCGCAAATCGGCCCATGCTTCGTGGTCGCGCATCTCCGGCGGCCGAAGATAGATGCCTTCGCCGCGCACCAGAGGCGCGGCAACGCTGGCTGGAGAGAGACGGAAGAGAGCCACGCAGCCGCTCCTTCAAATGCCGCCCAGCCGCAGCGCGACCTGCGCGGGCGTAAAAACCTTGGCGACCGGACCAATCGCCGCGACGGTTGGCGCCGACCGGAGCGCGCGCGCACCAGCAGCGCGGATTTGGGCGACATCCAGGCGATCGATTGCCGCAATTATTTCAGCGCGAGTTAGAATACGGCCGAAGGCGATCAATTGCCGGGCAATCTGTTCGCAGCGGGCGGCGGGGGATTCGAGCGCCGCGAGGAGCGACACTTTCATCTGTGCCTTGGCCCGCCGGACTTCGGTGTCGCTCAGATCCAAGGTCGCCTTGCTTAGGCAGTCGAGCGCGACGGGCAACAATTTGCCGGCATCCATTGCGCTCGTCGCGGCATAAAAGCCAAACATTCCGGTATCGGAATATCCCCAATGAAAGGCGTGGATGGAATAGGCGAGCCCACGCGCCTCGCGCACCTCCTGGAACAGGCGCGAAGACATCCCTCCGCCGGCCGCGTTCGCGAAAATCTGCATGGCATAAAAATCCTCATCCGCGTAAGCGGTGCCTTCGAAGCCGATGGCGATATGGGCCTGTTCGAGCCGCCGCCTCAAGCGCTTCTCGCCGCCCCGGTAGAGCGCCCGCGCGGCTCCGTTCTCGATGCTCCGCGCCGGAAAGTTTGCGAAGCACCGCGCGGCCTCGTCACAAAGCGAGGCGTGTTCGACTGCTCCGGCGGCGCCGATCACCGTCGCGTCCGCGCGATAGTGAGTCGCGAGATAGGCGCTGATCGCATCCCTGCCGAACCCCGAAACTTGCTCCCGGGTTCCGAGGATCGGCCGCCCAATGGGCTGATCCGGAAACGCGGCGGCGTTAAGCAATTCGAAGACGAGATCGTCGGGTGTGTCTTCAACCGCGCCGATTTCCTGCAGAATAACGCCCTTTTCGCGTTCGAGCTCCACGCTGTCGAAGGTGCTTTCGGTCAAAATATCGGCGAGGATATCGAGCGCGAGCGGAACGTCCTCGGCCAAGACATGCGCGTAATAGGCGGTATGTTCGGTGCTCGTCGCGGCGTTGAGATCGCCGCCGACGGTCTCAATCTCCTCGGCTATGGCGCGCGCCGAACGCCGACGCGTGCCCTTGAACGCCATATGTTCGAGAAGATGCGACAAGCCGTGCTCGTTCGTTCGTTCGTGGCGCGATCCGGCGCCGACATAGACGCCGAGCGAGACGGTCTCAAGGTGCGGCATGCGATCGGTGGCAATCCTCAGGCCAGAGGCCAAAGTGGTGATCTCGACGCTCATAATGCTGCCCGGCTCGCCGCGCGCGCGGCGCGGGCATGGATAAAACGCTCGATTCCGCTCTGGTCGTTGGGCAAAATCGAAAACTTTTCTTTACGTTCAAAAAGACTGGCAAGATGGCCAGGCAAATCCGGCCGCTCGCCTGTAGCGTGCGCGATCGCGGCGGGAAATTTGGCGGGATGCGCGGTGCCCAGAACAACGAGCGGGCTCCGGGAGGCGTGCGCCTTTGCCTGACGCGCGGCGCTCATGCCGACCGCGGTGTGCGGGTCGGCGAGGAAGCCCGCCTCCCGCCAGCTTCGGGCGATCTCCCGCGTGGTTTCGACCTCGGTAACGCTGAACGCGTCGAATTCGGCGCGAATAGCATGAAGCGGGCCGGGCTCGATCGTAAAACCCTGCGATTGCCGCAACCCCGCCATTAAGCGGCAAAGCGCGCCCGGATCCCGTCCATGCGCTTCAAAAAGGAGACGTTCGAAATTGGATGACACTTGGATGTCCATCGAGGGCGATTGGGTTGGGCGAACCCTTTGCACTGCGTAGCCGCCGCTTGCTAGGGCGCGGGTGAGAATATCGTTGGAATTCGTCGCTATCACCAGCCGGTCGATCGGAAGGCCTAAGCGTTTGGCCATCCAGCCGGCCAAAATATCGCCGAAATTGCCGGTCGGCACGACAAAGGAAATTTTCCGGTGCGGCCCGCCAAGGACGGCCGCGCTGGTAAAATAATAGACCGTCTGGAAAAGGATGCGCGCGAGATTGATCGAATTCACCCCGCAAAGATTAAGTTCGTCGCGCAAAACCTTGTGATTGAACATATTTTTGACGCAAGCCTGCGCGTCGTCGAAAGTGCCTTCCATCGCGATGATGTGAATATTCTCCGCTTCCACTGTGGTCATTTGGCGTCGCTGCACTTCCGATACGCGCCCGTGCGGATAAAGGATGAAGACATCGACTTGGGGCAGCCCGCGAAAGGCCTCGATGGCGGCGGCCCCCGTATCGCCCGAGGTTGCGCCAATGATGGTCGCCCGCTCGCCGCGCGCTTTCAGAACATGGTCGATGAGTTTGGCGAGGAGCTGCATCGCGAGGTCCTTGAAAGCGAGAGTTGGTCCGTGAAACAATTCGAGCACAAAGAGATTGGAATCAAGCTGCGTGAGGGGCGCGATCGCCTTGTGCCGGAAATTTTTGTACGCAGCGTCGATCATGCTCCGAAAAGCGCCCGCCTCGATCTCGCCTGCCGCGAACGGCGTCAGGATGGCTTGCGCGACCTCCTCGTAGGGTCTGCCGGCGAAACCGGCGATGGTGGCTTGCGAGAGCTGTGGGTAGGCTTGCGGCAGGTAAAGGCCGCCGTCCGGCGCAAGACCGGCGAGCAGCATTTGAGTGAACGAAACCAGCGGCGCCGCGCTGCGCGTCGAAATGTAATTCACCTGTAAGCCCGCGCCTCCACCGGCCGGATGATTCCGGCTATTAGTTAAGTATTATTGGTATGAATAAAATACCGGGCATGGCCAGGCTAGTGGCGCCGGCGTTGGCGGAGATCCCGGCTGGCACATCGCGCGATTTTCAAGTCGCGGCGCCTACAATGGCCGGTTGAGAAGATCCGGACCACGCTTGGCGACGGTCACGGCATAGAGCAAAAGGACGAAGCAACCGGCCGCGATGCCGATCGCAACGGTGCGCTGTGGTCCGATTTTGTCGCTCAGGACTCACTAGTACCCTTGCACAGAGGTTTTGACGGGTTGAATAATGAGCTGCATTCGACCGAAAGCAGGCGTCTCAGGTACCCTTGCACAGAGGTTTTGGCAGGTTGAATGATGGGCTGCATTCAACCCAAAGTAGGCGTCTCCGATGTCAGGCAAATGATTTCTTGCCCCACTTATTGCGGAAACGCGTCGACGCATCGCGGGCGATAGGCGCGCCATGGCCGAACCCGGCAGCATCGAATGAAAGACTGGCAAGTTTGCGCTGGCTCGCACGACCTTCCGTCAAACTCTCGATGCCGACGGGATCACCGAGGCCCATGAGGTTCGTGCACACATCGCCCGCGAACAGCATTCGTCCCGGACGCCACAGCAGCGCGACCTGTCCCGCGCAATGCCCAGGAGTATGAATAACTTCGATGCCGCCAGCGATGGGTAGTATTTCTCCAGCGGTCAAAGGCTGGTCGATGGCAACCGGCTCCAGCCGCTCGTCGGGATGGTAGAACAGCTTGCACATCACTCGCCGCAGCAGACCAGGTGCCGCCCTCATAGGCCGAAACGGACCTCCACTCTCGGCCATAGGGATATCGAGCGGGTGCATGTAGGTCCTCGCACCGGTTTCCCGCACGATCGCAGCGGCGCTGCCGATGTGATCAGGGTGGCCGTGAGTGAAAATTAGCTGCTTGAGCTGGTCTGGCGAACGGCCAAGCCCGCGGATCGTCCCGAAGACGGCCGCCTCCTTACCTGGGTAACCGGCGTCGATCAGTGTCAACCCTTCGTTGCCCTCGATCAGGAAGGCGTTTGCCATCCCCATCAGGACGACGCGCACACCTTCGATCACACGCTTCAAAGCAGCAGGGCCTTGCTGAAAATGAGTTGCCGGTGCCGATCAAGGCCGGTCATTGCGATCTCGACAAGATTTTGCAATTCGCTGTTCGTCTTCACGCCATCACCATGGCATGTTCAAAGCTAAAATCGCAACAAGCCGCTCGCCGGCGATCGCGGCGAAAAGCAGGAAAAGATAGAGGATCGAAAAGCCAAACAACTGCTTCGCGCATCGATCGGCCTTGACCCCGGTCCGGTTGCAATAGACCCGCGCCGAAAATAACAGCATGAGCGCGCCAAGAGCGAGAGCGATAACGCCATAGGCCAAGGAGGCAAAGCCGATGAGCCATGGCGCAAGGCCAAGCGGAGCGAGAAGGAGCGTGTAGAGGAGTATATCGCGGCGCGTGCGATCGGCGCCCTTGACGTTCGGGAGCATCGGAACCCCGGCGCGCCCATATTCGTCGGCCCTCACGAGAGCGAGCGCCCAGAAATGCGGCGGCGTCCAAACAAAGATAATTGCGAAAAGCGCGATGCTCGCGAGGCTAATTTCGCCCGTGACCGCGGCATAGCCGACCATCGGCGGCAAGGCTCCGGCGGCGCCTCCGATCACGATATTTTGCGGGGTCAAGCGCTTGAGCCACATCGTGTAGACGACGACGTAGAAAAAGATGGTGAAGCTTAGAAGCGCGGCGGCGAGCCAATTGGCGACAATGCCTAAGGTCATGACCGAAAGAACCGCAAGGAACATGCCAAATCCGAGCGCGTCCTCCTTGCGCATCCTGCCTGCCGGAATCGGACGGTTTTGCGTTCGCCGCATCAGCGCGTCGATGTCGGCGTCATACCACATGTTGAGGGCACCCGCCGCGCCCGCCCCGGCCGCAATGGCGAGCAGCGAGGCGAATCCAATCACCGGGTTGACGTGCGAAGGCGCGATCAAAACCCCGGTGAGCGCGGTGAACATCACCAGCGACATGACGCGCGGTTTTAGGAGCGCGAAATAACCGGAAGGGCTCGCGATCGAAACCGGGAGACTTTTGGTAAGGGCGCTACTGCTCTTGCTGACGAAACTCATAAGAATCGTTTCAATGCGGGTGCCCGCGACGGATTATGAATTTGAGAGCTTATCATGAAACGCGCGAGCGCATGGTTTTATTGCTCCAAACGTTTGATTATAGGCCGTGCCGAAGGTTTCGATGAGTCGCGCGGCCGGCCGGGCAAACCTCAAAAAGCGGCCCTCGCGCCGCAGTGGCGCGCGTTTCATTACTTCCTCAATCTCTTGAGGCGGTGGGTCCGTTGGTTCAAGACCACAAACGCCCATCGAGCGCAACCGGCCGCCTTGCGGCATAAACGCGCGTTGAAGGCGCTGCTTGAGGCCGCGCTAATGCGAAGGCGCCATGCGCATCGAAGTCGGATTGCGTCCCCCACACGGTTATTTTTAACGATGCTAAAACATGACGAATGCTTAACTTGAAGCCTGCGGCGCACTTGTCTATTTCGGGCTGGTGTATCTCGACATGATCTTGCAAAAGTCGAAACTGTTTCGCGGATCGTGCGACAACCGAAAACTGGAGAACTCCCATGAAACCGGGTTTGCCTTTCGCCTTGACTATGATCGCCCTTGTTGGATCCGGCATCGCGTTTGCTGTTTCTAACGGCCACGCGGGACAACCACCCCACGCGGAACAATCCCCCGCCAACGTTCCGGCAGGCACGGAAAAGCACGTTTTCTCGCCCGCGGACCGCGCCGCTTTCCTCGCCGCGCGGATCGCCGCCCTGCATGCCGGTTTGACACTGTCGCCGGAGCAGGAGAAGCTCTGGCCAGCCGTCGAGACCGCGGTGCGCAACGCCGCCAACAATGCAATGGTCAGGCGCCAGAAATTCAAGGACGCGCCGGAGCCCGCAAGCCTCATCGACCGGCTGCGGCGGCGCGGCGAAAACGCGGTGGCGCGGGGCCAAAATCTCGAAGCGATCGCGGACGCGGCGGCGCCTCTTTATGCGACCTTGAGCGACGACCAGAAACATCGTCTGCCGGTGCTCATGCACGGGGTCAGGCCGCACCATCGCCATTTCGCCATGATGGATAATGACCAGGAGCATTGGGGGTGGCGTCACGGCCGAGGCGAACAGGAGGGTTTCGCGCCACAGGACGGTGATCATTCCGGGCCACAGGGGCATTAGGACTTAAACGCCAGCGCGGTGCGGCTGGGCTTTGGATCGACATGGCGGAGACCCGCGCGCTGCCTCTCAAGCGGCTAACCTTGCCAAGCGGCGCGGGCGTCGCGCTTTGGCTCGCGGGGCCCGCCGGTCCGGGTGGGGTTCCGGAGCATTTGTGGAACACTCTCTCTCGCGGCGAGAAGGACCGGGCGAACCGTTTCCGGCGCGCGGAGGACCGCGCGCTGTTCGGCTTGACGCGCGGCGCGTTGCGTTGCCTGCTGAGCGAGGCGACAAGCGTTTCGGCGGAAAAGATCGCGTTCGCGGAAGGACCTCACGGAAAGCCCCGCCTGGCCGGGACCGATGGGCCGCATTTCAATGTTTCCCATTCGGGGTGCTGGGCATTGATCGGATTTTCCGGCAGCCGCGATATCGGCGTGGACATCGAATTTATGCGCGCGGCGGGCGGCGAACTGGACTTGGCGCGGTCCTTCTTTTCGGCCGCCGAATTCCGCTCTCTCAAAGGCCTTGCGAATGGTATGTTGCTTTCGTCCTTTTATAAAATCTGGACCTGCAAGGAAGCTGTTCTGAAGGCGATTGGCGCCGGTATCTCCGAGCACCTCAAGGATTTTTCGGTCGAATTGACCGAGGATGGGTACGTAATCCATCCCGAACCGAACTACTTTTCGCCCGTGCTTGCCTCGGTCGCCGTCCAACCGGCCGAGGTTCCGGAAGGCTATGCCGGATGTTACGCCTTGGCGTGAGCGCCACGTGATATAGTGTGCATTGCGGTCCAACGCCCACGCTCGAGGCATTCCATGCGAAAGTTCTCCCGCCGCCAGACCTTGGCGGCCATGCTGGCCGCTGGCGCGAGCATTGCTGCCCAACGCGCGCGCGCAGCATCCGGCGCCGCATCCTCCTCCCACGCGTCCTTTCTTCTGGTCAACGATGTCTACCGGATCGACGAAAATAGGGACGGGCGCGGCGGCATGGCGCGTTTCGCGGCCGTAGTGAAGGAGGAGCGGGCGAGGGCGCTCGCCGAAGGTCGCCGTCTCATTTGCGTTCACGCCGGCGATACGCTGTCTCCGAGCCTGTTGTCGAGCTTCGATCAAGGCGCGCATATGATCGATCTCTTCAACGATGTGGGGCTCGATGTTTTCGTTCCGGGCAATCATGAATTCGATTTTGGCAAGGATAATTATTTCGAGCGGATGGGAGAGGCCCGTTTCCCGATCCTTGCCGCCAATCTCACGGATGCCGCGGGGATGAGGTTGGCGCGTCATCAGGATCAGATTTTGATCGAGGCGGACGGCCTCAAACTCGCGCTCGTCGGCGCCGCCTTTGAAGCGACGGCAAGCGCTTCGCGCCCCGGCGATCTCGTATTCGGACCAACGATCCCGGCGGTCCTCGCGGCCGCCAAGAGTGCGCGCGCGGCGGGCGCCGATTTCGTCATCGCCATCGTACATGCCGACAAGGCGACGGGCGCCGCATTGATGAATACCCATGCCGTCGATCTCATCCTGTCCGGCCATAATCACGATCTGCATATCGATTTCGATGGCCGCACCGCGTTCGTCGAATCCGAGCAGGATGCAAATTATGTCACGGTCGTCGATATCGAATTCGCGCCTGGCAAGGGCGGAGCAAATCGCTCGCTGTCATGGTGGCCAGATTTCCGCGTGCTCGATACGGCGAAGATCGATCCCGATCCTTCGATGCTCGACAAGGTCCGCCCTTACCAGGCCGGGTTGGCGAAGCGGTTCGATGTCGAGATCGCGACCTTTGCCGCGCCTCTCGACAGCCGCACCGGGGCCGTGCGCTCGGGGGAAACCGCGATCGGCGATCTCATCGCCGATGCGCTCCGCAAGGCCGCACAGGCGGACATCGCGATCGTCAATGGCGGCGGCATCAGAGGCGACAAAATCTATCCGGCGGGCACCAAACTCTCGAAGCGCGACATCCTCGACGAACTCCCTTTCGGCAACAAAACCATGTTGACGATTGTTCCGGGCAAAGCCATTCTGGCCGCGCTCGAAAACGGGCTTTCTCAGATCGAGCGCTTGGCGGGGCGGTTTCCGCAAGTCGCCGGGCTCTCCATCGTCGCCGATCCTGCGGCGGCGCCAGGCGCGCGGGTGAAGACGGTTATGGTTAATGGCGAAGCGCTTGACATAGCCCACGATTACAGGCTTGCGACCGACGATTTCATGGCACTTGGCGGCGACGGCTATGGGATGCTCGCGGGCAAGACCCATGTGAGCGCGGACTCCGGCACAAGGCTCGTCGCCCTTGATGTAATCGACTATGTCGAGGCGGCGAAAGTTATCGACGCGAAGGTGGAGGGACGGATCGTGTTTCGATAAGCGGGGTGGCACCGTCAACTTGGCCAAGCCGTATACTGACCAGATCGCTGCCAGGACTCTCGGCATGTCTTCCTCGCGTTGAGCTTGTCACAACGAGCGGCTAGAACCCGCGCTGGATGACCCGGGAACGAGAGCCGATGAACGAACAAGCCAATCCTAGCCCACACGAACAAGCGCAAGCGCAGGCGCAACAACAGGCCGCGATCCTGATGCAGGCGCTTCCGCATATGTTGCGCTACGACGATGCGATCGTCGTCGTCAAATATGGCGGCCATGCCATGGGCGACGACAAGGTCGCGCGGGATTTCGCGCGCGACATGGTTCTCCTCGAACAATCCGGGGTCAATCCCGTTGTCGTCCATGGCGGCGGCCCGCAGATCGGTGCGATGCTCGGCAAGCTCGGCATTAAGTCGGCGTTTTCGGATGGACTACGGATCACCGACCGAGCCACCATGGAAATTGTCGAGATGGTGCTGGCCGGTTCGATAAACAAGCAGATCGTCGGGTTTATCAATGCCGAGGGCGGCCGCGCGATCGGCCTTTGCGGCAAGGACGGCAATATGGTGATCGCCAGCAAAGTGCCGCGGACGGGCAACGACGTCGATCTCGGCTTTGTCGGCGAACCGGCCAAGGTGGATAAAACCGTGCTCGACCAGGTGCTCGGGCGCGAGCTCATCCCCGTCCTCGCGCCGGTCGCGCAAGGCGAGGACGGCGAGACTTATAATGTCAACGCCGATACGTTCGCGGGCGCGATCGCCGGCGCGCTGAAGGCGAAGCGGCTGGTGCTGCTCACCGACGTGCAAGGCGTCCTCGACCGCGACAAGAATTTGATCAAACAGTTGCACGTCGATGAAATTCATGCCCTCATCGCCGATGGCACGATCACCGGCGGCATGATTCCGAAGGTCGAAACCTGCATCGATGCGCTCGAACACGGCGTCGAAGGCGCCGTGATCCTCGACGGCAAGATGCCGCATGCCGTGCTCATCGAGCTTTTGACCGATCACGGCGCCGGTACTCTGATTACACGGTGAAAGACACGAAACCCTTTTTGGACGATCCTCCCCATGGGCCGTGCGTATTTGCCGGCGAGGCCGCTCCGGCCGCCGATACCCTATCGCACATCAACACATGGGTCTTCGATCTCGACAACACGCTCTATCCGGCCGATTGCGATCTGTGGCCGAAGATCGATCAGCGGATCACGCTGTACCTCAGCTATCTCTTTGGACTTGATGGCATGTCGTCCCGGGCGTTGCAAAAATATTATTATCGGCGCTACGGCACGACCCTGCGCGGCCTGATGGTGGAATATGGCATTGGCCCGGAGGAATTTCTCGATTTCACGCATGACATCGACCGCTCCTCGCTTCTGCCTAATCCGGCTCTCGCAACCGCCATCACGACCTTGCCCGGACGCAAGCTCATTTTGACGAACGGGTCGCGCGAACATGCCTTGCTGACTGCCGGGGCGCTTGGCCTGGAGGCGATGTTCGAGGATATATTTGACATTGCTGACGCCGATTTCGTGCCGAAGCCAGCGGCTGCCACCTACGAACGATTTTTCGAAAGGCACGCGGTCGATCCTGCGCGAGCCGTTATGTTCGAGGATCTCGCGAAAAATCTCATTATTCCGCATGAAAGAGGAATGACGACGGTGCTCGTCGTGCCGGAACCCGGCCAGAGGGACCATCGCGAAGCCTTCGAGATCACGCATGATCCCGCGAAACCCTTTATCGATTTCGTGACGAGCGACCTCGCGCGGTTCCTTAGGGGCGTCACTCCGGATGCCCCGGATACGGCGGACGTTTAAGGGGGTGTCTCAGTTTGAAGCCTGAGGCGATTCTGGTCCTGGGAAAACATCATCGCTTTCATTGGTGGCGCAATAGGCAATAAAGCAGGGCATGTAACAAAGCTCGTCTTCAAATAGTACCTTAGGGAGATAGATTATGGCAAACAAAAGAGCGGTCAACGCTATTTCGGATCAGAAGAACGTCAAAAAGAAGCGTTCAACTTTTCGAGATACATTCTTATATAAACTCAAGGAAACTGCCAACGACGATCAAAAATTCGTAAATAACAAGACCCTACGAGAAGCTCTTAATTGGGAGGAAGATCGCTACAATCGCATTAAAGAACAGCTTAGAGACGAAAACTTAATTGTGGTTGGCAGAGGTGGGCCTGGTGGGGCTGTAGCAATAGCAAATTTGCCTGGATCCCCTCAGCGTTTTTATTTCGTATTGTCATACCGATGAGGCGCTAAAGGAAGAACTGAGAAAGCATCTCGACCCTCTTAAGCGGCAGCACCTCATATCCGAGTGGCGTGACAGAAAAATAGTTGCGGGAGAAAATTGGGGAGAAGCAATTTCGAAAAATCTCGAATCGGCTTCCATCGTGCTTCTGTTGGTGAGCATCGACTTTATAAACTCCTCGTACTGTTACGATATCGAGTTGGATAAGGCTTTGGAGCAAAACGACGGCAAGAAGTGCATTGTCATTCCGGTAATCCTCAGGGCCTGTATGTGGCAACATACTCCATTCGCCAAACTCCAAGCTTTGCCCAAAGATGCGAAGCCGGTCTGTGCTTGGCCCGATCGGGACGAGGCTTTTGTCAACGTAGTGGAAGGCATCAAAGCAGCAGCCGAAAAGCTGCTGGGTTGACTGCCGACGAACGCAGCGAAGCGCAGGCGATTTCAATCTGAGACACGACGGACGTTTAGGTGCCATTGACATTTGCGGCGAGTGTACCGAAGCTCCCGCGCGCCTTGCAATATTCCCACCCTGCCGGAGACCCATATGCACGGCCTCGAAACGATTGTCGACGCGGCTTACGACGATCATGCCAACATCGATGTAGGGACGCAAGGCGAGGTCCGGGACGCCGTTGAAGCGGCCTTGCGCCTTCTCGACACGGGAAAACTCCGCGTCGCGGAAAAGATCGAGGGCGCATCCGGGCCCGGCTCCTGGAAGGTCAACCAATGGCTGAAGAAGGCCGTGCTTCTATCATTCCGCTTGAACGACATGGCGGCCATTCCGGGCGGACCCGGCGGCACGTCCTGGTGGGACAAATTGCCGTCCAAATTCGCGGGCTGGGGCTCAGAGGAACATGCGGCGGCCGGGTTTCGCTCGGTGCCCAATTGCGTGGTGCGGCGCTCGGCCTATATCGCACCGGGGGTGATCTTGATGCCGTCGTTCGTAAATGTCGGCGCCTATGTCGATCGCGGCACGATGGTCGATACCTGGGCGACGATCGGCTCCTGCGCGCAAATCGGCAAGAATGTGCATCTTTCCGGCGGAGCCGGCATCGGCGGGGTGCTCGAACCCTTGCAGGCCAATCCGACCATCATCGAGGACGATTGTTTCATCGGCGCCCGTTCGGAAATTGTTGAAGGCGTGATTGTCGGCCAGGGTTCGGTGATCGCGATGGGGACATTCATTTCCGCCTCGACAAAAATCGTCGACCGGGCAACCGGCGAGGTCCGCTTGGGTTTTGTGCCGCCCTATTCGGTCGTTGTCTCGGGCAATCTGCCCGGAAAACCCCTGCCCGGCGGCGCGCCTGGCCCCTCGCTTTATTGTGCCGTGATCGTTAAAACCGTGGATGCAAGGACTCGCTCGAAAATCTCCATCAACGAACTTTTGAGGGAGTGACGGCGGCGTCTGTCGCCGGAGCTTGCCGCGCGGCCGAGGCGACTCAAGAAGCTCAATATGTGGTTGCAGGCGCGCGGCCTCGAGCTGAGCTTTTTCTCGTTAGATCGATTTAAATCCGAGAGAGATAAATGAATACGAAAACAGTCATAGTGACCGGCGGCTCGCAAGGCATCGGTGCAGGTGTTGTGAAGGCCTTTCTGGATTGTGGTTACAACGTGGTGGCGAATTCGCGAAACATCACCAAGTCGGGCGCGTTCGAGGCGTCAGATAAACTCGCGTTGGTCGACGGAAGCATCGCCGAAGCTGCAACGGCGGCGAAGATCGCCGAAGTCGCCAAGAGCAAATTCGGATCGATCGATGCGCTCGTCAACAACGCCGGCATATATTTCACGAAGCACTTCACGGATTACACAATCGATGATCTACGGTTTCTCGTTTCCGTCAACATCGAAGGTTTTCTATTCATCAGCCAGCTCGCGATCAAGCAGATGTTGACTCAGGGGACCGGCGGAAGCATCGTCAATATCACGACGACGCTGGCGGGTCACCCGATCGCCGGGGTAAACTCCGCGGTTCCGATGATCACGAAAGGCGGCCTTGAGGCCGTCACCCGGAGCCTGGCGATGGAATACGTGAAACAAGGGATACGCGTGAACGCCGTCGCGCCGGGCAGTGTCGATACGCCTATGAACAAGGAAAAACCGAAGGATTTTCTCGAGACGCTGCAACCGATGGGACAGATTTCCGATGTGAAAGACATCGTGGACGCGATCGTTTATCTGACGGAAGCCAGTCAGGTGACCGGGGAGGTGCTGCACGTGGATGGTGGTGCGCACGTTGGCAAATGGTAACCCGCGAAGGCTCTCGGCCGGCCAGTGCCGAGCAGCGGTTGAAAGAACTTGGCATCAAGCTCCCGGCGCCGCCTGAGCCGTTCGGCACCTATGTGGAAGCGGTGCAGACGGGCAATCTGCTTTTTCTGAGCGGGATGCTTCCCACGGAAGGCCACGGGGCGAAATTCATTGGGCGCGTCGGCGCGGAGCTCGATGTGCACGCGGGGCGCAAGGCGGCTCACCTCGCGGCGCTTAACGTCCTCGCTGTCGCGCGGCAGCATTTGGGATCGCTCGACAAAGTGACGCGGATCGTCCGGCTCGGCGTGTCGGTGGTCACTTCGGGAGATGTCCGCGATCAGCCGAAAGTCGCTGACGCCGCTTCGGAGTTGCTGCAAGAGGTCTTCGGAAAAGACAAGAGCCCTTGCCGCTTGGTGTATGGCGTCGCAAGCCTTCCGCTCGGAACCCCGGTCGAGCTGGAAGTGATCTTCGAGGTGTCCGACTGATGCTTGCCTCCTGGAATCGGAACCGGCTCACAGCGAAACTCGGGATCGACTATCCTATCATTCAAGATCCGCTCGGCGGGTTGTCATCGCAACGATTGACGGCAGCGGTCTCCAACTTTGGCGGACTCGGATCGTTCGGTGCGCACGCCTTTCACGCAATCTCGTATTTTCTACCCGCGAACCGGTTCCCACTTCGCACCAAAATGCTCTAAGACAGACGGGCAAACCCGCGAGCCCGCGATCATGACCACGCCGCCCCGTCTCGAGACCCTCGCAGATCTCAGAATCGAGATCGATCGCATCGACGCGGCGCTGCACCTTCTGCTGATGGAACGCGGCGACATCATCCACCGGCTGATCGAAGCGAAGGCGCGGCAAGGTGGCGGCTCGGCGTTCCGGCCCGGCCGCGAGGCCGATATGATGCGCGGCCTCGTGTCCCGCCACCAGGGCCTGCTGCCTCTCGACACCGTCGAGAGCATTTGGCGGATCATCATTTCGACTTTTACCTTCGTCCAGGCGAATTACAGCGTCCATGCCGACATTTCCGGCGGCGATGCCGCGATGCGCGATTGCTGCCGGTTCCATTTCGGCTTCACGGTTCCCTATGTGGCGCATCACGGCGCCGCGCTTGTCATCGAGGCGGTGGCACGATCGGGCGGTGATCTCGGCATGGTGCGGGCGGGAGCGCCGGCCGGCCCTTGGTGGCGCGGGCTAGCCGCGCCGGATGCACCCAAGATCATCGCCAGGTTGCCTTTCGTCGAGCGCCCGGATCATCCGGCCGGAATGCCCGTGTTCGTCATCGCCCAGCCGCTCGCCGAGGCGGCGGCGCGCGATGTCGTTCTCTACGACGTGACGATCGTCGGCGCGGGGGACTATTTTGGTCTGGCTTCCGGCGCGCGGGGGCTTGAGGTTATTGGCCAATTTAAAGATGGGTCCGGGGTTTCTTTGATGATCGCGACGCAGGCCGGGCTTGACGCTTTGCGCGAAATCCTTGTTCGCGCCGGCGCGGCCGGACCACGAATCGCCGAAATCGGCAGCCACGCGGCGCGCTTCGATTTGAGCGGGGTCCAAAACATGGCGGCGCAATGATTTTCTTCCGGAGTTTGCTTATATGACAATTATATGACAAAAATCGCCATGTCCGGGGCCGAGGCAAGGCCGCGCGCGCGCCCAGCTATTTTTGACATCGACCCTTATGTTCCGGGCCAAAGTGCCGCGCCCGGCGCCGCCAACATTTTCAAGCTTTCGGCGAATGAAACACCGCTCGGGCCATCGCCGCGCGCGCGGGAAGCTTTTCGTGCCTTTGCCGATCGTCTCCAGAATTATCCGGACGGCGCCGCCACGGCCTTGCGCGAGGCGCTTGGCGCAAAACACGGAGTCGATCCGGCCAGAATCGTCTGCGGCACGGGCTCGGACGACATCCTTCACCTCCTCGCCGCCGCCTACATCGGTCCGGGCGGTGAAGGCATTTTCACCGAACATGGTTTTAGCGTCTACAAGATCGCCATTCTCGCGGCGGGCGGGGTTCCAATCGTCGCGGCGGAAAAGAATCTGACCGCCGATACCGATTGTATCCTCGCCAAGGTTGGCCCGAGGACCAAGATAGTCTTTCTCGCCAATCCAAACAATCCGACCGGCACCTATCTTCCTATCGCCGAGGTGAAGCGGCTCGCCCAAAACCTGCCCGCCGATGTCCTCCTTGTTCTCGACGCGGCCTATGCCGAATATGTGAACCGCCCCGATTATTCGTCCGGCCTGGAGCTTGTCTCGGCCCGCGAAAATGTCGTGGTGACGCGCACTTTCTCGAAGATCTATGGTCTTGCCGGGATCAGGCTCGGCTGGTGTTATGCGCCGCCCGATGTGTGCGACGCGATCAATCGCATTCGCGGGCCCTTCAACACCAATGGCGCGGCCATCGCGGCCGGGGTCGCGGCGCTGGACGATACCGGCCATCTCGGCAAGGCTTTCGCCCATAACGAGACTTGGCTCCCTTGGCTGACACAAGAAATTTCCGCGCTAGGGATCAAGCTCACGCCAAGCGTTTGCAACTTCTTGCTTTTGCATTTCGACGGCGGGCCGCAAGCGCGGGCAGCGGACCGCTTCCTCTTGGACCGGGGGTTGATCCTGCGCGCGGTCGGCGCCTACGGGCTGCCGCATTGCCTGCGGCTCACGGTCGGCACGGGGGAAGCGAACCGTCTCGTCGCCGCAGCCCTCAAGGACTTCGTCAAGCTTGAAGGCCCCGCGCGTGCCTGACGGTCTCGGGGCTCCCTTGAACGAGCCTCTGTTCGAACGCCTTGCCCTCATCGGCATTGGGCTTATCGGCTCTTCCCTGGCGCGGGTCTGCCGGCGCAAGGGGCTTGCGGGCGAGATCATTGCCACGGACTCTTCCATCGCCGTCCGCGCGACGGTGGCCGGACTCGCGCTCGCCGATCAGGTCATGGACACTGCGGCTGCCGCGGTCGAGGCGGCCGATCTCGTTATCCTTTGCGCGCCAGTCGGCGCGATGGAAACTATTGCGCGGGAGATCGCGCCCTATCTGAAGCCCGGCGCGATCGTCTCCGATGTTGGGTCCGTCAAGGTCTCGATCATCAAGGCGGTCGCGCCGCATCTGCCCAGCACGGTCCATTTCGTCCCGTCGCATCCGGTGGCCGGGACCGAGCAATCTGGCCCGGAGGCAGGATTTTCGACGCTTTTTTTCAATCGCTGGAGCATTTTGACGCCGCCGGAGGGGACCAACCCCAAGGCGGTGGCAAAGCTCGCTTCGTTCTGGACCGGCGCGGGCGCATATGTCGAAATCATGCAGCCCGACCATCACGATCTGGTGCTCGCGATCACCAGCCATGTGCCGCATCTCATCGCCTACAATATCGTCGGCACCGCCGCCGACCTCGAGGAAGTCACGCGCTCCGAAGTCATAAAATTTTCCGCCGGGGGGTTTCGCGATTTTACCCGGATCGCCGCCTCGGATCCCACGATGTGGCGCGATATTTTCCTCAACAACAAGGAGGCGGTGCTCGAAATGCTCGGCCGCTTCAACGAGGATTTGAGCGCGCTTCAGCGCATGATCCGCAATGGCGACGCCGAAGGGCTGTTCGATCTCTTCACAAGAACCCGGGCGATTCGGCGCGGCATTATCGAGCAGGGCCAGGAAACCGCTGCTCCGGATTTCGGCCGCCGGGCGGGCGAGACGTGACGCTTTCCCTTGCCCGGCGCCGCGTTTGGCGGATCAATAGAGCGGTGGAATTTGGATTTGCGTGCGTACCGGGCCGATCGAAAGAAAGCCTTCGGAGATGGTCATCGGCAGGTTCATGCGCCCTCTGCCGCCTCTTTGGCCGCCGCCGAGGAGCCCCGACAGAACCTGGCCAGCCGTGATGAGCGCCGGATCGACGCCCAATTGGCGAAAGGCCTTGTCGAGCCCGGCGAAACTAGCGTCGAGTTTGCCTTTTACACGGTGCTGGCCGTCGAGATCAAAGCCGCCCTTGGCATCGAAAATAATTTGACCGCTCGTCAGCGACCCGGCCGTGATATCGACATGACCGTTCGCCGAGCGCCAATTTTCGAGAAAATCGTGGAGCGTTTCCGCCCCGCGTAAATCGACTTGCGATATTGTGCCTCTGACCTGCATGTCAGTGGGAAGGCGTGTGTCCAAAAGACTATTGAGCGCCGGAACCGAGCCCTGCTTCACGGAAACCATGAAATCATAGGCATGGTCGTGCCGGTCCTGCATCAGGACGAAATCGCCGCTGACATCTCCGAACGTTCCTTCCACCAGGTCAGTCTCTCCTATTTTTCCTTGCAGCCGGATCTGATTGCCGGCGAGCGTGACGCGATCGAGCGCGCCGGGCTGGCCTTCGAGATCGAGGAAAAGCCCGCCCCATTGCACCATAATATCGACTGTGTCGTCGCTGGTTTTCGCGGCAAACGGAGGGTCTAGTTGGGCAAGCACGCTGCCGGTCCGCAGAAGCGGCGAGGTGGCGCGGAAACCGCGGACGCTCCCAGTCATTGTCTTGCCAAGGATTTCGCCTTGAAAGAGCAGGCTGGCGCAGGAAATCTCAACCGAAAACGGAAAGCCGCCGGTTTTCTGATTGGGGCAGGACCACGCGCGGCCGAGCCGCGCCTCATGCGCTGTCCAGGCTGTCAGGGCGGCCGCAGCGGTGCGCGACTTGACGTACCAGAATACCGACCAACCAATCGTTACCGCCATGACAACGGCGATGGGCGGCAGCAACGAGGAATAAGCGTTGAGGCGCCGCTTTGTCTCGGGACCTTTGGACTGCATAAGGTGCTTTCTCCCCGTTTTTTTTATCCGTGGTGACGATGCCCCATGGGGCATAAGGGATGAGCGGCCCGCGCGATCGTACCAAAATGCTTCACGTGAAACATTTTGGTACGATTGTCCGCACAGGCGTGGCATTCCAGCGCGGCCCTCGCTCGTGCGCTTCACCTGCCAGGGGCAGGGGGTGCGTCAGGGATGGTAGCGCAGAGTCAAAGGCCGCGTAAATTTAGACCTTGTGTTCTTGGAAGGCCCGCGCGAGCATCTCGCAGTGGCATATCCAATACTAGCCAGAGGCAACGAGCATGGCAAAAAAACGTGTCTTTATCAGCTTCGATTATGACCACGATGAAATCCTGAGAACTTTCCTTGTCGGACAGTCGAAGCATGAAGATACCCCTTTTGAATTTGCCGACTGGTCGATAAAGGAGCCTTTGACGGGGAATCGGAAGGATAAGGCACGAACACGAATCAAAGGCTTTGATGTCGTAGCTGTAATTTGCGGTGAGCACACGGATACTGCAACAGGTGTCAACGCAGAACTTCGTATCGCCCAAGAAGAAAATGTCCCATATTTCTTGTTATGTGGATATCCGGACAAAAGATGCAAGAAACCAACAGCCGCAAAAGGCTCGGATAAAATTTATAACTGGACGTGGGATAATCTCAAATCGTTGATTGCCGGGAACCGGTGGCCATGCGACGCGCTCTATGCGTCGGCATCGACGATTACGGATTTGGCCCGCTTAACGGGTGCGTCAACGACGCTCAACGTATGAAGGCGGTACTGAGCAATCACCAGGATAGTTCGCCTAATTTCGAATGCAAAACGCTAGTCGCGCCGCTGGGGCATGCTAGTGTCGTAACCCGACCGATTTTGCGTGAACATATACAACGACTTTTTCAAGACCCCGCTGACGTCGCGCTTTTCCATTTTTCTGGACACGGCACGGTCAACAATCTTGATGGCTATCTCGTAACGCAAGATGCCAATCAGTACGATGAAGGCGTCCCGATGGGGGAGATTCTCAGGCACGCGAATGACTCAAAGGTCTTGGAAGTTGTCATTCTGCGAGATTGCTGCTTTTCAGGGCAACTAGGCAACGTGCCGACTCTGGACAATACTAAGGCCCTTCTTCGAGAGGGTATTTCAATCCTCACAGCAGGCCGAGGCGATCAGCCGTCGGTAGAGACTGGCGGCGGAGGCGTATTCACGTCGCTTGTGGTCGATGCACTTGAAGGCGGAGCCGCCAATCTACTCGGTGCAGTTACGACGTCAGCCGTGTACGCTTTTGTCGAAGCGGCCTTAGGGGCGTGGGATCAAAGGCCTCTCTTCAAGGCGCATGTTTCTAAGGTCCTAGAGCTGCGACGATGTACCCCGCCGATTGATCGAGCGGTCCTTCGCGAGCTACCAACGTTCTTCCCCCTTCCGGCTGAAGACCATCCACTTGATCCGTCGTATGAGCGCACGTCGCCAACTGCCGAGGCAGGAAACGTGGCTATGTTTTCTGCCTTGCAAGCGCTTCACAGGGTTCACC
Organism: Candidatus Methylaffinis lahnbergensis; assembly: GCA_002890675.1. Classification (GTDB taxonomy): domain Bacteria; phylum Pseudomonadota; class Alphaproteobacteria; order Rhizobiales; family Beijerinckiaceae; genus Methylocapsa; species Methylocapsa lahnbergensis. Next base: position 24,552 of record PEFW01000024.1, read on the forward strand.
TCGTATTGCCAGTGAATGCACCTCACATGTACGATGCTGCGATGCAATCGCAGGCATGTCGTCTCACACCTTCTGGGCGTTACTATTGGCGGCTGGCGAAAGACAATCGAATTTGAGACTTTTCAGGGCGACAAGGAAGCAGAGCGACGCACGTGGACGCAAAGCAAATCTCTACCATTTAGCCGCGGTATCCGCGTCGCCTCTTGCGCTCGACCTGTCGCTGCAAGGCATCGGCGGCAAGAGCCTCGTTGTCGTAACGCTCGGCCATCGCGCGTCCCTGTGCTCCGCTCCCGGTGTGACCAGAGAACAATGTTCTGAATCGGACCAACGGCCGATGGGTGTGGCCGTTGGCCCGCGTGAAGCGCGTCAGGCGGCGGCGCCCATCGCCGCCGCTTTTTTCAATAGCGCCTCGGCCATCCTTATGCTCGCGATATCGATCAGCCTTCCGTCGAGCGACACCGCGCCCTTGCCGGCCTTGGCGGCATCGGCCATCGCGCTCACGATCCGGCGGGCCTTGACCACCTCGGCTTCGGATGGCGTGAACACCCGATTTGCGAGTTCGATCTGCGCGGGATGGATCGCCCATTTTCCCTCGTAGCCCAGCACCGCGGCGCGTTTCGCCGCGGCGGTAAAGCCGTCCGCGTCCGAAAAATCCCCGAACGGACCGTCGATCGGACGCAAGCCGTAGGCGCGGCAGGCGACCATCATGCGAGTCTGGGCCGCATGCCACTGATCGGCCCAATAATACGCGCGGTTGCCGGAGGCGTCCTTGTCCGTGAGCACGCCGTAATCCGCGTTGACGCCGCCGATCACCGTGGTGCGCGCGCGCGTCGAGGCGGCATAATCGGCGACGCCGAAGGACATCGCCTCGAGTCGGCGGCTCGATTGCGCGATCGCCTCGACATTGGCCATGCCGAGCGCGGTCTCGATCAATACCTCGAGGCCAATCCGTTTTTCGCGTTTCTTCGCCGTCTCGATCTGGGTAACCAGCATGTCCACGGCATAGACATCGGCCGCGACGCCGGCCTTCGGGATCAAGATCATGTCGAGGCGCGGGCAGGCCTCGACGATATCGACGACGTCCCGGTACATATAATGCGTGTCGAGACCGTTGATGCGGATCATCATGGTCTTGGTGCCCCAATCGATCTCGTTCAGCCCCGCGATGATATTCTTGCGGGCCTGCTCCTTGTCGTCGGGGGCGACAGCGTCCTCGACGTCGAGAAAAATAATGTCCGCGCCTGATTGGGCCGCCTTTTCGAACAATCCAGGATTGGAGCCTGGAACCGCCAGTTCGGAGCGATGCAGGCGCGGCGTTGCCTGCTCGATGATCGTGAAGCTCATGCCCTTTTTCCTCTCTCTTTTCTTAGCGTCTGATGGCCAATTTTGGCGCGGCCGCTTTCAGCCGGTGGCGCCAAGACCGCTGGCGATGCAATTGATCGACAGCAGCAGGTTCGACTTATAGGCCTCCATGGCCTCGCTGGTTTCGCAAGCACGGAAGCGGCGCAACAGCTCGACCTGGTCGCGATTGACCTGGTTGATTGTCGGCAAACGGTGGGCGAGACGGGCGCGGTAGCTTGGGAAGCGTTCGCCGATCTCGCGCTCCTGGCTGATCCGCAGTACCATGTCGCAGGTCAAAGTGAACTCTTGCTCGATCAGGGCGAAGATCGAATTCCGCTTGGGCGCGTCGGCAACAAGGCCCGCATATTCGCGGGCGATTTTCAGATCGACGAGGCACAGGGTTTTTTCGACCTCGCCAATAATCAGCCGGAACAGGCGCGACTCGGCGAACATGCGCCGCAACAGCGCCTCGCCGCGGTCCTTGCGCACATCGAGGAAACTGGCGATGCCGCTCCCCGTCCCGTACCAGCCGGTGACCGCATGGCGGTTTTGCGACCAGGCAAACACAAAAGGGATTGCCCTGAGATCGCCGAGCGAACGGGCGCCAAACCGGCGCGCCGGCCGCGACCCGATATTAAGCAGCGCGATTTCTTCGAGCGGACTTGCCGCCTGAAAGTAAGGCAAAAGATCGGGGTGCGAAATAAACCCCGCATAGGCCGCATAGGCGGCACCCGAAAGCGCCTCCATCGCCTCGTCGAACTCGGCCCTCGGGGCCAGCGCCTGCTCGCGTTCGGATATAAGAGCGTGCTTGAGCACGGCGGCCGCAAGCACTTCCATCTGGTAGACCGCGGTGCCGCGATTGGCGTATTTGAACGATACTACCTCGCCTTGTTCGGTCACCCGGAAGCGCCCGTTGATCGAGCCCGCGGGCTGCGCCGCGATCGCCTGCGCGGTGGGAGCGCCGCCGCGGCTGACCGAGCCGCCCCGGCCGTGGAAAAACGCGATTGGAATACCGCTTTCGCTTCCGATTTTGGTGAGCCGAGTCTGCGCCTTCGCCAATTCCCAATTGGAGGCCAAAAAGCCGCCATCCTTGTTGGAGTCCGAATAGCCGATCATGACTTCCTGCACCCCTCCTTGGGCGCGGGCGCTGCGCCGGACAACCGGCAGCGACAATAGCTCGCGCATGATGGCGGGCGCGGCGCGCAAATCCGCGATCGTCTCGAACAGCGGCACAATCGGCAGGGTGCAGGCCTCGACGCCCGCCTCGTCGAGAAAAAGTCCCGCTTCCTTGGCGAGGAGATAGGCGCCGAGGACATCGGCCACCGAGCGGGTCATGCTGAGGATGAAGCCGCCGAAGGCTTCGCGATCGAATTCCTTGCCTTTGTCGCAGGCGAGCTCGAACATGCCAAGCATTTCCAGCGCCTCGGGCGGCAAGCCTCGCCGCGAACGCGGTGCCGTTAACGGCCTGGCCAACTCGGCGATAAGCCAATTTTTCCATTCCGCCGATCCCGGGTCCGGCGGCGTTTCTCCCTTCCGGCCGGCGGACACTTGCCACATGGCCTGCAACGTTTGCGTTAGGCGCGTCGTGTTGTCGCGCAGATCGAGCCTGACCGTGCGAAAGCGGAAAATTTCCACCGCCCAGCGAACGGGCCGTACCAAGTCGTCGCCAAGGTCCGCGAGGCCACTTTCAACCAGCGCATTCTCCAGACACCGAAGATCGGCGATGAGTTCGTCGGCGTTGCCATAGCCAGCGTCAGCCCGGCCGCCCCTGTTTTCGAAGCGGGCTATGGTCGCCCGGAGCCTGCGCAGCACGCAAGAGAGAAACTGGCGATAAGGCTCGCCGGAATTGCGCTGGGCTATCAGCACCCCGCCAAAATCCCTGGCGAGGGCACTCGCGAGCGCCGCCCGGAATGCCGGGACCGGAGGAAGAGCCCGCTCGGCGATCGACATTCTCTGCATCAGAACAAAAATGCGCTGCTCGTAATAGCGCAGACTAGCCAGCGCGTTTTGGGTGAGGGCGCGGCGGGTGACCTCGTTGGTAACGAAAGGGTTGCCGTCGCGGTCGCCGCCAATCCAAGAGCCAAATTGGAAGAACGGCGCAAGAGTGAACCGTTCGCCCGGGTAATATTGAGCGAGCGCGCGGTCGAGCTTCTTCAAAGGATCGAGGACCCCATCGAATAACGTCTCGTGGAAGAAATGCAGGCCCCAGGCAACTTCCTGGTCGACCGTTGGTTTCTCAAGACGCAGTTCCCCGGTCATCCACAACAAGGCGATCTCATCGCGAAGCGAGTCGATGATGCGCGTACGTTCCCGCGCCGTCCATCTTTGCTGTTCCAACTCGACCAGCAGCCGGTAGATGCGGCGATGCTTTTCGAGGACAGTCACCCGTTTCGCTTCGGTGGGATGCGCGGTGATGACCGGCCGGATCCGCGCCGAAGCCAGCCTGCCGCCCAGCTCTTGCGCATCGACGCCCAGATTTGCCGCCTCGGCGATAAGATTGGCGAATGTGCCCTCGACCGCGGTTTCGCCGCGCACACGCTCGATTTGGCGGCGGAGCCGCATCGCGGTATGCTGTTCGACGATGGCAAGCAGTTGGAACCAGATTCCGTGCGCCTGGAAGACGCGGGCAAGCAGGTCAGGCGCGAAATCCCCCGCGCGGGTTTTACCCCGGAGCGCCGCCGCGACCTCTGGATGTTGGCGGTGCACAACGCCGGCCAGCAACTCGAACAATATGTCCGCGGTTTCCTCGCCGTCGAGCGCCGCTTGAATGCTTCCAGGCGCGTTGCCAGTCTCGAATCCCGGCCTGCCCGCCCTAAATTCCGTCATGGGTATCCCCGTGGCGGCTGGACGAAAGGACGTCGATTTTGCCCAACATGGTGACGCGGCACTGGAAAATGAGCGGTTGCTTGCGTGGAATTGGGATTTTGGCGATCGGCGCGCCGGCGTCCTCAATGCGCCAGTACCTTCGCTATCGTTGTGCCAAGTTCGCTCGGACTGGGAGCCACGATCAGGCCGTAGGATTTCATGATTTCCGCCTTTTCGGCGGCGCTGTCGCCGCTTGCCGAAATGATCGCGCCGGCATGGCCCATGCGGCGGCCTTTTGGCGCCGTGAGGCCCGCGACATAGCCGACCACCGGCTTGGTCATGTGGCTCTTGATCCACGCCGCCGCCTCGGCTTCCTGGGGTCCGCCGATCTCGCCGATCATCATGACCGCGGTGGTTTCCGGATCGCGCTCGAACAGCACCAGATGATCGAGGAACGAGCTGCCGTTGATCGGGTCGCCGCCAATGCCGACGCTCGTCGAGACGCCGATCCCAAGTGCCTTCATCTGCGCCGCGGCTTCATAGCCAAGCGTGCCCGAGCGCGACACGATGCCAACCGCGCCGCGCATATAGATATGGCCCGGCATGATCCCGAGCATTGCCTTGCCGGGGCTGATGATGCCCGCGCAGTTCGGCCCGACCAGCATTGTGCGATGATCGCGCTGATAGCGCAAAAGATAGCGCTTCACCCGCATCATGTCTTGCGCCGGAATTCCGTCGGTGATCGAGCATACGAGCTTAATCCCCGCGTCCGCCGCCTCCATGATGGCGTCGGCGCAGAAGGCCGGCGCGACGAAGGCGATGCTATGGGTCGCGCCGGTCTCCTTGATGGCTTCCTTCACGGTGTTGAAAACCGGAAGGCCAAGATGTTTGGCGCCACCCTTGCCGGGCGTGACCCCGCCGATGATTTTGGTGCCAAAGGCGATCATTTCCTTGGCGTGGAAAGTACCCTTGTCGCCGGTGAAGCCCTGCACCAGGACCCGGCTTGTCTCGTCGATTAGAATGCTCATTGGCTTACGACTTTCCCTGACGCAATTCCCGGCGAAGGTCTTCGACCTTTGCGCCAATGGAAACAGCGAACATAGCACGCTTGTGCTCTATATTCCGTCCAACGGTCACGAACCTTCCCACGCGCCGCCCATCGCGAAGTTAGGCCGTGCGGGCGCTCCGTTCCGGCGTACCCTTGGCCGCGTCGACCGCCGCCCTGCCGGCATCGGCGAGGGTCTCGGCGGAAATGATCGGCAGGCCGCTTTTCCCGATGATGTCGCGACCCGCCTCGACATTGGTTCCCGAGAGACGGACCACAAGCGGGACATCCACGTTCAATTCGTGGCAGGCCTTGACGATGCCCTCGGCCACCCAATCGCAACGGTTGATGCCAGCGAACACGTTAACCAGAATCGCCTTGATGTTGCGGTCGGACAACACCAAGCGAAACGCCGCGGCAACGCGCTCCGGCGAGGCGCCGCCGCCGAGATCGAGGAAGTTCGCGGGGCTGCCGCCGGCATGTTTGATCACGTCCATGGTTGCCATCGCGAGACCGGCGCCATTGACAATGCAGCCGATATTGCCGTCGAGGCCGACATAGTTGAGGTTATGCTCGGCGGCCTGGACCTCGCGCGGGTCTTCCTGCGAATGGTCGCGCATGTCGGCGACCGTGCCGCGCCGGAACAGCGCATTGTCGTCGAACGACATCTTGGCATCGAGCGCGAGGACCCGGTCGTCCTTTGTGACGACCAGCGGATTGATCTCGACCATGGTGGCGTCGAGATCGCGGAATGCGCGGTAGCAGCCGAGAATGCTGGCCACGGCGCGGCTAACCTGCTTGATATTGAGCCCGAGGCCGAAGGCGAGCTCGCGAGCCTCGAACGGTTGGAGCCCCACCGCCGGCTCGACCACCACCTGCAGGATTTCCTCCGGATGGTCCTTGGCGATCTCCTCGATATCCATGCCGCCGAAGCGCGATGCGATGACCCGCACCCGCTCGACCTTCCGGTCGAGAACGAAGCCGAGGTAAATCTCGCGCTCGAAGGGCTCGGCGACCTCGATATACACCCGCTGCACGATCTTGCCTTCGGGGCCGGTCTGATTGGTGACGAGAGTTTTGCCGAGAAGCTCCGACGCCGCGGCGCGCACTTCGTGATAGGTCTTGCAAAGCTTGACGCCGCCGGCCTTGCCGCGACCGCCGGAATGGATCTGAGCCTTCACCGCCCAATGCCAGCCGCCAAGCTCGGTGGCGCAATAGACGGCCTGATCGGGACTGTAGGCAACCGCTCCGTGCGGGGTTGCGACACCGAAATTCGCCAAGATCTCCTTCGCCTGATACTCGTGAATATCCAAATACCCCTCCTTAAGACCTCGGGCCGGTCCCGGCGCGGGGTTTCCTAATGTTGTCTTCTTGCCGCTCGGCAATGTGGTGTGCTTGCTCAGGCGGGCGCACCGCCAGTTATTCGTTGGAAGGCTTATTGCCAAATTCGGGCCTTAGCAACCCTCCCGTTGGCATCGCGCGCGGACCACGCGAGAGCATGGGGAAGCGGCTGCACCAGATCGCATCGGGAATAAATTGCGGTCTTTTCGTCCGGTGATCGCCTCAAGGTGTGCCGCCCGGCGGCGCCCGGCGAGAAAATGGTTGAAAGCCCGAGGTTTGCGGGTATGTAGCGGCATCGCGAGGCCAAAAAATAAAAGCCGGGATCGGGCACTTGGCGGCGGCGAGGGCACTCGTGTCGCCGCCTCGGCAACCATCAAGGGCAAGCGGAAACCGCAATGACCATCGATCCGCGTCAGCTGCTGTTGGACATGTTTGAAGCGGCGGTCGGCGCGGCCTTGCCGGAAAAATGCTTGGCCCCGCATCTTCCGCCCCCGCCGCCAGGCCGCGTCGTCGTCGTCGGCGCGGGCAAGGCCGGCGGCGCGATGGCCAAGGCGGTCGAAGATCATTGGGCGGGTCCGCTCGAAGGCTTGGTGGTCACGCGGTACGGCCACGGCGCGCCCTGCCAACGCATCAAAGTGGTCGAAGCCAGTCACCCGGTTCCCGACGCCGCCGGGCAGGAGGCGGCAAGACGCATTCTCGCCATGGTCAAGGGTCTGTCCTCCGCGGACCTGGTGCTTTGCCTGATTTCCGGCGGCGGCTCGGCGCTTCTCGCCCTGCCCGCCGATGGCGTGACGCTCGCCGACAAACAGGCCATCAACAAGACTCTCTTAAAGAGCGGCGCGACCATCGCCGAAATGAATTGCGTGCGCCGGCATTTGTCGGCGATCAAGGGCGGCAGGCTCGCCGCCGCCGCCGCGCCCGCGCGGGTGGTGACCCTCATGATCTCGGATGTGCCGGGCGACAATCCATGCGTGATCGCCTCTGGGCCGACTGTCGCCGATCCAACGACCTCGGCCGACGCGGTGGCGATCTTGCAAAAATACGCCATCGCCGTGCCTGATAACGTCCGCGCGCATCTCGGCTCGGCCGCCGCCGAAACCTTGAAGCCCGGCGATCCGCGCCTCGCGGGCGTTGCCAATGTGATGATCGCGACCCCGCAAATGTCGCTTGAGGCGGCGGCCGAAGTTGCCCGCAAGGCCGGCGTCACTCCGCTGATTCTCGCCAACGCCATCGAGGGCGAGGCGCGCGACGTGGCTTTGGTGCACGCGGCGATCGCGCGGCAGGTTCACGGCTTCGGCCAGCCCTCGGCCCCGCCCTGCGTCCTCATTTCCGGCGGCGAGACCACGGTCACGGTGCGCGGGACCGGGCGCGGCGGCCGCAACGCCGAGTTCCTGCTGGCGCTTGGCGTCGCCCTGGACGGCCATAGAGGCATCTATGCCCTCGCCGCGGATACCGACGGAATCGACGGGACGGAGGACAACGCCGGCGCGCTCATCGGTCCCGATAGCCTGACTCGCGCGGACGCGGCCGGCGTGTCGGCCAAGGCCCGGCTCGCCGACAACGATGGCTACGGTTTCTTTGCCGCGATTGGAGATCTGGTGGTCACCGGGCCAACCCTCACCAATGTGAACGATTTCCGCGCCATCCTTGTCCTTCGCTAACTCGGGTTCTTTTTTGTACAGTCCGGAATCTCATCGAATTGGCGCGGATCCCGTTGATCTTGCCGCGCTGCCGCATGAACTTGTCGCGAAACTGGTTTCCAATTTTGAAAATCATGGTCTAGAAAAGGAAATCCTTGCGCGCGACTTCGGCGGTTGCGCTTGAGCCAGCGTTTTTGTTAATAGTCCGAACCAACACTCAATTGGAGGAGTTATCATGGCGGGCCGCCACTTTCTTTTCGTCCCAGGGCCGACCAACGTCCCTGATCGCGTCACGCGCGCAATGATGGTGGCGATGGAAGACCATAGGTCTTCGAAATTTCCCGAACTCACGCTGCCCTTGTTTCAGGATTTGAAGAAGGTCTTTAAAACGACCGAAGGGCAAGCGTTTATTTTCCCTTCGTCAGGCACCGGTGCCTGGGAGGCCTCGCTCTGCAACACGCTTTCCCCCGGCGACAAGGTTTTGGCCTCGCGGTTTGGTCAATTCAGTCATTTGTGGATTGATTTGGCGGAGCGGATCGGCCTCGATGTCCAGGTTTTGGAAGAAGAATGGGGAACAGGGGTCAAGCCGGACAAGATCGAATCCATCCTGCGTGCCGATAAGAGCCACCAGATCAAGGCCGTGCTGGCGGTCCAAAACGAGACCGCGACCGGCGTGACGAGCGATATCGAAGCGGTGCGAAAGGCGATGGACGCTGCCGGTCACCCGGCAATGCTCTATGTCGATGGGGTGAGCTCGATCGGAAGCATCGATTTCCGCATGGACGACTGGCGCGTCGATCTCGCGGTCGCCGGCTCGCAAAAAGGTCTGATGCTGCCGGCCGGCCTTGGCATCGTCTGCGCGAGCCCCCGCGCGCTCGCGGCTTATAAGGGAGCAGGTCTAAAGCGAGTCTATTTCGATTTCGGCGACATGATCAAGGCGAACGCGACGGGCTACTTCCCCTACACGCCGTCACTGCCGATGCTGTACGGCTTGCGGGAATCGCTCAAGATACTGTTCGAGGAGAAGCTCGAACGGGTGTTCGAGCGCCATAACGTTCTGGCAAGCGGCGTGCGCGCCGCAGTCAAGGCCTGGGGCCTGCAACCCTGCGCCAAGGAACCGAAATGGTATTCCGATACGGTGACCGCGATTGTCGTTCCCCCGGGATTCAACGGCGCCGATGTGATCGACGCCGCTTTCCGCCGCTACAATTTGGCGCTCGGCGCCGGTCTATCGCAGGTCGCGGGCAAGGTGTTCCGGATCGGCCATCTCGGCGATCTCAACGACCTCATGGTTCTTGGCGCTCTTGCCGGGGTGGAAATGGCGATGCGCGATGTCGGCATCGGCATTACGCCTGGCAGCGGTGTCGCCGCCGCCCAAGACTATTTCCGCTCGACCATCATGGCCAAGGAAAAGAAGCCGACTGACCAGGAGCATTTCGCCGAGTTGCACCCAGAAGGCGTCCTCAACGACTGAGGCCTTGCGCCGCGCCTCGCGGGCCGGGCCATCCTTGCGCGATCGCGGCGCCGCACGCGATTGCGCGGGAGTCCCTTTTGTGGAAGTGGCTTGCGACGCCACGGCGGCCGAAGGTAAAGGCGCGCGGACCGTAAGGCAAAAGCTCAAGACGCGCCTTCCGCAAGGAATTCAGGGGATTGGCTTGCTTGGGGACCCAGTTCAAATCGAATCTAAAGAAAGATCTCGCCGTGCAACACTCGATCGTCTTTCTCGACCGTTCGACCCTCGAGGCCAATCTGCGAACGCCGAAGTTTCCGCATAGCTACCAGGAATATGCGGTGACCGGGCCGAGCGAGATCGTCGATCGCCTTCGCGATGCGACAATCGCCATCATCAACAAGGTGCCCATGCGCGAAGCGACTCTCGCGCGGCTTCCCAATCTCAAATTGATCGCGGTCGCCGCCACCGGCACGGATGTCGTGGACAAAGCCTACTGCAAGACACACGGCATTATCGTCTCGAACATCCGCAATTATGCCTTCAACACAGTGCCGGAACACGTCTTCGCGCTGGCCTTCGCGCTTCGCCGTAATCTCATGGCTTACCGCGACGATGTGCGCGCCGGGCGCTGGCAGGAATGCGACCAATTCTGTTTCTTCGACCATCCCATCCGCGACATGACCGGCTCGACGCTCGGCATCGTCGGCTATGGCGCGATCGGCAAGGCGGTGGGCCGGATCGCTGAGGCCTTTGGCCAGAAGGTTTTGGCTTACGACATCCTCCCGCAGCCTGGCCTGACCGGTTTCGAAACCTTGCTGCGCGAGAGCGACATTATTACTTTGCATTTGCCGTTGACGCCCGAGACCAAAAACATAATCGGCGCGCGTGAATTGCGGCTGATGAAGAAGGACAGCATTTTGATCAATACCGGCCGCGGCGGCCTCGTCGACGAGGAAGCCTTGGCCGATGCGCTGACCAACAAAATCATTGGCGGCGCGGGCTTCGACGTGCTGACCGTCGAGCCCCCGAAGCAGGGCAATATTCTGCTCGATTTGCGGCTGCCGAATTTCATCGTCACCCCGCATGTCGCCTGGGCGAGCCGCGAGGCCATGCAGATTCTCGCCGACCAGCTCATCGACAACATAGACGCCTTCGCGGCGGGGAAGCCGCGAAACGTGGTGGAACCCTGAGCCCGGCTTCGAGTGGAGGGACCATGCCGTCGGACATCGAAATTGCTCAACGAGCCCACATGCGCCGCATCAGCGAAGTGGCGCGGGAAAAGCTCGGTATCGGGGAGGCGCACCTTGAGCCCTTTGGCTATTACAAAGCCAAGATATCGTTGGATTATATTGATAGCCTCAAGGACCGGCCAGACGGCAAGATGATTCTTGTGACGGCGATCAGCCCGACACCGGCCGGGGAGGGCAAGACCACCACCACGGTCGGCCTCGGCGATGCGCTGAACCGGATCGGCAAGAAGGCTTCTATTTGTCTGCGCGAGCCCTCGCTCGGGCCGGTTTTCGGCATGAAAGGCGGCGCAGCCGGCGGCGGTTATGCGCAGGTTGTGCCGATGGAAGACATCAACCTGCATTTTACCGGCGACTTCGGTGCGATCGGTCTTGCTCACAATCTTCTCGCCGCGATGATCGACAATCATATCCACCACGGCAATGAACTCGCCTTCGATGTGCGGCGCATCGCGTGGAAGCGGGTGGTCGATATGAACGACCGCGCGCTGCGGCAAATCACGGTTGGGTTGGGCGGGGTTGCGAACGGATATCCGCGCGAAGACGGATTCGATATCGTGGTCGCCTCCGAAATCATGGCGATCTTCTGTCTTGCCACCTCGATCAAGGATTTGAAGGACCGGCTGGGAAAGATCGTGGTCGGATATACGCGAGACCAAAAGCCTCTTCATGCGGCCGATTTGAACGCGCATGGCGCCATGGCCGTGCTTTTGAAAGGCGCGCTTAGGCCGAACCTCGTGCAAACGCTCGAAAACAACCCGGCCTTCATTCATGGCGGGCCTTTCGCCAATATCGCACACGGCTGCAATTCCGTCCTCGCCACCAAGACCGCGCTGAAATTGTCCGACTATGTGGTGACCGAGGCGGGATTTGGCGCCGATCTCGGCGCCGAGAAATTCATCGATATCAAATGCCGCAAGTCCGGCCTTCGTCCGCGGGCGGTGGTGATCGTCGCGACCATCCGCGCTCTCAAATATCACGGCGGCGCGGATCTCAAGGACCTCGATACGGAAAACCTCGATGCGTTGACAAAAGGCGTCGCCAATTTGGAACGCCACGTCAACAACATCCGCAACCATTTCGGGCTTCCTTGCATCGTCGCGATCAATCATTTCAGCTTCGACACAGACGTCGAGATTGCGCTTTTGAAAGGAAAAATGGCGCATCATGAAACCCCGATCGTGGTGTGCCGGCATTGGGCCGAAGGCGGCAAGGGCGCCGAGGAACTGGCTCGCACGGTTGTCGATATGGTCGACAAAGCGCCGGTCGCCTTTCAATTCGTTTATGAGGACGAATCCCCGCTATGGGACAAGGTGAAGGCGGTCGCCACCAAGCTTTATGGCGCGAGCGAGGTGACCGCCGATTCGAAAATTCGCGGGCAAATCAAAAAGCTGCAAGACAGCGGCTACGGCCACTATCCGGTCTGTATCGCGAAGACCCAATATTCGTTCTCGACAGACGCAACGCGGCGGGGCGCGCCGTCTAACCATGAGATCAATATCCGCGAAGTCCGGCTCGCCGCCGGCGCGGAGTTCGTCGTCATGGTGTGCGGCGAGATCATGACCATGCCGGGCTTGCCCAAGGTGCCGGCGGCGACCAATATCGATCTCGATGACAGTGGCAAGGTCACCGGATTGTTTTAGCAACCGCACCGTGCAAACGGAAATTGTTATCCCATTTCGACGGACCGGTTGATGACTTGGGCGGGATCGGTCGGCGCCTCGGCGCAGAATTGTTGCTGCTTGGAGAGCCATGCCTCCAAGCCGTCGATATCGACATAATCCCGATCGAAGCGCAGGCCGCTGATCTGACGGCAGGGACGATCCGGCTCGCCGAGGTCGGAGAGAACGCTCGTCGCAAGGGTGAAATCATCGCCTTTCAAATAATAGCTTGGCGCCGCGAGGACGGGCAAACCAGCGGCCCGTGCCGCCTTTACGCCATTTTCGGAGTCCTCGATGGCGACACAAGAGCCAGGGCCGCACCCCAGCGTGTCAAGAGCGAAGCGATAGATGTCGGGCGCGGGTTTCTTGTGTGCCACGACATCCCCCGCGGCGATCACCGCAAACCAGGAGAGTCCTTCTTCGCCAAACATCGCGCGGAGTTCCACATTGACGCTCTCCCGCAGCGACGTCGTGGCGATGGCGAGCCGCACGCCCCGTGCATGGGCCTCCGTGATTAGGCGGCGAACACCCGGTCTCGCCGGCACGGCGCCGGACTTTACAAGCGCGGCGTAGCGGGCCGACGTCTCCTCGTAGATCTCGGCGAAGCGGGCAAGGACCATCTCGCTGCCGCGCGGTTTCCAAGCATCGACATAATGCTGAAGACGCTCCTTGCCGCCGGTCACCTGGAGGAGTTCGCGATAAAGCTCCTTGCCCCAGCTCCAATCGAGCCCGAAGGCGGCGAAAGCTTCGTTGAAAGACTGTCTATGCGCCTCTTCAGTTTCGGCGAGCGTCCCGTCGACGTCGAATATCAAGGCTTCAAGCGGCATCGCGGCGTCGCATTCTGGCGGCTGTCGTTCGTATTGCCGCAATATTCGCCGCATAATGCTCTGGACCTCCCTTGAAGATGGCGGTGCCCGCGACAAAAGTGTCCGCACCCGCAGCAGCGGCGAGGCCCGCGGTTTCCGGATTGATCCCGCCATCGACCGCGATTCGGATCGCACGTGGAGCAATCATCGCCTTCAGTTCCACGATCTTTTCCATCGCCGAGGCAATGAAAGTCTGCCCGCCAAAGCCAGGGTTGACCGACATGACCAGCACCAGATCGACGAGATCGAGGACATTCTGCACGCTCGAGGCCGGGGTCGCCGGGTTCAACACGACGCCGGCTTTTTTGCCAAGCTCGCGGATCGTCTGCAGCGAACGATGAAGATGCGGCCCGGCCTCGACATGGATCAAGATCGAATCCGCCCCGGCCTCCGCGAAGGCGGCAAGATAGGGATCGCAAGGCGCGATCATGAGATGCACGTCGAAAGGGATTTTCGCGTGCGGGCGCAAGGCACGCACCATCAGTGGGCCGATCGTGATGTTCGGCACGAAATGGCCGTCCATGACGTCGATATGAATCCAGTCGGCGCCAGCGCCGGCAATCGCCCGGATTTCCTCGCCGAGTCTCGCGAAATCGGCGGAAAGTATCGAGGGCGCTATGACGAGAGGCGTCATTTAAACCGAACCTCCATCCGCCGGATCCAAGCCGAAGGCGCGGTCAGCCAGCAAGTAGGCGCGTCGATTGTCATAGGCTTCTTATACAATGTAGCCCCGAGTAGCGGCCGCGCCGCGTTGCCGCCTCCGGATCGTTGCCGCGCAAGCTCATCAAAAATCTCCGGTCTATTCCGCGGCGGTGCGCCGCAGCGGTGGCGGCAGCCGCCTCCATAATCGCCAAGCCTTGCTCCATGTTGTTGATATTAAAAGCCGGGACACCATAGCCATGCTCGGCCGCTTGGTCGAGCAGCTGCGGAAGTGTAATACGGGCCATGGGTTGTTCTCCGTCACTGAATGCGGCTGGGTGTCTTGAGGATAGCCTAGTCAAGGCCTCCCGGCCAGCCGAGATCAACTTTCGCTGGCCACGCATAATTCACACCGGAGACCGTCCTCATCAAGCCATGAGCGGAGCGATAATGCCGCGTGGCGCGTATATTCATGTATCGGTTGCCTCAGAACGCACGCCGCCGCCGCTCGACGAGCTGAAGGACGAAGGGCGTTAAAATCAGCTGCATCGCAAGATCGAGCTTGGCACCAGGAATAACAATCGAATTGGCCCGCGACATGAAACTGTCATGGATCATCGAATGCAAATAGGCAAAATCGATGCCGCGCGGCGTGGCGAAACGGATGATCACCATCGATTCGTCGGCGGTCGGGATCCAGCGCGCGGCAAAAGGATTCGAGGTATCGACGGTCGGCACCCGCTGGAAATTAATGTCCGTTTTGGTGAACTGCGGACAAATGTAATGAACATAATCGGGCATCCGCCGCAACATTATGTCCATCACCGCTTCCGTCGAATAGCCGCGCGCGGAGCAGTCGCGGCGGATCTTTTGAATCCATTCGAGGTTGATAACTGGCACGACGCCGATCTTCAGGTCGGGATATTGCGAAATATTCACTTCGTCCGTTTTGACCGCGCCATGCAGCCCTTCATAGAAGAGAAGATCGCTTCGCGGGGGCAAAGCCTCCCAACCGGTGAAGGTTCCGGGCGCGCAGCCGTAGAACGCGGCCTCTTCGTCGTCATGAACATAATGCCGGGTCTTGCCAGTGCCGGATTCATGATAGCTGCGAAACACGGCTTCGAGCTCCGCCAAAAGGTTGGCGTTGGGGCCGAAATGGCTGAAATGGCGGTTGCCTTTCGCCTCCTCCTCGGCCATTACGGTCTGCATTCCGTCGCGATCATAACGATGGAACGCATCGCCCTCGATATAGGCTGCCGCGATCTGCTCGCGGCGGAAAATCTGTTCGAAGGTGCGCCTGACGGATGTCGTTCCGGACCCGGACGAACCGGTCACCGAAATAATCGGATATTTCGCGGACACGTCAGCCTCTTCTTTTTGAGCTTGTTCTTTTCTAAAGACGCATGAGGCCGCGCTTGCCAAAGAGAGGCGCGCGCGCGGAAAATTGCGGATCGCTGTGATAGCGGGCGACGAGCCCAACCGGCCCCGCAGAGCCAAAGACGAACGGCACCCGAGCGTGGATGGCGGAGGGGACAATGTCGAGAATAGGGTGCAAACTGTCGGTCGCGATCCCCGCCGCCCGTTCCACGATGAGGGCGATCGGATTGGCCTCGTAAAGGAGCCGCAGCCGTCCATTGTTATAACCGGCCCGCTGATCGCCAGGATAAAGGAAAATCCCGCCGCGCAGCAAAATCCGGTAGGTGTCGGCGACGAGCGAGCCCGTCCAGCGCATAGTGTGGTCGCGTTTCAGCGGCCCTTCGGCGCCCTGCTCGCAATCGTCGATGAAGGCCCGCACCGGAGCCTCCCAATGCCGGTAGTTGGAGGTGTTGACGGCGTATTCGGCGCTTTCCCGGTCGATAACCGGAGCGGATACCGCTTGGTAGAACCGGCCGGCGCGGCGGTCCAGGGTGAAGATTTGGGTTAGACCGCTCCCCAAAGCGAATACGATCGATGTCTGCGGCCCATAAATGACAAAACCGGCGGCAATCTGCATCCGCCCAGGTTGCAGGAAATGATCCTCGGCGCCGTTCGCCGTGGCGAGCACTGGGAGAACCGAAAATATCGTTCCGATCGAGACATTGGCATCGATATTCGAGGAGCCGTCGAGCGGATCCATCGCAACCGCAAGCGGGCCCGCGGAATCGAGAACCAATGGCTCGCTCATTTCCTCGGAGACAATCGCCGCAACCGGAGCCTGCCTGAACGCGCCGACGAACATATCGTTGGCGAGAACGTCGAGTTCCTTCTGAACATCGCCGTCCGTGTTCGTGCTGCCGCGGCTTGCACCTAGCCGGCCGTATAAGCGGCCAAGACCGATGAGGCCGGACATTTCGATTGCCGCCGCCGCGATGGCGCGAAGAACCCTCGACGCGGCGCCTAAGCGCGCGTCCAGAGCCACGGTTTGATCGAGATAGGCGTCGAAGCTCCCGGCAATCTGCGGCATGGCGAGCCTTATCGCTCTTGTTTGACTCGCAATGTGGCGCAAAGCCGCCGGAAATAAAAGCGAATAATATTGAGATTGGACCGAGGAAAATTTAATGTCAGCCCCATGTGCCGTCCGGCCCGGTGCCATTTGGACCC
>PEFW01000025.1 GCA_002890675.1 Candidatus Methylaffinis lahnbergensis
CGGGCGAGAAGCTGGCCTATCGTTATACGAACGAGGAGGATGGCAAGACGCTGCGCCGCTACTGGACGACGGCATGCTCGCGCTGCCCGCTCAAATCCCGGTGTACGACAGGACCCGAGCGGCGAATCACGCGATGGGAACACGAGCACGTGCTTGAAGCTGTGCAGCAGCGTCTCGATGAGAACCCGCAGGCGATGCGCGTGCGCCGCGAGACAGTCGAGCATCCCTTCGGTACGCTCAAGATGCGGATGGGTGCAACGCACTTTCTGATGAAGCGCCTGCCGAAGGTTGCCACCGAGATGGCCCTGCACGTGCTCGACTACAATCTCACGCGGGCCATGAACATCCTCGGCGTGAAGCCCCTCATCGCGGCGATCCAGACGTGAGGGGTCGGCGTGTCCATCGGTACCACCAGATCGCTGACGGCGGACCGCGCAAGCCACCTCGATTCCAGCTCGCAATTGGGACAACATGCTAAGTTGAGGTGGCGTCGCCGCTCTCCCTCGGCCGAAACGTTTTCACACGACCAAGACCCAATGCCTACATGAACTGGGCACCGAAATGCTTGACTTGGCCAACCATGGAGAGCATAGTCAAGCTGCGGAAGTATCGCACATAAATAGTAATAGTAAATCTACATCATACCTTGCGTCTAGGAGGCAATAGGGCAAGGACGAAGACAGACTCGAAGTGAGACCATTGGTAAAACTTTGGGCCTTAATCGCTATTAGGGGAGAAAACAAGATGTCTCTACAAAGCAATATCGGATGTGCCGCAGCGGCAATTCTGGCCTCAACTCTCGGCTTTGCAAGTCTGATCCACGCGGCGCCTTTCGCCGGCGTGGCGGACACGGTCATTGCGGTCGAGAGGACCCAAATGGCTGCCGAGACCGATGGCCTGATCCAAAAGGCGCATCACAAGGGTAAGATGGAGGAGCACCACCACCACCACCACCACCACCATCATCACCATCATCATCATCATCACCATCACCACGAGCACCCCGCCACGTAGGCGTTGCGCCGCTTGCTTTGCAAGACATCGAGTGTCTTCGTGTGAACGAAGGCGCTCGTGCAGCAGGTTGCGCAACACCTTCGCGGTTCACCATTCGATCGTTGCCGCGCCTCTATGGATGGCATCGGCGGCTTCGGTGAAACCCTCTCCATCGTGAAGTACGAGCGGCGGCGCGATCGCGAGCGGCCCGCGGGCGCCTTTTTTCCCGCGCACGAGAATGCGCCCTGCCTTGGTCTCGCGCCGCGGATAAACGGGCAGTATCGCGATACCGCCGGCGCGCCCTGCCAGGGTTTGCAGGATAAGAGGCAAGGCGTCCGGACGATGAATCAGAATAAATAATCCGCCAGGCGCAACCAACGCCAGCGACGCCACGATCCAGGCGGCAAGCGCGCCCTCGGCGGGCATCGCATGCGCGCGCCGCTTTCGTGGGTCCGGCGAAAGTCGCGCCCGGCCCGGATCGAGAAAAGGCGGATTGGTAATGACAAGACCGGCGCTTTCATCGCGCAAGCCCGCGCCGCGCCTGCTCGCCTTCGACAAAAGATCGGCTTCAAGGACATGGCCTCGGTCCGCGAGCTGATTTTGCAGAAGATTCGTGCGGGCCAATCCCGCGATGAAGGGGTCGTTCTCCAAGAGGCCGATGTGCGTGCCGGGCCGCGCCACCGCCAGGGCCAAACCGGCGGCGCCAACGCCGGCGCCAACGTCGATGACAAGGCCGGAAAAATCGGCCGGAGCCGCCGCCGCGAGAAGCACGGCGTCGGTGCCGCAACGGTGGCCTTCGGCCGGCTGACGAAGCAGGAGCCGGCCGCCGAGAAACGGATCGGCGACGACCGGGGGCGGGCGATCGCCAACTGCTTCAGCCATCGCGCAATTCCGCGCCGAGCCCTGCCTCGGCCAAGGCCATCCGCGCGCGCGCCGCGGCGTCGGCCGCGACAAGCACCCGGCGCGGCAAAAAGGACAAAGATCCTTCGAGCGCGCTCATATGCCGGTCGGCGACGAAAACCGCGAGACCGATTTCCGCGAGAATGGCTTCGACCCGCGATATCAACACAAGGTCGTTGGTGCGCAGAAGCTCGATCAATCCGCCTCCAACCGAATCGCGATTGCGCCAAAACCGGCGCGCGGAACGGCAACCCATCGTGTAACGAATTCGGGCTTTTTATCAGTCCCGCGCGGCGCTTGCCTTGGCATTTGTTCCATGCCGGGCATTAAAGCAATCTAGGATTTGCCCGCCAGCTCTTTGCGTGGGAAAAGTGGTCCGACGAGACCGGCCGGATCGCGCTCCCAGTTGCGAAGCGCCAAGCCGCGCCCTAATAGAAGTGCCAAGCCGCGCCCTCAATGAGTGCCGCCGATTTTCGGAGAATGCAATCTTGGGCGTTGTCATCCCCCTCGAAGAAAAAATGCGGGAGCCCGGCATCGACGGGCTGCTCGCCTTGGTGGGGCAAGATATGGAACGCGTCAATCAGACGATCCTTTCCCGCGCGGCCTCCGATGTTTCAATGATCCCCGAAGTCGCCAACCATTTAATTGCGTCGGGCGGCAAGCGGCTGCGTCCTATGCTGACCTTGGCGACCGCCGGGCTTTGCGGCTATGCCGGGGCGGGACATATCAAGCTCGCCGCCGCGGTGGAATTCATGCACACCGCCACTCTGCTCCACGACGACGTCGTGGACGAGAGCGACATGCGCCGGGGCAAGCTCGCGGCGCGCATGCTATGGGGCAACGAGGCCAGCGTTCTCGTCGGCGACTTCCTCCTTGGCCAGGCTTTCAAAATGATGGTCGAGGTGGGTTCGCTCCCCTGCCTCGATACGCTCTCGTCGGCGGCCGCCGTCATCGCCGAAGGCGAAGTCATGCAGCTTTCCGCCGCCAAGGATACCGCGACGAGCGAGGACGATTACCTCGCGGTGATCCGGGCCAAGACGGCCGCCTTGTTCGGCGCCGCTTCAGAAGTTAGCGCCCTGCTCGGGGGACGGCCGAAGCCCGAGATCGCGGCTTGCCGTGGCTACGGCCTGAACTTCGGTATCGCGTTCCAGCTCATCGACGACGCGCTCGACTACGGCGGAACTTCGGTCAAGCTCGGCAAGAATATCGGCGACGATTTCCGGGAAGGGAAGATAACCTTGCCGGTCGTTCTGTCGTTCCGGCGCGGTTCGCAAAAAGAACGGGAGTTCTGGCGCCGCACCCTGGAGCAAAACAAAATCGCGGAGGGCGACCTCGAGGCCGCGATCGCGACCATGCACAAGCACCGCGCGCTCGCGGACACCATCGAGCGGGCCCGCCATTATGGCGCGATGGCGCGCGACGCCCTAGAACTGTTTCCTGCCTCGCCGTGGAAATTCGCCCTGAGCGACGTCATCGATTTCTGCGTCAACCGCGCCTATTGATCGTCCCGCGGCACCGGTTCGCCGATGGAGCGCCGATCGATCCTCGATAGCTGCAATCGCGCAATCGCGCCCGTCGATCCGCCCCATTCTGGCACGCAGTTCGCCCGCCTCCAGTAACCTGTTCTCAAGCTTACCCTGCGATAAATAGCGCGGGCAGGCGACAGGCGCCAAGGCCCGCAATGAGCGTGAGTCGCGCATGGGTTATTCACGGACCGGTTGGGCGGCGGGCGCCATTGCGCCATGGTGCCTTGGTATGGCGCTTACTGTTTCGATGAGCGCGGATGCCGGCCAGGAAGTCGCGTCCGGTGCGTCATTCGCGCCTTTGCCATTGCCAGCGCCGACGGCGCCCGCCGTGTTGGTCCCGGCGCAACCGCCGGCGCTTGGCCTCGATTTTGGCGAGTTCCCGGGCGAGGCACGAAAGGTCTTGCGAGAGGCGAGTCTGTCGATCGGAGGCGGCGAAGAATTCAAGCGTCTACCCGATGAAATCGAACCGCGCGCCGATTTGAAACGCAATGCCGGGCAGTTTCCAGAGATTGACCGCAGCAACAAGGGAGATCCCGTGGCCGGTCTACGGCCGGCATTCGACACGAGACTTCGCGATTCCCAAGGCCTCGCGAACTTCCGCGCCGACGACCTGATTTTCCAGCATGACGAAACCCGGCCGGCGGGGGTCCTCTCGGTTCCGGACGACGAAGCGTCCGGCCCCGATAGCGTCGCCGCCTTCGAGCTATGGCCAGCTGGCGACAGTCCGGTAACGGCGCGTTTCAGCGCCGAGGCATCGCCGGGCCAGGACAGGTCCGCGATGACGATGCGGCCAGCCGCGATCAACGAGCGGCTGATGCAAGGAGCGACGCCCGCGATCCACCGCGCGATCACGCTCGGATCGGCGACGCCGGCCCCCGCGGATTCGGCCCCGGTCGAGGTCGTGGCGCTCGCCTCGGTGCCTCGGACGCCCGGCACGGGCGAGATTCAAGCGACGGGGGTGCGGCCTAATTACGCGGCGCTCGTCGATCAGGACAAATCGGCGCGAGAAAATCGTTGCCTTGCCGAAGCCATCTATTTCGAAGCCCGCGGCGAATCCGGGGAAGGCCAGGCGGCGGTTGCGCAGGTTGTCTTGAACCGGGTCTCGAGCGGGCTTTATCCGGCGACGATTTGCGGCGTTGTCTACCAAAACCGGTGGCATTACAACGCCTGCCAGTTCTCTTTTGCCTGCGAGGGTAAATCCCTGCGCATCGACGAACCAGATGCTTGGCGGCAGGCGGTCCGCATCGCCGGCGAAGTGACAAACGGCACGACCTATGTTTCCGATATTGGCGCTTCGACCCATTTTCATGCCAATTATGTTCGGCCACGCTGGGGAAGAAGACTTGAAAAAATGGACGTTATTGGGCATCATATTTTCTATAAGCTAAGACCTGGGCAGAGCTGATCCTTCGCGGTTTCGCGCCGCTCCGTCGGGAAGGGCCGCCCTGAGCGGTTTGGATTTGCCTCCGGCACCGGAGCGTAGTCCCTCCCGTGAAACTGGGTTTAAATTAGCCGGGGCACCGCAAAACGGCCATGTTTGTCGCGAGACATCGCGTGATCGCGTCCTTGGCGGCCTGAATATCGCCTCTTGCACGGAAAGTCGGTCATATGCCGATCAAGTTCAAGTTCGCTGAGAAAGATCTTGGCCAGAAAGATCATGGCCAGCGTTGCCGCCGCCGCGCCTCGCGCGGGTTCGCGGTGCTCTTGGCTCTGGCGTTGACATTTCCGGCCACGCTGCCGAGCGCGCAAGCGCGGGCGCGGGAAAATTTGGCCATAGCAGCCCCTTTCGAGGTCGGCGAAAGCCCGTCCGGCAATTATCTCGCCGCGCTTATCGCGGGCACCGAGCGCGATACCGTGGCCGCGGCGACTTTCTTTCGCGAGGCGTTGCGGTCCGATCCGCGCAATCCTAATTTGATTGAGCGCGCCTTTGTCGCGGCGGTCTCGAATGGCAATATGCAAGACGCCTTCGGCCTCGCTGATCGTCTTCTCGCGCACGATCCAAACAATAGCCTGGCGCACCTCGCCCTAGGGGTCAAGGCAATCAAGGCGAAGCGGTTCGCCGCCGCACGCGCCTATTTCGCGAAGGGCGGCGCCAGCCGGCAGCGCGACATTGTCGCGACGCTGCTGACCGCTTGGTCCTACGCGGGCGCCCGCGATACGCGCCGCGCGCTCAACCTCGTCGCTAAGCTCCGCGGCGAAAATTTTGGTGTTTTCAGAGATTATCATGCTGCCCTCATCGCCGATGCCGCCAATGATTCGCAAGAAGCCTTGAAGCGAATCAAGGCGGCCTACGCCGCCGACAGGAACACTCTGCGTCTTGTCGATGCCTATGCCCGTTTCATGGTCCATCACGGCGACCGCGACGAAGCTCTCCGAGCCTATGAGGCCTTCGATCAAATTCTTCCCAACCATCCAATCATCGTCGCGGCGCGCGCCGCCATCCAGGCCGGCAAACCGCTTGAACCCCTGGTCAAGGATGCCGGCGAAGGCGCGGCTGAAGTGCTCTATGGCCTTGGCGCCGCCGGCAGCCAGCAAGGCGACGAACTCGCGGCCATGATCTATCTTAGGCTCGCGCTCTATCTCACCCCGCAAAACAGCCTCGCGATCATTACCTTGGGCGAAATCTACGAGCGCCTCAAACAGAACGAGCAGGCCATCGACGTATATGAAATGGTGCGCGAAAACGATCCCTTGCGCACCACGGCCGATATCCAGACCGGCCAGATTCTCGAAGCGTTGGGCCGCCCGGACGAGGCCGCCAAATTTCTCAAGCGGATCGTCGACGAAAACCCAAAAAACGAGGACGCCTTGTCCGCGCTCGGCAATCTGCACCGCGCGCACAAGCATTATTCCGAGGCGATCGAAACCTATTCGCGAGCCTTGGCTACGACGGGCAAGCTCGAAAAAGCCAATTGGCCAATCTATTATTTCCGCGGGATTTCCTACGAACGCGAGAAGAAATGGCCGGAGGCGGAGGCCGACCTCGTGCAGGCGCTCGCTCTTTATCCGGACCAGCCCCTGGTCCTGAACTATCTTGGCTACAGCTGGGTCGATCAAGGCATGAACCTCGACGAAGCCTTCAACATGCTGCGCCGCGCGGTCGAACTACGGCCGACCGACGGATATATCGTCGATAGTCTTGGCTGGGCGAATTACAAACTCGGCCGCAACGACGAGGCGGTGAAGGAACTCGAACGGGCAATCGACCTCAAGCCTTCTGATCCCGTGATCAACGACCATCTCGGCGATGCCTATTGGCGTGCAGGACGCAAGCTCGAGGCGCATTTCCAGTGGAATCACGCGCGCGACCTCGATCCCGAGCCAGAGGATAAGGTCAAAATCCTGCAGAAGATCGAGCATGGTCTCGACGAGGAGACGCATCCGGCCGCGGCTCAAGCCGAACCGAGGAAAAACGGGGGCTGATCCGCGCCTTGCGGGATATTGCGAGGCGCGCGGCCAGGGCGAGTCCGCCGTGATCGCTTCCAATGAACTTTGACCGCGGCATCCGTCTTGCCCCAAGCCGTCACCGAACGCGCGCCCGCGAAAATCAATCTGACCCTGCATGTGACCGGACGGCGCGCCGACGGCTGGCACACGCTCGAAAGTCTCGTCGCTTTGTCGCGCGGAGGCGACACGCTTACCCTCACCAAACGCGAACCGCTCTCACTTTCCGTCGAGGGTTCGGGCGCGGCCGCCTCGGGCCGCGTGGAAGACAATCTCGTGTTGCGCGCGGCGCGTCATTTTGCGCAACGCTATCCGGGCGCTAGGCTAGGCTCGTTTCATCTTGTCAAGCGTCTGCCGGTGGCGGCCGGCCTCGGCGGCGGATCGTCGGACGCGGCGGCGGCGCTGCGGCTGCTAGCGCGCGCAAATGCGATTTCGCTCGGCGACATGGGCGTGATCGACGCCGCGCGGGCAACCGGAGCGGATGTCCCGGTTTGTCTCATGGGCCGCGCGCGGATGATGCGGGGCAAGGGCGATGAGCTAGGTCCTTTGCTCGCGCTGCCGCCGCTCATCGGCCTGCTCGTCAATCCGGGCGAGCCAGTCGCAACGAACGAAGTTTTTTCACTGATGAAGATCACGCCTGGAGCCGCGACCGGTTTCGGCGGACACCCCGATCTTTATCCAAATATGCCGCCGGAAGCTTTGATCGCGGCCCTTCGCAAAGGCCGCAACGACCTGGAAGCGGCGGCCTGCCTACTCGCCCCGGTCATCGGCGATGTGCTTGCAGTGCTTTCCGCCGCGCCTGGTTGCCGCCTAGCCCGCATGTCGGGGTCCGGCGCGACCTGTTTTGGCATTTTCCAGGATTGCCGTTCCGCCGCGCGGGCCAAGAAAGCAATTCTCCGCGGGCATCCATCGTGGTGGGCGAAGACCTGTGTTTTGAGCTGAGGCAAGCGGCCTAGAGCATGATCGCTTCAAACTGGAGCAATCAGGGCTTTCCGCCATTCCTCGGTTGGCGATCTGCGATGGTTGGGAGGTGGGGATTTGATGGCCGCTGCAGCCCGGCTGGGGCGGAGCCGAGGAGGCGTCACGGCTGGGGCAAGAAACAATATTCGCGCACTTCCTGAAAAAAAGTTTGCAGGCGCGGTTGCAGATCCTTTCACCCGCTCAGGGATTCTCGTTCCGGCATCACAGTTTTACAAGATACGACAAGCTCGCGCAAAACTTCTTTTTGCCCTCTGCTTCGTCGCTACCTTAGCCTGTTTGGTCTGAATTAATTGACTCCGGACCCTTGGGCCGTTGGTATAAGGATTTTGCCTTGAATGCGGGGACGGCAACGGATGGTTGCGATTTCGCCGGCGAAGACGCATTTTGGCGCCGGGACATTTGAACGGTGTTGCGGATTCGCCCTCGCGAGGGCACCAAAGGAGAGCCGGAACATGGCGGGGATTTTTGGCCGCTGGCGTGGCCAGGGGAGCGGGCAAGGCGCCGGCGAAGCCGCAAACGAGGCCAAGCCGCAAGATGCGGCCGGGACGGTTGTGAGGGATGCCACCACGGCGAGCTTTGGCGCCGAGGTCATCACGGACTCGGCGCGTCAGCCGGTACTGGTGGACTTTTGGGCGCCCTGGTGTGAACCCTGCAAGCAGCTCGCGCCGTTTCTCGAAAAAATAGTCAAGGCGGCGGGCGGCAGGGTCAAGCTCGTCAGGATGAATATCGACGATCATCCGGAAATTCCAGGCCGGCTGGGGGTTCGTTCCATCCCCGCCGTCATCGCCTTTCAGCGCGGTCAGCCGGTCGACGGTTTCATGGGCGCCTTGCCGGAAAGAGATCTCAAGGGCTTCGTCGAGCGGCTTGCCGGCCCGCTCGACGACGTTGCCGATCGCCTGGCCAAAGCAGACGACTTGCTCGCCGCCGGGAACGCCGGAGGAGCGGCGGAACTCTACGCCGCGATTATGGCCGAAAACCCCGGCGACCCCGCCGCCGTGGCCGGATTGGCGAAGCTGCTTATCGCCGCAGGCGAACTCGAAAGCGCCAGGACCGTTCTCGCCTCGATTGCCGCGAACGGCGAGCGCGACAATGCGATCATTGCCGCCAGAGCGGCGCTCGACCTCGCCGGACAAGCGGCCGTCGTCGGCGATGCTTCCGAGCTTATGCGAAAAATCGCGGCCAAACCCGCCGACCATCAGGCCCGTTTCGATTTCGCCATCCTCCTCAATGCCCAGAACCGGCGCGAGGAGGCGGCCGCCGAGCTCATTGAAATCATCAATCGCGACCGGGCCTGGAACGACGATGGCGCGCGTAAGCAATTGCTGCAATTTTTCGATGCCTGGGGAGCTGTCGATCCCGCGACGATTAGGGCGCGGCGAAAACTCTCCGCGTTACTTTTTTCTTGAAGGCCGGGGAAACTCGCGCCCCTGCTCCTTGCATTGCCGCTTCGCGAAACCTTTGGCGGGGACGACGGGAGTCGAACCCGCATGACCGAAGGCCGAGGGATTCTAAGTCCGGCTGTGCCGGTACACAGTCGCGAGCTTGGAATAGCTCACCGAGAGATCGCGCTGCCAGCCCGCATTGCCGAGGTCGGATTTCGCGAGGCGCTCGGCAATGGCGAGGTCGGCCTCATAGGATTTCAGTGCGCCCGCGAGATCGCCTTGCGGCTGCGCGACCGCAAGATTGCGAATATCGTGCAAACCTCGCCCGATCTCGCCGCCACCGGCAACATCGGCTGCATCGCGCAGATCGCGAGCGGCACATCGATCCAGGTGCTCCATACTATCGAACTTCTCGACTTCGCGCACGGCGGGCCAAGGCCGGATGGCCTCGCGACGTCATTTTTGCTCTGTCCCTATTCTTGACTAACGTGACAATACTCAATAGCATCCATCCAACTCCAGTGGAAAAGGGTCGATGCGCCAGTTGCCTCAGGCTCTTGGATTGGCTGCCGTGCTGTTGCTCGCTTCAATGCACGAAGCGTCGGCCTTCAGTGCACGCTTCTCATGGTCGGGGATCAAAGCTTGCGGTAGAACTTCGCCTGCCTTCACGATCGACGATGCGCCAAAGGAAACAGAAAGCCTGCGCTTCATGATGAACGATAAGGACGCGCCAAACTTTCGGCACGGCGGCAGCACCATTCCTTACAACGGCAGCGGACGCGTGCCGGAGGGTGCTATCGATTACATAGGGCCTTGCCCGCCTGCTGGTGCGATTCATCGCTACGTCTGGACGATCGAGGCTTTAGACAAGAGGGGCAAGAACGTCGCGCGCGCTGCCGCCGAAGGCCGCTTCCCGGTGCGTTGAGCGCGCATTGCCTTGGGCGACGTACGGCGGTTCTGCTAGGTTTTGGATTTATCGGTCGAGGAAAAAATTTGCGGATATATGAACATGGTCGATATCGTACTGATCAATCCGCGTTTCGAGACGAGCTATTGGGGTATGGAGCACGCCCTCCGCCTATTTGCCAAGTTTGGCAAGCGCGCGAATATGCCGGTTTCAGCGCTGCCCTTGCTTGCGGCTCTGACGCCCGCGGAGCACAAAATCACTTTAATCGACGAGAATGTCGAAGATATCGATTTTGCTCTTTGTGCCAAGGCCGACATCGTCGGCATTACGGGAATGACGGTGCAGCGATTCCGTATGACCGAAATACTCAAGGAATTGAAAGAGCGGGGCTGCTTCACGGTCATCGGCGGTCCGTGGGTCAGCGTCCAGGAAGATTATTTCGGCGCGTTAGCCAATGTCATATTCGTGGGGGAAGCCGAAGAGACCTGGCCGCAATTTCTTGCCGATTGGACCGAACGTAAACATGCTAAGCGCTACGAGCAGGCGGAGCGCACCGACATGAGCAAAGTGCCGCCGCCTCGCTACGACCTTTTGAAGATGAACCATTATGTCGTGGCTCCGGTGCAGTTCTCGCGCGGCTGCCCATTCACCTGCGAGTTTTGCGACATCATTGTAACCTTCGGCCGTCGTCCGCGCCTCAAGACGACACCCCAGATTATTGCCGAACTGGAGACGCTTCGCCGTTTAGGCGGGGTCGACGCCGTCTTCATCGTTGATGACAATCTGATCGGCAATAAGAAGGCGATAAAACACATTCTCCGCGAAGTCATCGCCTGGCAGAAGGCGCATGATTATCCGGTGACCTTTTTTGCGGAGGCTTCGCTCGATCTGGCAGACGATGAAGAACTCCTGGTCCTCATGGACGAGGCAAATATCCGTTCGATCTTTGTCGGCGTTGAAACGCCCAACGAGGAATCGTTGCGTGAAACGCGTAAGTTGCAAAACCTACGCGGTAAGGAGCGTAGCATGGTAGAAAAGGTGCACGCCATCCTGGCCCACGGGATCGAGGTCTGGGGTGGGATGATCGTCGGTTTCGACCATGACGGCTCGGACATTTTCGATCGGCAGATCCGTTTCGTCGAGCAGGCCCGAGTGATCCATACCTCGGTCGGCATGCTCTCCGCGATCCCCAAGACACCACTTTATGACAGGCTTGCCGGTGAGAATCGGCTCGATCCCGCCGATCGGACGCCGTACGGAACGAACGTCATTCCCCTTGGTATGGGCCGCGACGCGTTGCGGGAAGGATATTTGCGGGTGCTGCATGCACTTTATGATCCAAAAGCCTATTTCGCCCGAGTGGATTCACTCTTTCTCGACGGCGGTCTGAGTTCCAGCGCCGCCCGTGACGCCTACTTGCGCAGCCGGCCATTCCGCCGGTTCATTCTCTATGCGCACGCGATGATTTACGCAGGCTTCGTCTACTTCAAGCTGCAAACCGCCGTCGAGGCAGCCGATCTTCGTCACCACTATCGGCGCGCCTTCTTCAACGTGGTGCGGCGGCGTCCCGACCCGTTTGTTCTGCAAGCCTATGCGTTGAAGGCTGTCATGCATTATCATTATCACACGCTCATCGCGACCATCGATGCCGATGGACATTTGCTGAATATGTTCTGATGCTGACCCTCTCGCTTTCATTAGCGCCGGAGCGTCAATTGCTTGTCGGGGAACTGCGCTGGATCAAGTTCGTGGAAATCATTGACCCTGAGGAGACCGTCGATCACAAGATCGATCATAGGATACGAAACGCCCCTTGGGTAGCGATCGCCACGATCGACGGAAATGACCGTCTTAAGCATCGGCCAAAGCGAAGCAACGTAGCTCATTGGCAGTGCACTTGGATCGCTATTTTGTAGACTCGCGCAAATGAGCCCGCATAGCGCGCCAGTCTCGTCGACAACCATCCCGCCGCTCATGCCTGAATCGAAGCGCGCTTCAACTTCAAAGCATGGAAATGATAGCATTACAGCGTCTCGCTGCGAATGATATATTTGTCTGACTGTTCCGATCGATGTCGTAGGGCGATCATTCAGTTCTATGTGATGCGTCCCGTCGTCACCTTCGGTAACGTTGATTTTTGATTCGCGGTAACCGAAAGCAATAACTTTTTGTCCTACCGGAGGCGGTAGAACACGCAGGGATAACTGCCTCCATTCGATTTTTTCGTCGGGCAAAGTGGCTCGATCTAGGCCAAGGTGCAGAACGACAATATCGGTTGCGCAAACCCACGCCGTGCAGACTCTCCAGATACGATATTTCGGCCCTGGAAGCACCTGATAGAGCTTCAATTCGTAGCCGTCGATCTCCATCTGCATGCCTGCCTTTTGCTTCGCTCCATACGTCCGAACAACATAATCCAGTACGTGGCGCGCCGTGATAGCGACGTGCCCGGCGATGAGAGTCGCTGTTCCGACGACATAGAGCTGCCACCCGCTGAATTCGACCACAACGCGGAGAGCTATCTCAGATATTGGTGAGTCGGGTCTTTCGTCACGAAATGCCGGTGTTGGCGGGAGATTATGAACCATTGGCACGGTACTATTCCTCGGCTTAGCCCCAATTACGCGCTTGGCGGCGCTCGCAATTCTTCGTTTGCGCATCATTTCGAATCGATAAAAGCGCGCTTTCGTCATACCTTGTTGTCAGATTTCGCCATTCAACCCGTGGGCCAAGCATTATCGGCGAGGCGGACTCGATTCTGTCAAGGACGACGCCACGATCGCCTACCGTTTCGTCGGACCGATCGGCGAGGAGAGTTATCGGGAAGTGATTTTGCCCGAGATCGAGAAAGCGCCACGGTGACTTATTCCCTTTCAGAATTTCGCCCGGTATGAGGCCCAGCCAATTCAGAACCCAAAACTGCGCCGTCATGCCGCTTGCAGCGCCAGCTCGGTCTGTTTGTAGCCTTCGTTCGCACGCGGCTCGATTGTCTCGGGCGAAAAATCGCTGGCCCCAAAGCCCGAAACCTCTTCGCCGCCTTCTCAGCATGAGGAATGAGGTCCTTTACTGGATCGCCTGTTCAAGCGGAACATTCGTAAACCCGCTTGCCGCGGTCCGGCCCCGCCAGCAACACGGGTTCGATCATGCGGATGACCGCTTGAACCGCGCGGGCGCAACGCCCGGGGTTCGAAGGGGCTTCAAATTCCGTCAATTCGAAACCAACGAGTTCACTTGCGCGGACGAGCTCGCGCACCAACGCGCGCAGCGCCGCCGGGTGCCGGGTGTAAGAATAAATCGAATCAATCCACTAGCCCCCAACTTTCCTTCAATTTAAGTGTCAGGCACTTGGCGCCCCCGCCCGCGCGCATGAATTCGGACAGAGGCACGATGACAGGCGTAAAGCCGGCGGCGCGCAGTTTTTCCTGCAATTCTTCCGATGCGCCGTTGAGAAAAACATGCCCGCCAAGATCGACGGCGTTGCAGGCATATTGCGCGGCATCTTCCTTGGCGACGGCGACCCGTTTTTCCGGCGCGACGCTGGCGGCGATCTTCGCCCGGCTGGCGGTATCGAAAGCCTCGGGATAATAGATGAGATAGCCACCTTCGAGCGGGCAAAAACAAGTGTCGAGATGGTAAAAGCGCGGATCGACAAGCCGCAGACCGATGACGGGGCGTTTGAAAATGCGTTCGTGCGCAGCGGGCGCAGTTTCATCGGACCGGAAGCCAAATCCGCACCAGATGAGAGGCTGGCCGCGATCGAGCAAGGCATCGCCGGCACCTTCGAAAAAAATATCCTCCGGCCACGGCGCCAGCGGAAAACCATTGTGCTCGAACCATTGCCAGAAGAAGGGCTCCTCGCCTTGTCGCGCCGAATAGCGAAAACGGCTCGCGACCGCCACGTTGCCCAGCACCATGCCGGCATTGGCGGTAAACACCATGTCCGGCAAATTCGGTTGCGGCTCGATCAGCGTGATTTCCGCGTGAGCGGCCAGCCCATCTCTGAGATTATTCCATTGCCTGACCGCGAGAGCATGATTGATGCGGCCGCGATTGCCGAGCATCCACGGATTGATGACGTAGTTCACGCCAAAATGATCCGGCGCGCACATCAAAATTTTTTGTCTGGAATTGGGCGCGGTGACGGCTCCGGGATCATTTTGAGCCACCGGCGCGTTTGCGACATGAATGTTCATGCTACGCTCCTCTCGGCATGGGGCGTCGCTGTTTCCTCAAGCGCGTCATGGAAGACCTCGACCGCGGCCAACAGATCGGCCTCCTCGATAATCAGGGGCGGCGCGAAGCGAATGACGGTTTCATGCGTCTCCTTGGTGAGAACTCCGCGCCGCAGCATGGCGAGACACACATCCTTTGCGTTGGCGCGCGCGGGATCGAGTTCGACTCCCGCCCAAAGCCCTTTGCCGCGCACCTCGACGATGGCGGGATGGTCGATGCCGGCAAGCGCGGCGAGCAAGGTTTTCCCCAGGACGCGGCTCCGCAAGGCGAGATCCTCGTCTTGGAGAACGTGGATCGCCTCGCGCGCGACCGCCGCGGCAAGCGGATTCCCGCCAAAGGTAGAGCCATGGCTACCGGGATCGAAGACGTCCATGACGGCGCGCCGCGCGACAAACGCGGAGACGGGCATCAGGCCGCCGCCGAGCGCCTTGCCAACGATGAGACCGTCGGGCTTGGCGTTCTCGTGTTCAAAACAGAAGTTTCGCCCGGTGCGCCCGAAGCCCGACTGGACCTCGTCGAAAATCAACAATATGCCGTGCCGGTCGCAGATCCTCCGGAGACTTGCCAGATATCCCCGGGGCGGTACGACAATGCCCGCCTCGCCCTGAATGGGCTCGATGAGAACGGCGGCCGTGAACGGCGAGATCGCCGCGTCAAGCGTCCCCGCGTCGCCGAATGGCACCGTGACAAACCCGGGCGCGAAAGGCCCAAAACCGCGCCGGTAGGAGGGTTCGCTGGAAAAGCCTATGATCGACGTCGTCCGGCCATGGAAATTCCCCGAGGCGACAATAATATCCGCTTTGCCGGCGGGAATCGAAAGCCGGTCATAACCATAACGGCGCGCGGCCTTGATCGCGGTCTCGACCGCTTCCGCGCCGGTGTTCATCGGCAGGCACGCATCGAGCCCGGCGAGACCCGAGAGTTCCTCGCAAAGCGGCCCGAGATTATCCGAATGATAGGCACGGGAGACGACATCCAAACGTTCGAGCTGACGTTTCATGGCGTGGACGAGACGCGGATGCAAATGGCCGAAACTCGCCGCCGAATAGGCGCTCATCATATCGATGTAGCGCTTGCCGCCGGTATCGAAGAGATGCGCGCCTGCGCCCCTCGCCAAGACTACCGGAAGCGGCGCGTAATTTTTCGCGCCAAAGCGGGCTTCCCGAGCGATGACGCTTTGCGGGGTTATGGCGGTAGGCGGGGACATTGCGGTTGGCAAGGAAATGGGGCTTTGCACGGACATGGTGGCCTACTTTCGACACTTCCTCCCAAGAAGACTTATCGCACGGAAGACGGCGCTCTTGCCCCGGAACTTGGCCCGTTTTCGCGCAGAATATCCGCGCCAAGTCCCCTTCCACGCGCAAAAATGCGCGGGCAGTTTTTTGCCATAGGCCGAACGCCGGATACCGTTCGAAACCCTCGAAAATTTAGGCGACAAGCGAGAAGAAGATGGCGCGCCGGCAGATGATCGACGAAATGGATTTCAAAATCATGAAGCGGCTGCAACTCGACGCGAGGATCAGCAATGTCCGCCTCGCCGAAGACGTGCATCTATCGCCGAGCGCCTGCCTGGAGCGGGTCAAAGCGCTCGAAAAGTATGGACTGATTAGGCGCTATGTCGCCGACTTCGATCTTACGAAAATCCGCGGCACGGTGATGCTGCTGGTCGAGGTTATCCTCGAAAACCACCGCGAAGCCGATTTCGAGCGTTTTCTGACGGCCATACGCAAACGCAACGAAGTTTTGGAATGCTACAAAATCGGCGGCCGGATCGACTATCTGATGCGGGTGCTTTGCCGCGATATCGACCATTACAGCGAGCTCAGCGACTTTATGAGCCGTGGCGAACTGGGCGTCGAGAAATTCCACGGCCATGTCGTGCTCGCCATCGACAAGGCTTTTCAAGGCTATCCGCTTGAGCTTCTCATCGAGCCGCACGGGCGGGATTGAAGCGGCTGGGATGGGATCCTAGTTCTCGCTCGGCAGGCTGCCCTCGTTGGTCGCGCGCCATATTCCAACATTATCGACGATATCGGTCCATCGCCTAAAAAACGGGTGTGAAGGGGATAGAGTGCTAATATATTTCAAAACGGCCAGCGTTGGCGCTAAGCTTGGCGCCGCAATTTTATCCCGCGAGGCTTTTTACCCCTATCGCGACGGCCGTTAACGCCGCACCGGAACAAAAAGGCAAGGTTGACCCTTCCAAGCAATCCGTGAAAGCCTTACATGGTGGAACCGCCTCTTTTCCGCCAAGAGATCAAAACGGGAAGCTCATGACCACGAACGGCAAACAACTCCTCCACTTTGTATTTGGTGGCGAACTCAAGGATTTGGACAGCACCGAATTTCGCGATTTGTCCAAGATCGATATCGTTGGCATTTTTCCGGACTACGCGTCGGCGGCGCAGGCTTGGAAAGCCAAGGCGCAGGCAACGGTGGACAATGCCCAAATGCGCTATTTCGTGGCGCATCTGCATCGTCTGCTCGACCCTTCGAGGGACAAGACTTGAGCGTGGTAGCTATCTTTCGATCTCGCGATAAAAGTTATGCGCGGAGTGGGTCCGCCCCTTTGAAATATCCAGGCCCGCCGTGAAAGATTCGGCGCTCCTTTCTGCCTACCTGCTGGCAAGTGCGGGCATTGGATTAACCGGGCCATTGTATCTTTATTGGCGGGGAAAGCTCGGCCGCGATGATTATTCGCGGCGCCACGAGCGGCTGGGGCGGCCTTACCTCGCCCGGCCGGATGGGCGGCTCGCCTTGTTGCACGCGGCAAGCGCCGCGCAAGCTCTCGCCATGCCGCCGCTTGTCGAAAAACTGGGACAACTCGGTTTTACCGTGCTTTTGGCGATCGGCGATGCCTCTTCGGGCCCGTTCCGCGCGCCGCGCATGCCGCCATCGCTGCACCAACTCGCGCCGCTCGACGCGCCTCAATTCATTGCGCGGTTTCTCGATCATTGGAAGCCAGAAATTGTCCTTATCTCCGGGCCGGAATTTCCGCCAAACCTCATCGTCGAAGCCAGCCGCCGCAAAATTCCCCTCGCGCTTGTCGATGCCCGCTTGTCGGCGCGGCGGTTCCTGATTTGGCGGAAATTTCCGGGCTTTGCCGGATCGCTGCTGCGCCGGATAGATCTTTGTTTGGCGCAAACAAATGCCGACGCGCAGCGCTTCGCGAAACTCGGTCTGCAAAAAGTTCAAGTGACCGGCAATCTCAAATATGATTTCGTTCCCGCGCCAGTCGATCAATCCGCCTTGGCGCGGCTTCTTGCACGGATCGGGACGCGTCCGGCATGGGTCGCCGATAGAGTCTATCCCGACGAGGAAGAGATCGCGATGGCGGCGCATCGCCGATTGGCGCGACAGTTTCCAGACCTCCTGACCGTGATCGTGCCGCACAACCCCAAACGCGTTTTTGAAATCGCCCAAAGCGCCGCGAAAATAGGACTGACCGCGGAGTCATGCGGTGGCGTTCGCGAAAGTGCGCCCTTGCCGGAAATCACTATCGCCCTTGCACCTGGCGAGGCGGGTTTATTTGTTCGCGGCGCCGGCATGATTTTCGCGGGGAAGTCCTTGCGCCACGGCGGCGGCAAAAATCCGGTCGAGGCGGCGCGTCTCGGCTGCGCGATCCTACATGGTCCGGAGGTCGGCGATTTCGAGGAAATTTACGCGGCGCTCGATAATGCGGGCGGCGCCGCGCTGGTATTCGATGCCGAAACGCTTGCCAAGCAATTGGCGCTCCTCTTCTTTGACAAAGCCGAATTGCGGGCGATGGCCCGCGCGGCCGCGGAGACGGCGGAGGACTTTGGCGGCGCCTCGACCCGCACGATGCAGGCAATCGAGCCTTATCTTGCCCAGGCGATGATCGCGGCAAGTGGCGGGGAGAGGTGATGGCGGAATGGATCAACCGTCTCAACTGATACGGCGCGGTCGATCCCGCTCCAATAGCGGGCGTCTTTTCCGTAAGATGAACTCGCCGACAGTGCCGCATTGCTCCGCGTTTTTGGCGTTTGCGGAAAATTCATGCGTCAGGACCGATGGGAATTCAGCTGATGGCTTGGCTCCTCTTGTTTGTTGCCGGATTGTGCGAAGTCGCGTGGGCGATCGGGCTCAAATACACTGAAGGATTTTCTCGATTATATCCGTCGATCGCAACTGTCGTCGCAATGTGGGCGAGCATCGGGCTGCTCAGTCTGGCGTTGAAGTCGATTGCCGTAGGCACCGCTTATGTGGTTTGGACGGGCATTGGCGCGGCCGGGACGGTGGCGCTTGGCATCTATCTCTTCAGCGAGCCGACGCGCGGCGAACAGAGTCGAGGTGCCGTACCGCTTGTAATCGTGGCTCTGCCCGCTGAGCGCACGGCCATTGGGAAACTTCAGATAACCCTGTGCCCGCTCCACCGCCGGGATCGAGGGCTTTTCGTCGACACATATCACGATGGCGTTCTCCGGCGGCGCCAGATAGAGCCCGCCGATCTCGGCGGCCATGCGCTTATCCGTCTCGGCCGTGTATTTCGGTTCCGCTCCGCGATTGCCGGTCTCATCAAGGCCGGCCCGTCGATTGGCGGCGTAGCGCACGCGCCATTTCGATGCCGTGCCGGTCGTGCAGCCAACCTCTCGGCCAATCGCCCGGCTGGCCACGCCCTCGGCCGCCACCAGCACAATCCGCGCCCGCTGGCGCAGCCGGTATTCGGTCTTGGTGGAACGCGCCAACGCTTCCAGCTCGGTTCGTTCCGCTTCCGTCAGGATGATCGGGGTCGCTTCAGGAATGCCATGCATGCATCCTTGAATCACGACTCACCATTTAGGGAATAGTCGGTACTAGTCCACGGCCGCCCTTACGCCGCGGCGCAGATCCGGCAGCGGCCCGCGACTTCCATGACCTGCGCGCGGGGCGAAAATTTGGCGCCCGCCGCAAGCTCTCCGAGAGCCCCACGCAACTCCGCCGAGGTCGCCTCGACGACCTCGCCGCATACCTCGCAAATGAGAAACACGATCGGCTCCTGGGCGGCGTGACCGTGGCCGCAGGCGAGAAAGGCATTGCGCGATGCGAGCCTGTGGATGAGGCTGTTTTCGAGCAGAAAATCGAGCGCCCGGTAGATCGAAATGGGCGCCGGTCGCTTGCCGGTCGCTTGCGCCACCCTATCGATCATCTCATAGGCGCCGAGCGGGCGGCCCTCGCGGGCCAAAATTTCGAGAATACGCCGCCTTCCGGGAGTCAGGCTTATTTTGTCGCGGCGACAGAGCGCCAGCGCGGCGGCGAGCGGCCCCCCATTGCCGGGACCCTCCGGCTCGCCGGCCCCGGGAAGCTTTTCCCGGCGTGTTCCACGTGAAACATTCATATCGCTATCATATCCCAAATGGGCGATTGATGCGATCTTTAAGCCCCAAAGCTCCAGTTTGGTTTCACCTTTCCGCCGCGCTGTTGTAGCATGTAATGGGGCAATTCGCCCGGCCCACTTCCTTGCAGGCCCTTGGAGGACACATGACCCTTAAAGCGCGCAATGCCATCGTGACCGGCTCGACCAGCGGCATTGGTCTTGCCATCGCCCGTGCCCTCGCCAAGGAGGGCGCCAATGTCATGATCAATGGAATGGGCGATGCCGCGGCGATCGAAGCCGAGCGGGCGGGCATGGCGAAGGAGTTCGGCGTCACGGCGGTTTATTCAGACGCCGACATGACGAAGCCGGACGAAATCCACGCCATGGTGAAGGAAGCCCAGGCGAAACTCGGCTCGGTCGACATCCTCGTCAACAACGCCGGGGTTCAACATGTCGCGCCGATCGAGGAATTTCCGCGCGAAAACTGGGACATGATCATCGCCATCAATCTCTCCGCCGCGTTCCATGCAATGGCCGCCGCGATCCCCGGCATGAAGGCCCGCAAATGGGGCCGTATTCTCGGCACCGCGTCGGCCCATTCGCTCGTCGCTTCGCCATTTAAATCCGCGTATGTGACCGCCAAACATGGCCTTGTCGGACTGACCAAGACGGCCGCGCTTGAACTCGCGACCTTCGGCGTCACGGTCAACTGCGTCTCGCCCGGCTATGTCTGGACGCCCCTCGTCGAAAAGCAGATCCCCGATACGATGGCGGCGCGCAACATGACGCGCGAACAGGTCATCCACGATGTGATTTTGCTCGCCCAGCCGACCAAGCAATTCGTGACCGTGGATCAGGTTGCTTCGCTCTTCGTCTTTCTTTGTTCCGATGCGGCGGCGCAGATCACCGGCGCCAATTACTCGATTGATGGCGGCTGGACCGCCGAGTGAAACTGGCCAGGGAGTTGGCATGACGGAGGCAAACGACCCGGTCGACTGGACCGGGTAAAAAAGGTCAGTCTCGCCTTGCAGGGCGGCGAGGCCAGCCCTCATCGAACAGTGGCCGGGAACCAAAGGTTCGCCACCGCATTGCCAGCGGTCCGCCGCCGCTACAATTTCCCTCGAATGATCGAGTATCGAATATGAACTTGGGTAAAGGCGCACTGCTTTGGCTGACTGGAGTTCCGCTTCCTATCATTCCTCTTCTAATGTTGTTTTGGCGCTAGTTCCGGCGCCAAAGCCGATGCCGGACAGACGGAAAACGCAGCGTGACTAAAACAAGCCCGCTGACGGAAGGCGAGCCCTGCGCTTCCCGCCAGCCTTCCACTTCAAACGCTTAGGAATCTTCGATTCAAGCCGTGCTGCAATCCCCTGCTGCAGCGGACTCGCAAAGAGCTGGCCTCGTCCGAAGCGGCAATCCCAGCCTCGAAATCTGGTCATCGGGGGGAGGTGCTCTCACGCGATTGGGCCGGATGCGTGCACGCTCTGCCGTTGCACGGGCGCAACACCCCGCCGTAAACTTTCCGGCATACCAGCTTCCTAAACAATATTAATAGTCGTCAGAGACACATGGTACCAATTCTCACCGGTGGGAAATGTACTTCAATCTGCTCCAATCATCAAGAGGGCGCAAACCACGCGGCCTCGATCACCGGCCTTTGCTCAGGCGCCATGCGGTTCAAATTGGTGGCGATAAAGAGCACTCAAATACTGAAGGCCAGAGGTTGCTTCATCCGTCGCCGGGCTTGAGCAGATTAACCGACTCCTGGAAGGTGTACTTTCTCGAATGTCTGCAAAGCGTAATCCTGCGCAATGGGATGCGCCATCTCGAAGCGGCGCGGTGGCATAAGGATCTCGTACTTAAACGCGAGAAACAGGCCGACCATATCGGTATGAGCGCAGCCGCAGTTCTTGCGCGCGCAAAGGACGGCAATGATGAAACGTAACTGCGCTGACGCACTCGGCACAAATACAAGATCTGTCTTGCCGTCGCAAGAGAGGATGGAACAAAATGGCGCCAAGGTCGTGCGACTTCGCGAGGCGGGTTGCAGGTACGAAGCGCAGCTTCTCCAGCTTGAACGGCAATATGATGCGAAGGCAAGAGAGCTGAGCGAGGAATTTTTGTCTGTCGTCGACAAACTGAACAGCGAGGAATAATCAGCGAGACGGCCGAAATCTACACCGTGCCGAACAAGCGCTGCTTGCCCGATCGAGACTTTGTTACGTCGTTGCGTCGAGCCGATAGCCAATCACACCAAAGTGTTTCACGTGAAACATTTTGTTGCGGTTGGGTACGCCGGGAAACGGCGCCGGCTTGTGGGATTGCGCGAATCAAATGGCAAGGGGCGCCTGATGGCGCCCCGTTTGCGATCGAGTACGCGGGCGTCATCTTTTCTCATGCCCCCAGAGATTCACGCGCGACCCCAATTCAATAAAAATATGCGCTTATTGATGAACTGCTTAAGTAGGGATACAGGAGCGGAGTGGCAATTTTACAACAGCGATTGGGTCCGCGCCTGTCGTCGCAAAATACTGAAAGCTCCGGCTAAGGGCCACGCAAACCAGTTCAAGCAACGCGGTTGGTCCGCCCGGCGAAGCGCCCATAAAAGGATTCTTGCGCACTTGCCATATCCACGACGATTTTCGGCGGCACAAAGCGTTCTCCGTATTTTTCCTGGAGCTTTTCGCAAAGTGCCGCGAAATTAGCCGCGCCCATCCCGTCGATATAACTCAACGTGCCGCCGGTGAAGGGCGCGAAGCCGAAGCCGATGATCGAGCCGACGTCCGCCTCGCGCGGGTCCGTCACGACGCCTTCCTCCACGACCCGCGCGGCTTCGGCGGCCTGGGTGACAAGGAACCGTTGTTTGAGTTCTGCGATATCGATCGTGTCCGGATCGAGCTTGCTTGGTTGAAATGCGGCGACGCCGGGCCACAGGGTCTTCGCACCCTGCGCCGGATAATCGTAAAAGCCCTTGCCGTTCTTGCGCCCGCACCGGCCGTGATCGATGACCATTGCCTTGAGCAAATTTTCTTGCGCCGGATCGACGGCCGCCGGTCCCAAATCGCGCTTTGTTGCCTCGACGATTTTCAGCGCCAGATCGAGCGCGACTTCGTCGTTGAGCGCGAGTGGCCCGACCGGCATGCCCGCCATTTTGGCCACGTTCTCGATCATCGCTGGCGGAACGCCTTCGAGGAGCATGATGTGGCCTTCGTGAATATAATTGCCCACGCAGCGATTGGCGTAAAAGCCGCGCGAATCATGCACGACAATCGGCGTTTTCTTGATCGCGCGGACATAATCCAAGGCTAGGGCGAGCGCCCGGTCCCCGGTTTTCTCGCCAAGAATCACTTCGACGAGAAGCATTTTTTCCACCGGCGAGAAAAAATGAATCCCAATGAAATTTTCGGGCTCGGCATAGGCTTGCGCGAGAGAGGTTATTGGCAGCGTGGACGTGTTCGAGGCAAAGATAGTGCCAGGCGCAAGAACCGCGCGGGCCTTTTGCGTCGCCACGGCTTTGACCGCGCGGTCCTCGAACACCGCTTCGATCACGAGATCGGAGCCCGCAAGGTCCTGGTAATCGGCGGTCGGTTTGATCCTTGAAAGAAGCGCTTCCTTATCGGCGGTTTTCGCGCGGCCCTTGAGCACCTGGCCGGAGATCAGCTTGTCGCAAATCGCCTTGCCCTTTTCGGCCGCCGCCTGATCCTGGTCGATCAGCACCACATCCATCCCCGCGGCTGCGGTGACATAGGCAATGCCCGCGCCCATGAATCCCGCGCCCAGGATGCCAACCTGCTTGATCGCGATTGCCTGAACATGCGTGGGGCGCCGCGCGCCTTTGTTCAGTTCGCCCATGGAAATGAACAGCGTGCGGATCATCGAGGCTGCCTCCGGCGAACGCAAAATCTTGACGAACCAGCGCGATTCGACGCGAAGCGCCAAATCAAAAGGCAGTTGCAGGCCCTCGTAGACGCTGTGCAAAATCGCCTTGGCCGCCGGATAATTGTCATGCGTTTCGCGCCGGTAGATCGCGTTGGCGGCAGGCCACACCATCATGCCTTGGGCCGAAAACACCTTTCCCGAAGGGAGCCTAAAACCCTGTTCGTCCCAGGGGTCGACGCCCTTGCCACCCGCCAAAATCCAGGCCTTGGCCTTCGCGACGATTTCGCCCGCGGGAGCAACCTCATGCACGAGGTTCATCGCTTTCGCCGCTTTCGGCCTGATCTGCTCGCCCTTGAAAAGCATTTGCAGCGCGTCGCCTGTCTGCATGAGACGGGCGACACGTTGCGTCCCACCGGCGCCCGGAAACAGGCCGACCTTGATCTCGGGCAAGCCGACCCTGGCTTTATCGTCGTCGGCGATGACCCGGTAATGGCAGGCGAGCGCAAGCTCAAAGGCGCCGCC
Organism: Candidatus Methylaffinis lahnbergensis; assembly: GCA_002890675.1. Classification (GTDB taxonomy): domain Bacteria; phylum Pseudomonadota; class Alphaproteobacteria; order Rhizobiales; family Beijerinckiaceae; genus Methylocapsa; species Methylocapsa lahnbergensis. The sequence goes on from PEFW01000025.1 coordinate 24,082, forward strand.
AAGACAAGTGCCATTGATCGCAATGGCGAAAGGCTTGCCGCAGGTCTCGAGCTTACGATAGACCTGTGAGAGACGGCCCGCGCGCTCGAAAAAGAGCTTTGTTGCCGCTTCCTCGCCTTTTTCCTGTTTCGCCTTCTCATAGTCGGCCGCCGCCGTCTGGAGCATGGAAAGGTCGGCGCCGCCCGAAAACGTGTCCTTGCCGGAGGTGACGACACAGCCCTTGATCGCGGCGTTGGCCGTGACATGCTCAATGACTTGCTCGATCTCGTCAATGACTTGCGGCGTGATGACATTCATCGAGCGCCCGGTCATGTCCCAGGTCAGCATAGCAATGCCGCTGGCGTCGGTCTCGAAGCGGAAATTTGTGAGGTTCATCGGTCTCTCTCCGCGCTTTCCAATTACACCCGCTCGATGATCGTCGCCGTGCCCATTCCCGCACCGATGCACAGCGTGACGAGCGCAATTCCCTTGCCTAAGCGTTCGAGTTCGTCGAGGGCGGTGCCGAGCAGCATGGCGCCGGTCGCGCCGAGCGGATGGCCCATCGCGATCGCGCCGCCATTGACATTGAGTTTTGCCGCATCGAGATCGAAAGCCTGGAGGTAGCGGAGCACGACGGACGCGAACGCCTCGTTGACCTCGAAAAGATCGATGTCATGGAGCGTCATTTTCGCGCGGGCCAAGACCTTCTTGGTGACATCGACCGGGCCAGTCAGCATTAACGCCGGCTCGGAGCCGATATTCGCAAAGGCCCGGATTTTCGCGCGGGGTTTCCGGGCAATCGCCGCGCCGGCCTCGGCCGAGCCGACGAGAACCGCCGCCGCGCCATCGACAATGCCCGACGAATTGCCGGCATGATGAACATGCATGACCTTTTCCACTTCGGGGTGGGCATCTATTGCGACCGCGTCAAAGCCACCCTGCTCACCCATCATCACGAACGAGGGTTTTAGCGCGGCGAGCGACTGCATATTGGTCGAAGGCCGCATGTGTTCGTCGCGATCGAGCACGGCGATGCCGTTGATGTCGCGCACCGGTACAACCGAATTTTTGAAGCGACCCTCGTTCCAGGCTGTTGCCGCGCGTTGTTGGGACGTGACAGCGTAGTGATCGACGTCGTCACGCGAAAATCCATACTTTGTTGCAATGAGATCGGCGGAAACCCCTTGCGGCAAGAAATAGGATTTGATCGCGATCGCGGGATCAACTGGCCAGGCTCCGCCCGAGGCGCCGATGCCGACCCGGCTCATCGATTCGACGCCGCCGCCGACGGTGAGTTCATGCTGGCCCGCCATCACTTGCGCGGCGGCGAAATTGACCGCGTCGAGACCCGAGGCGCAAAAGCGGTTGATCTGAATCCCCGGCACATGGTTGCCATAATCGGCGGCGAGCGCCGCCGCCCTGGCAATGTCGCCGCCCGCCTCGCCGACGGGATCGACGCAGCCGAGCACGACATCGTCGACAAGGTGCGTGTCGAAACCGCAGCGCTCCTTGATCGCCCGTAGCACTGTCGTGGCGAGCCCAAGGGTCGAGACCTCGTGCAGGGCGCCGTCGGGCTTGCCGCGCCCGCGCGGAGTGCGGACATGATCGTAAATGAAAGCTTCGGGCAATGTGTCCTCCCGGTTTCGGGTTGGTGTCTGGTTCGCATTACCGCGCGGCGCGCGGGGAAAAATCAAAACTGCTCGGCCGGCAGCGCCATCATCGTTCCGGCGCCAGCCGAGATGCGGGCGAGATGGGCGCTTGTCTCGGGCATGATGCGCTCCATGAAATATTTTCCGGTGAGCAGTTTCGCTTCCATCGCGGCGTCGCCATTGCCGGCCGCCTTACTGGCGATCGCCGCCTTGGCGATTTGCGCCCACATGTAGCCAAGCGCGACCAGCCCAAGAAGGTGCATATAATCATACGAGCCCGCGCCCGCATTCTCGGGCTTGGCAATCGCGTTTTGCATGAACCACATTGTCGCCCGTTCGAGATGCGCGAGGCCTTGCTCGAGACCCAAGAGATAGGGCGCAAGTGAAGCATCGGCTTCGTTGTCCTTGACGAAGAATTTGACTTCGCCGAGGAACCCCATCATGGCGCGCCCGCCGTCCTTGGGAAGCTTGCGGCCGACGAGGTCGAGCGCCTGAATCCCGTTGGCGCCTTCGTAGATCATGGTTATGCGGGCATCGCGGACGAATTGCTCCATGCCCCATTCCTCGATATAGCCGTGGCCGCCGAGGACTTGCTGGGCCTTGACCGTGTTGTCGAAGCCCACATCGGTCAACACGCCTTTCAACACGGGGGTGAGAAGGCCCAAGCTGTCCGCCGCGGCTCGGACTTCGGTCTTATCTTTCGAGCGGTGCGCGATGTCGCTTTTCAGCGCCGTCCAAATGGCAAGCGCGCGGGCGGCATCGTTGAAAGCGCGGATTGTCATTAAACTGCGTCGTACGTCCGGGTGGACAATGATCGGATCGGCTGGCTTCTCGGGGTATTTCGGCCCCGACAGCGCGCGCCCCTGCAAGCGCTCCTTGGCATAGGCGGCCGCATTCTGATAGGCGACCTCCGAGATCGCCAAGCCCTGAATCGCGACGCCGAGACGGGCCTCGTTCATCATCACGAACATGGCGGCTAAGCCCCTGTGCGGCTCGCCGACGAGCCAGCCCTTGGCGCCGTCATAATTCATCACGCAGGTGGCATTGGCGTGAATGCCCATCTTGTGCTCGATTGCGCCGCAGGTCACCTTGTTGGCAGGCCCGAGCGAGCCATCCGCCTCGATCAGGATTTTGGGCACCACAAACAGCGAAATGCCCTTGACGCCAGCGGGCGCACCCTCGATCCTGGCAAGCACGAGATGAATGATGTTTTCCGCAAGATCGTGCTCGCCGGCCGAGATAAAGATTTTTTCGCCAAAAATCGCGTAAGAACCGTCGCCATTCGGGACGGCCTTGGTTTTGAGGAGGCCGAGATCGGTGCCGCAATGCGATTCGGTGAGATTCATCGTGCCCGACCAGTCGCCGCTGATCAGTTTTGGCACGAACATCGTTTTCTGCGCGCCCGTGCCATGGGTCAGCAGGACGGCAAGTGCGCCTTGGCTTAAGCCCGGATACATGGCAAAAGCCATGTTCGCGGAACTCGCGAATTCATCGACGATCGCGGCGAGCGTAAAGGGGAGCCCTTGGCCGCCATAATCGGGATCGGCAGCGAGGCCGACCCAGCCGCCTTCGACGAAAGCGCGATAGGCTTCCTTGAACCCTTGCGGCGTTGCAACCGAGCCATCCTTGTTGCGAACGCAGCCCGCGCGGTCGCCCGTCTGGTTCAGAGGCTGGAGCGTTTCTTCGCAGAGTTTCGCTGCCTCCGAAACGATTGCCTCCACGACATCGGGCGTGGCTTCCGCAAAGCCCGGCAGATTATTGTAACGCTGGATCGGAAAAACATCGCGGAGAAGGAACAGGACTTCCTCGACGGGCGCCTTGTAACTCGGCATAAAATGTTCTCCCGGCTCCTGCATTGCCGGCACCCCGCGCTTGCGGCAACATCTCGCTGGCGGCGGGGCTTCCGGCAAATTTGCTTTGCGCAAACGGCTTTGAACAAATGTGGAGACACTCGCCCGCGTTATCCCGCGTCCCGGCGCCGGGACTCAGCCAATCTCGCGGGCGCGATCGCCAACTTACAGATAGTCTCTGCTACTTCGCCCGGCAAGATTAGAGGGGTGAACGGCCAGGGCGGAATCTTAAATTTGCAAATAAGCGAGCAATGCGGCTCTGAAGGTTGGGTTGACGGAAGCCTTCAGGCGGTTGCGCGCTAGGGAGAGTTTTGCTTTATCGCGCTTGAGGATGTTGAGAACCGTGGGGCGGACGCCGGCGAGGTTCAAAGGCGGGAATTCCTTCCGCGTTCGGCAACGATCTTCGTCGAAGGGCTATATCCAACTGCCCGTGCAGATGTTTCTCGCCGGCGGGAAGAGAGCTTATAAATGCCCGTCTCGCCTGACGCCTGGCCGCTTTTCGTGGCAATGCGCTTTGCCGCAATGGCCGCAATGCTGCGCCGATTTCGGCTGCGGGTTCCGGCTCATTCAGCCCCGATTACGTCTGCTGCACGGCACCTACGCTCCAGCCCACCTCGCCGCGCCCAACGTCTTGCCGCGATGCCACGGAAGCGCCAAAGCATCTTCCGGCTTCAATAAGCGGAAAGCCTTGCGGAAGGTCTGCGCTTTCGTAACCCCATGTTTAAAAGGCCAAGAACGGCTTTAGCCACGTCACATTCGCGGCTCGGACGCGCGATTGCATCAAAATCATGTGCTCCCCACAAGACCAAGGCCAGCGTCGCCAGAAGAATTTCGTCCAACCAATACGTCACCATCCCCGCCACTCGGTGGTCGGAGATTTCCTTGACATATGCGCCACAAACCCTTTCGACATGGGCTTTTCCTTTAGAAACCCACGCAAATCTCTCAGCTTTCAGAAATCATTAGCAATTTAGGATTCTGCCTTGCGCGGGACCCAAGCAATAATTGCGTTTCCTGCCCCGATCCCCATATTTGCCTGTCGCAAATACAGTGAAGCTCACACTTGGCGCAAGCAGCCAAGCTTGGTGGTCCATCACCACTCAGGGGGAGCCGGGGCGCAAATCGAGGGAGGAAATGATGGCACAGGTGAAGACCGTGGAGTACGGGGAAGTGTTCGGCGTTTACAAAATTGGCTTCAAAAAGATGGACGCCCATATGGCGCGAATGATGAACGAAGGCTGGACGGTACAATCAACCCAGACGTGAGACGCCGGAAAGGAATTTTTCCGGGCACGAAGCGCCCCAGCGTACCTACGTCAAGAACTGATGCGGCTGTCGCCTTGCAGCTTCCGCAGGTCGTAATCAGGCCAGTCCAGTAGAATTGCGGCGTGCGCGAGCGCCTAAGTTGCCGTGGCGAGGATGAAATCTATTCAGATGCCTCGGCCGATCGACGCGCGGAGGTTCTGTCAGCGCCCGACGCGGTTTTGCTACTGATGTTGCAACGCGTAAGTGCAAGCACTGCTTTTAAACCGGGATTCATCAAGCTGGAGCAGACCCCAAGCCTTGGGAAACGAGCCAGACGAAGTCCCACGGACAATCATAACGACGAACAAAATAACCTGATATGATTCAACCTAATGCTATAATAGCGCAAGTCACCACCCAGGGAACGCGACAATGACCTTGATGCTCGCGAGCGTGACCAACCCGGCCGAGGCAGAGGCGGTTTGGACCGGCGGCGCCGACATCATCGATCTGAAGGACCCTGCAAAGGGCGCGCTCGGTGCGCTCGATGCCGACGTCGCGGCCGGCATCGTTCGCTCTGTCGGCAAACGCAAGCCGGTGAGCGCCGCGGCAGGTAGCTCGCTTGGGGCGCCATGGGCGGTCGTTGACGCCGTCGCCGCGATGGCCGCGACCGGAGTCGATTATGTAAAGGTTGGTTGCTCGCCCGGCAAGGCCGGAGTCGACTGCGTGCGGGCATTGGGGCCGCACGCAAGCAACACCAAGCTCGTCGGCGTTCTTTTTGCCGATTGCGAGCCCGATCTGGATATGTTGGCGCTCATGGCCAATAACGGTTTTACCGGCGCCATGCTCGATACCGCCAAAAAAGGAGCGGGGCGTCTTCTCGATCATATGGATGTCGCCGCGCTCGATCGCTTTATTGACCGGTGCCGGGAGAACGGACTGGCGTCGGGCCTCGCCGGTTCGCTCGAAGCACCGGACGTGCCGCGTCTTCTTCCGCTGGAACCAAGTTATCTCGGATTTCGCGGCAGTCTATGCCAAGGGCGATTGCGCGAGAGCGCGATCGACCCATCATCTGTCAGGATGATCAGGGATCTCATTCCGCGCGAAGCCGATGGCCAAGGCGGACGCAACGACGCGGGGATCGATTGGCGCCTCCTCTTGGGGCGAGGCTTTGTTCCGGCCAAGAAGCACTTGGTCGAGACCGATTTGATTTTCGTACACGATCTTGTGCTCCCATGCGCCATCGGCGCCTATGACTTCGAACGCATTCAGAACCAGAACGTCCGTTTCAACATCGACGTGGACGTGAGCCGCAACGAGCGGCGATTTGACGACATGCGCGGCGTTTTCTCCTACGACGTAATTATCGACGCCATCAAAATCATCCTCGGGCGGGGCCATGTCGATTTGATCGAGACGCTGGCGAGCGGGATCGCGGACGAACTTTTGCGTTACCCATGTGTTGCGCGGGTTTGCGTGCGGGTTGAAAAACTCGATGTTGTGCGTGGCACGGTTGGCATCGAGATCAAACGCGAACGCGCGGGAGGCCAAGCCACCTCTGGTGCGCGAATGCCGGTCCCGCCAAACAATGCCGGGTAACGGGAAATCATTGAGTGTCACTATTGTCAAACTCGGCGGCAGTCTCGCGTATACGCCGCACACCGCGGCCTGGCTCGAAGCGCTGGCCGCCTGGGGCGGGCCGCTCATTCTCGTTCCGGGCGGAGGCCCGTTCGCCGATTGCGTGCGGACGGCGCAAGGCGCCATGGGGTTTAACGATAGGGCAGCCCACCGCATGGCGCTCAATGCGATGGGGCAATTCGGCATCGCGCTTGCGGCGTATTCGGATGCGTTTACACTGGCGGCCTCCCGCGATGAATTGGACAGCGCATTGAGCGGCGGCGAAATTCCCGTCTGGCTGCCTGAGAAGATGGTTCTTGGCGCTTCGGACGTGCCCGCGTGTTGGGAGGTGACCTCGGATTCGCTCGCGGCTTGGCTCGCCTGGACCTATCGCGCACGCCGGTTGTTGCTCATCAAAGCCAGCGATCTGGCGGCGCCGGGCTCGGTGCGCGATCTTGCCGCGGACAACATCGTCGATCCGCTTTTTCCACGCTTCGTCGCGCAAAGCGATGCGGAGGTCTGGCTCGCGGGTCCGGCATGGCTTGCTGGAGCCGCGTCCATATTGCAACGCGGCGGAATACCCGGCATCAGAGTCCCGCTTCCTTGAGATGGTCCGGGCATTTAAAGCATGATGTGGTTCCGCGCCCAGCATGGAATGACAACATATGAGCAAAGTCGTCACGCCGCGCTGGGGTTGGGCGCTCACCGGTTCCGGGCATTTCTTCAATGAATGCGTCGAACTCGCGCGCGAATTGGAGCATGTCGACCTCTTCGTAAGCAAGGCCGCCGGGGAGGTGTTGCGCCAATATAAGCAAAAGCTTGATCTGCCAAAGACCGCCCGCGTGTACAAGGATACCGCCGCGAGCTCGCCGCAGGTCGGCTATTTTTATCATGGCGTGTACCACACGCTTGTGGTGGCGCCCGCGACCTCGAATATCGTGGCCAAATTCGTCTCCGGGATTTCGGATAATCTCGCGAGCAATGTTTTCGCTCAGGCCGGCAAGTGCCGGGTTCCTTCCATCGTGTTTGCGTGCGACACCGCGCCGGAGCTTTTGACCCGCTCGCCCGACGGCATGGTGAAGGTCTTTCCACGCCGGATCGATCTTGAGAATACCGAGAAACTGAAAAGCTTCGAGGCGACACTGGTGGCGGAAAGTCTAAGCGAGTTGAAAGAGTTTATCGCCCGACGCCGAAGTGATTTGTAAAGTGGAATGAGCGAGCGCCTTCTCCTCCTCACTGGCCATCTTGCCCACCCGCGCCTCGAAAGATTGATGCGGTCCATGGGCGAAACCTCGTTCAGCTGGCAGGTGTGCGATATCGGAGTGAAGGTGGCGGCCCTCATGACCGAAGCCATTATTATGCGCCGTCTGGCCCGCCCTATTTCCGCGGATCGCATTATCTTGCCCGGCCGCTGCCGCGCCGATCTCGCGCGTCTGTCGAACCTCCTCGGCGTGCCGGTGGCGCGCGGGCCGGACGAACTGAGCGATTTGCCAGCCTTCCTCGGGCGTGGCGGGCAAGCGAGGGACCTGTCGGGTTTTTCGATTCGCATTTTCGCGGAGATCGTCGATGCTTCCTCCCTTCCGGTTGCGGCCTTGCTCGCGCGCGCGGCGGCCCTGCGAAAGTCTGGAGCCGACGTGATCGACGTCGGATGTCTTCCCGACACGCCATTTCCTCATCTCGAGGCGTGCATCCGCGCCTTGAAAGCGGCCGGACATGTGGTCAGCATCGACTCCGCGGACCGGCAAGAGCTTACGCGCGGCGTCAAGGCCGGAGCGGATTTCCTTCTAAGCCTCGACGAAGCCACTCTTGATATCGCGGCGGGCACGGGCGCCACGCCAATCTTGGTGCCGGCGCCGCACGGCGATCTCGATTCCCTCGTCCGCGCCGCGAACGACGCCGAGCGGCGCGGGATTTCCTTTGTCGTGGATCCCATCCTTGATCCGATCCATTTCGGATTTGCCGATTCCCTAACCCGCTACGTCGAAACCAGAGGCCGTCTTCCGCACGCCGAGATGATGATGGGAACCGGCAATCTCACCGAATTGACCGAGGCGGATTCTTGCGGCGTTACAGCGGTCCTTATCGGGCTTTGTTCGGAACTCGACATTCGCAACGTCCTCACCGTCCAGGTCAGCCCGCATACGCGGCGCACGGTCGAGGAGCATGACGCGGCGCGGCGCCTCATGTTCGCGGCATCCACTGAGGGCGCCTTGCCCAAAGGCTATGGCGCCGGGCTTCTCGCGCTTCACGATCTTTCGCCCTATCCTTCGTCGGCGGAAGAAATCGCTGGGATCGCGGCGGAGGTGCGGGACGCGAATTTTCGAATCGCGACGGCGGAGGATGGAATACATGTTTTCAACCGCGACGGTCATCATATTTCGCGCGATGCCTTCTCCTTGTTTCCCAAGCTCGGCGTCCGGGCGGATGGCGCGCATGCGTTTTATCTCGGGGCGGAGCTTGCCAAGGCCGAGATCGCTTTCGCGCTCGGGAAGCGTTACACGCAAGACGAGCCGCTTGATTGGGGGTGCGCGGTGGACACCCCCGAAGAAGACAAGGACCGCTTGCGCGAAGCGGGCCATACTCTGCGCAAGAATGTCTGATACGATGTGTACGCGCATGGCGGAAAGCCGGATAACGACGTTCAGGATATCGCTTGAAAGGGATCGCAAAGTGCCGATGATCCGGGAAGCCATTGTTACGACCGTCGATCGATCGGGCAGGGCGCATCTCGCGCCGCTCGGCTTGATCGAGGACGGGCAGGGGTGGGTCATCGCGCCGTTCCGGCCTTCGACGACTCTCGACAATCTTGTGGAAGGTCCATTCGCCGTCGCCAATTATACCGATGACGCCCGCATTTTCGCAGGGCTCGTCACCGGCCGCCGCGACTGGCCGCTCGTGCCCGCGGCGAAGGTTCCCGTACCGCGTCTCGCGGGAGCGCTCGCCCATGCCGAACTCGGCATTGCTCGTATGGAAGACGATGCCGAGCGCCCCCGGTTCCACTGCGAGATTTTGCATCGAGAACAGCATGCGCCATTCGCGGGGTTCAACCGGGCCAGCAACGCCGTTCTCGAATGCGCCATCCTTCTTACGCGGTTGCACATGCTTCCGCGCGACAAAATCGAGCGGGAGATTGCTTATCTCGCGATCGCAATCGAAAAGACCGCGGGTCCACGGGAGCGCGAAGCGTGGTCCTGGCTCATGCAAAAGCGCGAAGCATTTTACGCGGAAAATTGAGCGGCGGCGAGCAGCGCGACAGCCGACGCCGGGGCGCAGTCACAGGCCTTGCTCCGCGCTTCCGGGACGGCCTCGATCAGATCGTCGAAAGCAATGAAGGTGCGGCCGATTCGCGCGGCCAGTTCCCGGATCACTCCACGCCCGACTCCGGCGCCGACGATCGGGGCGCTTGAGTGGAGGAGACCACGCGACAAGACGAGAGCCAAAGCGTCCATGATATCGCGCAATTGCGCTTCCGCGAAAAATCGTGCGAGTGCTTCCCATGCGGCATCGTCCGCCTTGCCGCCGTCGCGGCCGATCATGCGGGCGAGCCGCGCGCGCGAGGCAGCCCCGGTCTTTTCGCGGCCGTCGGCGGCATCCATCACGTCGGCGCCCTCCGGCAATTGCCCGAGTATGCGGTGGACATCCGCCATGGTGGCGAACCATTCATTCATCAAGGGCGTCCATCGGCCGGCAAAAGGCACGAGCTTAGGACCGGCCATCAGGAAACTCCGTGCGATGCCTGAATAGACAAGTTCCCCATGAGCAAGCCGCTCCGCGTCGGTGTAACCAAGGCTTGCGGGCTGCCCATCCGCGACCGGGATAATGTCCGTCGTCGTCGAGCCCATGTCGAGGAATAGAGCTGTGTGCACGCGCGTGCCGGTTAGCACCGCGCTCGCGTGCCAATTGGCGGAGGCGATCTCGCTGGCATGGTCCGCGACTTGCCTGTCACCGGCAAAGCCCGAGCGGCCGGCGTAAAAAAGCGCGCGGCCAGGGCTCAGCAGCCGGACCATGATCGCGGTGAGGCCAATAACACCTTCTGCACGGGTTGCGAAGGCATCGCATAATTCGCCGGTCATTGTGATTGCGTTGAAGGGAGCCTGGCCGATCGCGGCCTCGGCGTCGGTAAAAGCGCGATCGAGCTCGCCCAAACCGAGCCAGAGCGGGCAGGGGACCTGCACGGCCTGGGTAATGATCCCATTTTCCACGCGCGCGGCCTTGAGATGCGCGCCGCCGACGTCCCATCCAATGATATTTTGCATTTTATATAAAAATCCCAGCCGCCTGCCAAACTTAGCGTCCTCTCGTATTGGGGTGGGTTTCGTCAAGCAGGTCCTGCTTCTGCTCCGGGTTCTGATTGGCGGCGGTGCTTTCGTTCCCATCGGTCACTTGCTTCTCTTCGCGGCCGGCGCGGTGGCCGCCGCACGATGGGGTCAGGGGAGCAAGGCGTCCCATTTGCACGCCCTTTTGGGCGTTCGCCCTCCGGCTCGGGACGCGCAACCAAGTTCGCCTCGCCCGCCGTCCCCGAGCTTGCGGGCGACGGCCATCCGGGCTTTTGCCATGCCGCGGCGGTTGGCGATTTTCATCCCCCATGCCCACAACGCCGGCCGTTTCTGGTTGCGCGTCACAAGCGAATGCGCCGCTTCATAGAGCGTCACTTCATGAGAGCGCGGTGCGCGCCAGCTTGCCGCCGCATCGGCTGATCCGCCCCAAATATCCGTATCACCTGATTGATAGCGCCGTGGCGTCGGGCCGGCGATCGCGCCAATGCTCATCGCCGAACTGCCGGAACTCGGCGCGCGCTACGAAATCGCGGAATCCCACCGGGCTCGCGCGCGCTTCAACGAAGGATCGGCGGCGAGCGCCTCGGCGATGAGTGCCGCTGTTGCAGCTTCGATCCGGCTTTCCAATAGCTGCAAGAAACCGAGCCTGTCGAGCCCCGGCGCGATCGGTTCGAGGAAAGCGATCGTGACTGTGCCAGGATGGATGGAAAGACTGCGGCGCGGCCAGTAGAGGCCCGTGTTCAAGGCGACCGGCACGCAGACTGCTCCCGCGTCGGTATAGAGATAGCCTACCCCTGACTTATATTTAGGTGGTGCGCCGGCCGGCTTGCGCGTGCCTTCCGGAAAAATAATCATCTGGCGGCCCTGCGCGATCGCCTCACGGACTTGCCGGGTGAGATCGGGCAATGCCTCGCCGCGTTTGGCGCGGTCGATGGCAACTTGCCCGGTGCCCTTAAGATACCAGCCCCAAACTGGGACTGCCATCAGCTCGCGTTTGAGAATGAAGGAAAAATCCGCTCCCTTGGTAGAGAGCGCCAAGGTCTCGAGCGCCGATTGATGTTTTGACGCAATGATGCAGGCGCCGCGCGGCAGATTTTCGAGGCCGCGCCACACGATCCTGGTTTTGCAAATTTTCTCGAGAAGCCATACCGACGAGCCCGTCCAAAATTTTGCAAAGACCAGGACCTTTTGGCGGCCCATGACGAGAACAGGCAGCCCGGCGAGCGAGAGCACGGTGGTCCACAGATAGAATGCTGTGTGAAAGGCAAGCGAGCGGAGCAAAATCATGCGTGTTCGATTCCGCAACACTGTGGCGAATGCGAGGAGCCCACGCGGAGCTTCGATTTGCGCCGTTTCTATAGGGCCGGGTCAAACAGGTAAAGTCGCGCGATAATCCTTCCTGCTTTTATCGTAATCTGGTTATCTTCTTCGCTTGAAGGGGCGCCGGGGACGGAAATGGCCGATCAGTTGTCTTGGAGTGCAGCCGGCGAATTACTGGCAGGTTTCGCGCCGGAAGGACCGCTGCGGACCGTGGTCCTCTTGGTCTACGGCCTTTGCGGCGCCACCGCTCCTTTCATTTATAAATATTATCTCGGTGTTCTGGCGCAGGGGGCGGCGCCGGAAGGCTCGCTTGAGCGGCAGGACTATGACAGGCTGCGAGCGGGCCTCGCCGGAGGCAATCTTGCGGCGCGCCTCTATGCGAAATGGCTGACCATTTTCCTTGATCGGGTTGAGTGGTTTTTCCGTGACGAGGACACCGCGGGGCAGCGCGCTTTTGGGCTTAAAAAAGCGGCGCCGCTGTGGACAGCGCCCGCCTTCGACTGCTGCCTATTGCTCGCGTTGGTCTATCCCATCGTGACGATTTTCCTCATTTGGGCTATTTCCGGCGACTTCGGTCCAGCGGAGGCAGCGTTGGGCTTAAATGCCGATATTCCCGGCTGGGAGAGGAGCTTTTTGGCTGGTGCGATGGGGCTCGTTTACTTTTTATTTTGGTTCGGCCTCCGACGAACAAAGACCCGCCCATTCTGGAGATTTGTCTCTAAATTAGTCCTTATGGCTGTCACTGCCTTTATCATAATAGGTCCTCCTGGCACCGGTGCTTACGTTGTTGTTTCTGCCGCTGGCGTTGCCGTTTTCCCGAACGTTAGTGAAAGCAACAGCGCTGGCACCCAAGCCGTCAACTGGCCTCTATTCTTTACTGTCGCGGTCCAAATAGAGGAATATAAATCATATACTTATCTAGTAACCTTTGTTACATTAATTAGTTTATTTATGGCTTTTATTTTTGCACATGCAGATTTAGTAAAATTTGTTAACAAAGCAATAGACAAAATCTTTTCTTATTTCTATTTGTATTTAGAATGATCATAATCTATTTAAGTGCGGGGTACTTCTTATCGTCTTTTCAAAAATGGGACGTAGCTGGCCCTTTACTACTGTTCCTCGACCTTCTCACATTGCTGAACGCGCCGTTCGACTGGGCCTCGCTCGGCCTGACGCGGGCGCTGTTGCGGCGCGGACTGGAGCTCGGAGGCTGACCACATTCCCTGCCTTCGCCAAAATAGAGCGCCTCGGGATCAACCAGCCCGCGCCGGGTCCAATCGTGGGCGTGGGGCTTGGCTAACTCACGCTCGGCGGTGGATTCTACGCAGCGCGCCGGTGGCGCGCGGCCCGCAAAAACGGAAAGAACTAAGCGCCGGCGCTTACTTTCGATCGAGGTCCGGCGCGAAGTCGAGAACAACACCGGCCTCGGCGAGGCAGGCGCGATCGATCCTACCTCGAAGGCTACAATACGTGGGGGAAAAACCTACGAAGAGGCCATCAAGCATGCTGAAGAGACCTTGACGCTCTACCTCGAATCGTATGATGAACTCGGCAAATCGGTCCCGGAAGAGCGAGGTCTTAAACAACCCACCTCCCCCGGGTGACAGTGAGGATTCCTGTCAACGCCTAATATATTCGCTCGACTTCGGGGAGCTAACCTGGAGGCGAAGTGGGCGACCATGGCCGACGCGGAAATGACGCTTGACCGTTCAGTATCCTCTGAACGTCACCGCGTCTTTTAATTTGAATGGATATTCCGTCATGATTAATGTGGCGAGAAAGAAAGAGCCGGAATGAAGCCCGTAAGCAAGCATATCGCCACCGTCGATATCGTAACGCACGTGCTTAGATCGTCCGGCCATAAGCCGTGCCCAAGCCGGTCGGAATATGACTTGCTTCTGGAAAAAATCGCCTCTCTTCGCGGCTTTCTGGAAGATTGCGCGGCCCATGAGCGGGAAGTTCTCGATTCCATCAACTGGAATCATCGCCGACCATGATCATGCGCACAGTGGTGCAACTACGCGAATTTGCAGCGCGAACCCGTTGGGCGAGCGACTTCCCCAGCCTTGTTTATTTCCTTACAATTTTTAGCTGAGCTGAAGCACACTTCTACTTCGTATCAGCTTTCGACCTCAGTGGGTTTAACTATGTAAAATTATCAGTCGGAGGAGATGCTTCCGCTAGCCGAAGTTGTCCAGGCATGACACCAACCGTGTTGCGATCGGATATGGAGTCCCTAGACGACAGATTTCAGACGCGTTGAGTGTGGTCAGACGGATTGAAAGCCGCGTCGCCACAGTAGACCGCACGCCGCGCGAATGGGATCGAGCAAGAATGCCGAAGTAACAAGTCGTCATGTTCAGGATAAGCAAGGCAGCCACGGACACATCACTCGAACGCATCCGCGCGAAGATCGCTGATCTGGAGGCGAAGATCGCCGACCTTCGCATCGCCGAGCGCGAGATCCGGGCGCTCGAAAAGCTTCCCTCGCGGAAGACAAGACCTGGACCGGGGCCAAAGCCAAAACGCAAGCCGGACGCAAGCAACCAAGCGGAGGCGCGCCAGACCATCGGCTCGGCCATCGCCGACGTTCTCGGCCAGCATGGCGCCCTTTCGGCCGCCCAGATCGCCGAGCATATCAGGGCGACAGGCCGAGACATCAGCAATCGAACCGTATCCTTTTCGCTGCAATCGTTGAAAAAGCGCGGCCTCGCCAAGAGCGCGGATGGCAAGTGGACGCTGCGGAAGGCCCGCTCTCGGCGAGGTCGCTCGTGATGGAAATCCTAATGGCTTGCGGCCGCAGCTTGACGATCCGGCAAGGTTAAAGAGCACAACGCGGCCTGGGCCGCGATTTGCGTTTCGAAGAAATCCTCTTTCTCGACCCGGCGCTAGCGATCACAGGCCGCCCTGTCGCGCGCCTCCACACCCAGCGGCCAATGTATTCAAAATAAGCGACGGCGTATTTCGCGAGGGAGTCGCGGTGAGATACGCCTTTATTGAGCGGCATCGAACGGTCTGGCCAATAGCGAGGCAATGTCAGGTGCTCAAAGTCAGCACCAGCGGCTATCGCCAATATCGCGTCAGACGAGGCGACTCCTCTGCTGGCAAATCCAGGAGAAGGCTCAGGGTGGTCTTGAAACCAAATATCGCTGACCGATCCCGACAGCCGGGCGATGGCAACCCATACGAGCGTTGGCGTCGGCTACAACATCCAGATCGCGGTCGACGCGAAGAACAAGATGATCGTCGTGACCAACCAGGTGGTGGGCATGGGCCTACTGGCACCCGCTCCTGCGGAAATTCCCTTCGCCGGCACATCTGCGATCGCTGCCGCGATCTGGGCACGCCTGGCTCAAGCCAGTGCTGGAGGAGGGCAGCGAATTGGCTGACTTGGCTGCCGCTTTCGCTGGTGACGGGGCTTCAGGTCGCCCTCACCGACGATGGCGGCGCCGATTGGGGCGGTCATCCCTATCTTGAGCCAGACTGGTCCTCCGCCACGCGGAAAGATTTCACGCGGTTTCCACTCCGGCGCTGACCGCAACCGGGGCGAAAACCCCGGTTGTCTTTAATGCGGACATAAACACGGACACAGATTCTATCCGACAGATAACTTTAAAATATTTCAATAGCTTACGAAATATTGTTTGGAGATGTAAATTTCCGGCGTTTCACTTTGAATTTCCAGTATCTGGCTAGGATGCTTTAGGATGGCTTCACGTCGGCGCCACCTCGCCTTCTTGGACTATAGCTGGGCATGGTGTCGCCGGCGTCGCGCGAGCGCTGCGGCTTGACCCGGTCGCGGAACGCCGGATTCTCCGCGATCAGGATCAATGCGCTGGCGCGAGAACCGCTTGACGAGCTCGACGGTCGGCTGCACCGCGAGCATCGGCCCCGGTGCAAAGGCCGTCTGCGGGATCAGGCCATGCGCAATGCGTCGATGACCAATTGCCGAGTCACGCGTTCGCTTGACTGCTTAACAGATCGACGACAGATGACATTTGCGATATAATGTTAGAATAATAATTCTGATCGCCACGAAGAGGAGCCAACTTGCTTATGTTGGAGCCCACCGAACAGTTACGCCTTGCCCATCTATATGAACAGCTCCGCCTGAAACTTCTCGACCTGTCGAAAAAGAACCGGATGCTGAATTATAGCTTCTCCACGCGGTCGGCATCTGCAGATTGTTGATGAGGTGCTGGAGGAGATTTACCGCAAGTTGGGCGCGGAAGATAACATCCTTGAGATTCGACCACTTGAAGAACCAGATGAAATCCCCGCCGATGAGAAAAACGATGATTTCATCTCGGCCTTCGAGCACGCTAAGGTGTCGGACGTTGGTTACCTCGTGAAGCTCGAAGCCCTAGAGCGGGATGAGGTTTGAGTGAATCGCGAGGGATTCCCAAATCGGCTTTTTGCTGATTCAAGGTTGGGACTGGATTGGAGGCCAGCATGGATGACCAAGCCTTATTCCTTGGATCTTCGTGATC
>PEFW01000026.1 GCA_002890675.1 Candidatus Methylaffinis lahnbergensis
TTCCTGGCAATATCTCGGCTCTCTTCCCGCCGCCCCACGCGCCAGAGCTCAAACCTCCGCCCGCCACTCCACTAAGCTTTGCTGAGTTGAGCCTCTGGCTGGCTCCGCCGAAGGAAAATCCGTGCGATGACATCCGCGAAAAAATCTTCAAGAACCATGCTCTTAAATCCATCGACGCCGTGCGCGCCAAGCCCGAGGAGGCGATCCTCTCCATGGAACGCAAGCCCGAATTTGTAAAATCCATCCCCTCATTCCCCTACATCCTCGAGTCACTCTGATGTGGAAATGGAAATGGTATCAGTTAAAGTTTTGCGCTGGCGCTAGCGCGGTGCGAGACACCTCGATATCGGCTGCGGGCAAATCGAGCATCACTTCCAATCAAGTTCCGTTCCTTCGCGGCGATGTTCGGCTCACACGAGAATGTCGATTATGCGGACGCCGTGATCGCCGCCGGAATCCGAGCCTGGGTACAACCTAGAGCTGCAACCTACGCGCGAGAAAAACAATTTTTACGATAAATTTTAATTGACATTTAACCAAAAGTTGTTATTTGTTAAGGAATGGAGGAGAGATTCGCGGGAGATTTCAATGTTAGTGATAATTGACGAACGTGAAATTGTAACATCTGGTTACACATGCCGTTTTGGCAGCGAAGGCGTTTCCTCCGCCGGATTTTGCCCTCTGGAATTCCAGGAATGGGTGTCGACGGCGGCCAACACCGACCTCATCGCGGTCGAGGCATTTCTCCTCGGAGACTGCCGGGACCGGCGGCTTTATCCCAAGATGATCAAGGACCGCACCCGTGCTCCGGTGATCGCCATGAACGAGACGCCTTCTCTCGAGCAGACGCTGGATTTGTTCGCGGCGGGGGTCGACGACGTGGTGCGCAAACCGATCCATGTTCGCGAAATATTGGCCAGGGTGGGAGCGATCCGGCGCCGCCATGAGTATGAGCGCGACTGTGCCGTGGTTGGCGAATTGCGAGTCTTTTTCGACGGATCCTCAACTCAAGGGAGTTTCTCTGCCATTGCCGCGGCGCGAGCGCCGAATCCTTGAATATCTGGTCAATAACCGGGGCCGGCGCGTCAGCAAGGCCCAAATCTTCAATTCCATCTATGGAATTTTCGACGAGGATGTCGAAGAAAACGTGGTTGAAAGCCATATCAGCAAGCTACGCAAGAAATTGCGCGGTCAACTCGGTTACGACCCAATCAATTCGGTTCGCTATCTTGGCTATCGGTTGGACGAATCCATTAGTGCAGCCTGACGCCGATGGCGCGCGCCAAACTAACTTGCCGGTGCCGGTAAGGCGTGGCGCGGCGGCGAGCTTGCCGAAAAGTCGCCCGAAGATTCCTAATCAAGCACGGCGACGGCTTTGTTGGTTGTGTGATGCCGGCTTAGCGGGAGCCAAAGCTCGGGCGCCCGGGTGCAATTTTGAGAGTCGGCGTGATGCGTTCTCATTTCGATTCGCGGTCACGCGGCGAGGAGTGGAATCGAAATCCATGGCATGGAGTTGGCCTTCGACGGCAGCTACGAATCGATGTTTCCGGTCCGACGAGTGAGATATCCGCGAATCGACGCGTGCCGGAATTGCTTAAATCCGAGCATCGTGCCAAATCGAAGTTCGATGGACCGGCGATCTTGTTCGATCGGATTGTCCAAATATTTCGATGACCGGCCGGGTTGGAACCGGAGATAAATTGGTGGGCCGGGCAGGAACCTCCTGGGCACTGGCCGATCAGGGTTTTTGTACCTTCCGGATTTTCAATGGCAGCGCTGATGGGCGTCCATCTGGCAGTGAATGCTCTACGTTGTAACAAAAGCTAAAGCGAGCAAGCTTAAGTTCGCACCGCTAATGACCTGAGAGTCTGTCCGGTGACTTCATGCGGGATTACAAAGTCTTCTGAGCATGAGGCGGATTGAGGCGAGGCGCAAGAACGCGAGCGCTTTTCGATTGAGGTTTCCCAGTCCTTGGCGAGCCTTCGACATCGATTGAGCCAAGCGAAAGTGCGCTCGACGATCCAGCGTTTGGGCAAGACCACAAATCCTTGGCGTGATCGGAACGCTTGACGATTTCAGCTTTCAGGCGGGAGCACTCGTGCCAAAGCCTGGTTGAATTCTGGTCCTTGATAGCCGCCGTCGGCGAAGAGCTTTTTCAAGAAAGGAAACATCCCGAACAGGGTCGCCATGACGAGAATGCCGCCATCGCGATCTTGAATATCGGCCGGATGGACAACGGGAAGCAGCAAACCCAACGTGTCTACGAGAATATGTCGCTTCTTACCCTTGATCTTCTTGCCCGCATCATAGCCGTGCGGATCGATGCAGGCCCCCTTTTTCGGCGCTTTTCACGCTTTGACTATCGATCGAAAGCACTGGCGCGAGCAAGCTGACGCGAAAGGCGCCGAATTCCTGGGGAAGCATATGATCCCCGTAATTCTCGGACCGAAGCAGCGCCATTATGTCATCGATCATCACCATCTTGCCCTCGCGCTTCACGAAGAGGGCGTCAAGGACATACTCGTCACGGTCGTGGCGAACCTGAGCAAGCTGGAAAAGGACGCCTTTTGGGTTGTGCTCGATAACCGCAGCTGGATGCATCCGTTTGACGATCAGGGCGCCGACGTGATTACGCCGATATTCCAAAAGCTGTCACCGACCTCGTCGACGATCCGTTCCGTAGTTTGGCCGGCGAACTCAGGCTTGCCGGTGGATACGCCAAGGATACGACCCGCTTCAGCGAATTTCTCTGGGCGGATTTCTTGCGTCGGCGGATGAAGCGCCAAAATGTCGAAAAGGATTTCGACGGCGCTTTGGAGGAGGCCTTGAAATTGGCCAAGGGAACGGACTCCAATTACCTTCCGGGCTGGTGTGGCCCCGCCACCGACGATTGAGCGTCTCGCCGCACTTCCGCTGGACGAAGCGGATGCAATACTCGATTGGTGAAACGCTCAAGACGGATGGAAAGCCGCTTTTCTATTAATGAGTTCGCGTCGAGAGTTTACCGTTTTCCTCCCATTCGCGAAGAGCCCGGATCAAATGCCCAGTGCCTGGGCAAGGCTCCGGGTCACGCTTCCACCGGTTGGCAATCTCAGTCGCAACACCAGTTTAGGCATGCCAGGTTCTTCCGCCCGAAGTAGTTTGGCAAGTTTAAGAGCATGGTCGTCCGAAACCCTTCACCATACAAGACCCTTAAATCGTACCGGTTAATTGACCGCTTTGGGGTCATTCGCGTCGTCTCCGCGGTTCCTGCCGCGAGTCCGCTCATCCCTCTATTGCAGACGTGATGTTGCAGCACACCGTGAACGGCGAGAAGCCTGCTGGAGCGCTCCCAATAGTCCGCGCGTCACGACCGTGCTCGAAAAGCTCCTCGATGAGGTTGCCGTTTCTACCTCGATGCGCCCCGGAAATTTTTCCGGTCGCGCGGCGCGCCGCTTGCTCGATTTTGACACGCTGCGGAACGCGATGGATCGCGCAGTGTTTATGGCGTGGGTCAAGGGTCCGTTTTATTTCGAACCGTATGAAGCAGATCGCCCAGCGTCCTCCGCAGACCGTGCACCTGGTCGATCAAATAGAGGATCACGCCGATCCCCTCATCGTTGACGCCCAAATCTTGCTTCAGGTCTTTGATGAGGTGCGCGCGCGCGATGTCGACTTCG
Organism: Candidatus Methylaffinis lahnbergensis; assembly: GCA_002890675.1. Taxonomy (GTDB): domain Bacteria; phylum Pseudomonadota; class Alphaproteobacteria; order Rhizobiales; family Beijerinckiaceae; genus Methylocapsa; species Methylocapsa lahnbergensis. The sequence continues at coordinate 3,660 of PEFW01000026.1, forward strand.
GAGAACTCTTGGCTGGTCGCGTCTTGGCGCGGAATCAACCACTCTTCCATGATCCATACTTCCAACGTTTCGATTTCAAGGCCGGTGCGGACTGAAAACTGCTGCCGATCGATCATTCACCCCTCCATTCCGGCGCGCGGATTTTGTGCCTTTCCGGCGGTCCAATTCGTCACGAACGCCTCAAGCTCCGGATCGATCTTCTCCGGGAGCACAACCTTTAGGTCGACATACTGCTCGCCCCGACTTCCGTCAGGTCGCACGATGCCTTTGCCCTTGAGGCGAAGGACGCCGCCCGTGTTGACGCCCTTCGGTACCCTCATGCTAACCGTCCCTGTTGTTGTGGGTACCCGCACCTCAGCGCCCAGAACGGCCTCGGTGAGGCTGACCGGTAAGGTGAGACGAATGTCGTCGCCCTCCCTCGTGAAGAAGCTGTGTGGCTTGACCTCGATCTCGACGAGCGCGTCCCCAGGTTTTCCGCCGCCGAGGCCCGGCGCGCCCTTGCCACGAAGGCGCAGGATCTGACGATCGCGGGTGCCGGCGGGGACGACAACGTCAAGGGCGGAGCCATCGGGTAAAATCACACGGCTCGTCGCGCCGTTCACCGCAGCAAGAAACTCGACCCGCAGCTTGTATTGAACATCCCTGCCGTCCGCGTGAACGTGGGCCCGGGCACCGCGAAACAGGTTCGACAGGATCTCATCGGAGTCCATCATGTCGGCGTAGCCTGAATCGGTCGCATAAGGATGATACTCCGTGCCCGCTCCCGCGTAGTCCCGATAGAACTCGTGCTGCGGCCGCTCTGCACCCGAAGCATCGATCTCGCCGCGATCGAACCGGGCCCGTTTCTCAGGATCGCTCAGGAGATCATAGGCGGATGCGACCTTCTTGAATTGCTCCTCGGACTCACGATTGCCGGGGTTGAGGTCGGGATGCAGCTTCTTGGCAAGTCGGCGATACGCCTTCTGAATGTCCTCGCCTGAGTCGCTTCGTTGAACGCCCAGGATCTCGTATGGGTCTTTGTCCACCGCTTCCTCTCGAAGGTGTCGAAGGCGCCGGGTTCGTGCCTAGTATTGGTTTACGATTTGGTTCCGATCTGCATCGGTGAATGTCATACTATCGCGCTTGAAGTCCAATGTCTTTCAAGACAAGTTTCTCGCGCGCCGCAACTGCTTCTGAATTTGCAACCGTCGAGGTGCCCCTTAAAGGCATTTGGCGCGCCTTGCCGCGCTGTCAGCCGCATCGGCGTTTTCGGGAGGCGTAGATTCCGATGCGACTATCGAAATATTCCCTGAAGGTATCGGCAACCCATGCAGCGACCGCGAACTTCCTACTCCGGCCGCCTTGGCAAGTTCCCGGCCCGTCCAGTGGGTGCTCTCGCCCGGCGGCGGTGGCAAGGATAATGGCGCGCCACACCTGCTTCTGTGGTGCGCTGCGATCCGCAACGATCGCCTCAAGCCGGAGGCGATCTGCCAGACCCAGAGGCCTGAGAAAGTTGCGCTAGAATTGGTGATTCTCCAGCCAGAAATTAGTGACCTTCGAGTGTCGTTGGATCCACTGTGGGTGGCACAACACCCTGAAGCAGAGCCTGGGAAAGTGGCGACCACCACCACCATCCCCGGTTTCCCTCGATTCCTTGATGCCGATGGGAACGAGCTCACATCTATGCAAAGGCTGGTACAGGACCGTATCAAGGAGTTCGGACACGAAGGACAAACGTCGCTTGAAGCCGAATTCCCAGACCCGACATATATGGAACTATTGAACGAAGACGGTATCCCAGTTTGCAATCTGAAAACCGTAAGACTCACCGCTACTCTTGACATCATCAAGACAATAGTAACTATGCCGTTGTTTAGCCGCACAACTGCTACGTATCTATTCAAGAAAGCGATCGAGAGTGATCATCGCTACGTGTTAGTAGCGCAGCGTGGATCAGACTTGGTAGCCGAAGTCTCCGTTCCGCTACGATCCTTTCGCATCGGATGAACACCAACACCCATGCCCGGCCAATGAACCTGCTACCGTGAAAGACCGCTTTGGGTCGATACTGTTGAAAAACTCGGAAAATGAGCGACGTCAGAAAACCAGACTTTGGTCATGCAGGGCCGATAGCTCCACACGTTCCCATCACCAATTCGCTACGGGCGTCGCACACCGAAAAGTTAGCCTTTTTGCCGGCCCCTTAGCGCTTTCTTCTTAAGGCCCGCCTGCTGCCTCAAGAATTGTGATCGAGGCAAAAAATCGCGTTTTTCAACAGTATCGGTCGGAAGCAGAAATTCAAACTGGGCCACTACCGATGACGTCGCGCCGTCGGCTTCGCGCACGCTATTGCTTCGCGGCGATCGGCAGAGCTTCGCCGCTGGCAAACCGCGCATCAAAATTGCGTTTGAAGCTTGCCGCCGCCTCGGCGCCTTCTATCACGATTAGATCGTTGTCCTGCCGCTTGAGGCCTGATGCGGAAAAGTTCGCGGCGCCGGTGTGCAGCAACTTGCCGTCGATTTGGTAGCTCTTGAGGTGCATCGGGTCGCTGATCTCGTGTTTGATCCTAATCTCGACGCCAGGCGTCTCGGCGAGATCATTGAAAACCTTCACGGGCTCGCGCTCGGCAAGCTGGGCGCCATCGAGATAGATGCGGATATGGACGCCGACGTGTTCGAGGTTTTCCGCCGGCGCACTCATCGCCCGGCTGCGGGCGTGAATAGCGCTGGGGCAGATGTGTGACAGGCGGCGGCGGTAGAGGGCCTGCCTTAATGCAGCCAATCAGCGCTTTTCACCGCCTCGGAGCGGTCAACTGCCGAGTTCGACCGCCTGCTGCGGCGCGTGATGCGCGATATACTGTTGCCGAGGACGCTCGAAGGGACGATCCTTGCCTCAAACCGACCGGGAATCCGGGGAATGTCGGCTTAAAGAAGGAAGGCCATGGAACGAGAGATCATCCGCGTCGAACCGTTCGACACCAATTTTGAGAAATGGGGCGCTCCCGTCTCGGTCTGCACCCGAGCTGGGGACATGGTGTTCGTGTCCGGCATGCCGCCCTTCGACCCGGACACCGGCGAGGTCCTGCAGCATGCGCCGTTCGAGCGCCAGGCCGAGCGCATCCTCGAACAAATGAAGACAGCGCTGGAGGCGGCGGGGTCGGACCTCGATCACGTGCTGAAGTGCAACGTGCTCTGCATATCCGCCGAGCGCTTCAAGACCTTCAACGAGATCTACAAACGCTACTTCCCCAAGAACCCGCCTGCCCGAATCTTCTTCTGCGTCCCGAAGTGGACCGGTCCGTTCGATATCGAGATCGACTGCGTGGCCGTCACGAAGAGCTGAGATCACCGGTAAGGACAGCGGCGTCGGCGGGCAGCAGGTCCGCCAGGGCGGCGCGCAGGCGTGGCACGAATTAGTCCAGGAAGCTCCGCGTCTTCAGCGGCAGGGAGCCCTGCCCGCCGTGCACCAGTGAATAGGGATTAAAAAGGATAAACCGACTTTTTCCGCAACCTGCTAACCGTCCGTCCATATACGTGCGCGATCGGCGACGAAGTAAGCAACCCTCCATCAACCACTATTGCGGGCGCCGGCGAGCGGCACGACGTTGTCTCCGCCGGTTCCGTCCAGCACGGCGCGCAGGAAGCGTTCGTAGGACTCGAATGCCGCGCGCCGCTCGGGCTCGTGGTCGTAGCGCTGATAGACGGCCACGATGCCCCCACTACCCCGCCCGCGTGGTTCAGCCGCGTCATCGAGGTCCTTGCTGATGAAGTAGCGGAGCGCGACGCGCTTATCGGACCTGAGCCTCCGGCGTTTAGGGTGTGGACAGCGAAATTTCTCGAATGTTGTCCAGAACGTTGTCCGGGAGGTGTCTACCTTCGCCTTTAATATTCCGAATTTCATGTAAGCCTATGATTTCATTGGTGAGCGCGATGGGATTCGAACCCATGACCTCCTGATTAAAAGTCAGATGCTCTACCAACTGAGCTACGCGCTCCTTAAGGAGCGCCGTTGGAGTAGCCGCATCGACGCGACGGGTCAATAGATGCGACAATCAGCCAGCATAATCGGCAAACGCGACCCGCGCCGCGAAACCGGCCACCGAGATTAAAGTTGTCCAGATAGCCCGGCGGGGACTTAGGCCGGCAGGACGGCAATACCCATCGCGCGTGATTTACGGGAGAGAGCGATTGTCCGGAAAAGTTGATCGGTTTTTTCGATTCCGGCATGCTCCAACATTTTTGATTTTGAGCCGCGGCCCTTCGATCAAATGATTCCATTTGACCAGAACGCGAGCTAACTGCCCCCCGCGACCACCTCGGGGTCACTCAGATGATGTAGCCGGTGCGCCGCCGCCTGCGGCAAACGAATGAGCACCGCGCGCCGGGCGGCGGCGGCGATGCGAAGTTCCGGCGCCTCGCGCAGAAGGCCGTCGCCATAAGCGTCGGCCAGGACGAGCCCCGCGTCCTCCGGCATGATTTCGATGGGCACGGTTTCCGGAATAGCGCAAACCCTGTATCCCCTTCACGGCCTCGGGTTAGGGTGATATCGATGAGAGATGGAAGACCCAGGACATCCCATCGGCGGAGTTGATTGTGTTCGGACGTTTCAGGAATTGGACGATTGGTTCGCGCGTGAGGTGAAGTGCCGCGAATACATCCGGCGTCTTCGTTTGCCGGCGGGAGTCGCGTGTCCCAACCGTGGCATGACCGGCGAGTCTCGGGAAATGGCCCGGCGACGGATTCGATGCCGGGCCTGCGGGTCGGCGGCGGGGTGACGGCTTCATGGACGGTTTTGCGGATCGGCGGTGAGCGGAGAACTTTTATGTCGCCTTTACGTCTTCAAAATCCGCCGCCAAATTCGTCTTGGTGGCGCCGGTATTGGGACAGCTTCAAAAGCAATTTTCCTAATCGGTCCGGCGAGCAGGCCCGTTCGTTAGCTTTTGTTTTGCTAGCCTTTGTCTCGCTCTTTCTTTTGGCTCGGATCTTTTTTGCCTACTTCGGCCTTCCAGATTAACGCGGCCAGCGCCCCAGTAGCGCACGGCTCGCGCGCCATGGATCAGGTACTTCCGAAGATAGCGATTGCGGCGCTTGGCTCAGTCGAGCAGGCGCGGCTTGCCGCCGGTCGTCATCTGCCGTGGCGTCAATCCGAGCCACGCCGCCATGTCCCGCCCGCGCCTGAAAGCCCATGCGTTTCCGACAGCGGCCGCGAGCGCCGTTGCGTTAATTGTCCCGATCCCCAGGATCGTCGTCAGGCGCCGCACGGCCTCGTCGTTCCGCGCCATCCGGACGAACTCTGCGTCAAAGGCCGCAATGCGCTCATCGAGCACACGCCATTCGGTCCGCGGATCTTCAACATGAGACGGACTTCGTGCCCCGGGGCGGCGAACAACCGGCCCAGATGATGCGCGCCGACGCCTCAGAACAACCCGGCTCGACGTGTCCAAACCCGCCAAACTGCAGGAGTTCTTGCCAAGATCAATTCCAATGATGAAGATGTCCATCGGCCTGTTCCTCTCTATCTAACCATCCAGGATCCTAAAGGATCGCGGCGAGAGGGCGGGCCATCCCATAATCACAAATGATTCATCAGATTCAACTTCTTTTCGGACGGACACTCAGAAACAGAAAAACGCACAAAAGAAAGAGCCTCTTGCATCATTCTCATTTTTAAGCCAAACCCTTGCTCCCGGCCGACATCAAGCGTTCAAGTTCAGCCAAAAAACGCTCGGCGGCGAGCCCTGGCGCCCAGGGTTCCCAGGCATTGCCGCCGTAGATGTCCAGCAAGGGGTCGGCTAGAAGCGCGTTGTCGGGAATTCGCAAGGTATTGCGGACTTCGCCCCGCGTCCAGCCGGCGACATGGACCGCCTCGGAGGCGGCGGCCACGCGGTCGGCTAGCTTATGTGCCTTTCGTTCCCCGGGCGTCCAGGGCGGCAAACCATAGCGGATGGCGACGGCGTTTTCTAACCGCGTGGTGAGTGTCCGGAAGGCCTCGCCAAGGAACGGCTTTACGACGGAAATGCAATCGAAGCCGAGCAGGCCTTCGTCGGCGTCATGGAGCAATTCGCGCAGCTCCACCAGGGCATTCGAGGCGCCCTGAAAGCGGCGCCGGTGCAAAGCAAGAACCAGAAGCGAGTGCTGCGCCACCGGCAGCGGCAAGGGCCATGCGGAGTGGCCGCCCCAACGATAGGTCCGGGCAAGGCCCAAGGCGAGGTCCTTATCTTCCCAATCGAACGGCGTCGGGTTCAAGAGATCGAGCCGTTTGCCGGAAGGCAAACGGACCCACGCCCGGGCGTCACTCATCGCGATCCGCATTTGGCATGCCGCCAGCAGGTGACGAGGTGGTCGTTCACCATGCCGGTCGCCTGACAAAAGGCGTAGACGACGGTCGGGCCGCAGAAATTGAAACCCTTGCCTTTTAAATCCTTGGCTATCTTCATCGAGAGCGGGGTTTGCGCTGGGATTTTGGTCACGTCGCGATAATTGTTCTGGATCGTCCGGCCGTCGAAAAAGCCCCAGAGGTAATTGGAAAAGCCTTCGCCCTCTTGAATTTTCAGCCACGCGCGGGCGGAGCTAACGGTGCTTTCGATTTTCGCGCGGTTACGGACAATGCCGGAATCTTGCATCAAGGCATCGACCTTCGCGCTATCGTAGCGCGCGATCTTTTCCGGATCGAATTGATCGAAGGCGGCGCGAAACGCCTCGCGCTTGCGCAATATCGTGATCCAGGACAGCCCGGCCTGAAACCCGTCAAGAATGAGCTTTTCATAGAGCGCCCGGTCGTCGCGCTCCGGCACGCCCCATTCCTCGTCATGATACGCAAGGTAGAGGGGGTCGTCGCCGGGCCATGGGCAGCGTGTTTTGCCGTCGAGGTGAGACGGCGGCAAATCCAAGGGCGGGCGTTCCCGCATCAATGACCCCTCAGCCTGGCAAGGTAATATCGACCGCCACATCCCCGGCCTTCAGCGCAACACCTGCGGCCCGTGCTTCCTTAAGCCGGTCGAGCCGCACCATCGCGAGCCCGTTGTCACCCGACACCGAGCCGGCCTGGCCGATGTTCGTTTCACCCGCCATGATTTGCGTGCCTTGCCCGGGAGCCGGGCCATCGAAATGGATTTTTACGATACGCTTTCTTGCCGAATTGCGGTAATGAACGCGGGCGACAACCTCCTGACCGACATAGCAGCCCTTCTTGAAGTCGACGCCGTTCATTAAGTCGAGGTTGACGTCATGCACGAATGCATTTCCATGGACAAAATCGACGCCGCCTTTCGGCACGCCTTGCGCGATGCGGTGCGCCTCGTAGCGCGACGCATCCGCGCAATCGAGCTTTGCCAAGGCCGCGCGGGGCGCAATGATTCGCAGGCCCATATGAGCCGAACGCGTGTCCCGGTAGATTAAGCCCTCAAGCCCCGCTGCCGCCTCGCCGCCATAAATCGCCGCGACGGCAAAATCATTTGATTTATCCTCGATCGCGATGTTGGCCCGCATCTTGTGTAAATTCAGCCGCTTGACGAGATCGGCGGTCTGTTCGCCGGAGCAATCGATCAGATAGCCCGCATCCGATCCCCACGGCAGCGGAACGACGAAGAAATCGAACAGCAACTTGCCTTGCGGCGTCAAAAGCCCGGCATAGCGCCCTTCCCCCTTGGGAATATTAAGCACGCTATTGGTGATGAGCCTTTGGAGAAAACCCGTCGCCTCGGCGCCCCCCACTTCGATGATGCCGCGATCGCCCAGCAGACATACCAGCTCGTCCATTCAAATCCTCGACTTTCACTCTTCCTATTTGTAGATAATCCGCCAATGACGAGACGCAAGTTGTTTTCGCTTTGCAATGGATGAGCGAGTGCCCCAAAATTTCGACATGATCTTGAAGGGCGGCACGGTCGCCGATCGTGCCGGGGAAAGCGCGCGCGACATCGGAATCTCTGGCGGGAAAATCATGGAGACCGGCGATCTCTTTAGCGCCAGCGCCGGAGAAACAATCGACGCCACCGGTCTCCATATTTTGCCGGGCGTGATCGACACCCAAGTGCATTTCCGCGAGCCTGGCCTCACCCACAAGGAGGATCTCGAGACCGGCTCCCGTGCGGCTGTTCTTGGGGGCGTTACCGCGGTTTTCGAAATGCCCAACACCAATCCCTCGACCACAAGCTCCGCGGCGCTCGCCGATAAAATGGCGCGCGCTAAAGGCCGCATGCATTGCGATTACGCGTTTTGGGTTGGCGGCACGGCGGATAATTGGCGCGATATTCCAGAGCTCGAACGCCTGCCGGGCGCCGTTGGAATCAAGGTGTTCATGGGGTCTTCGACAGGTTCGCTCCTCGTCGCGGACGATGCCGAGATCGCCGCCATCCTTGGGCAGACTAGAAGGCGCGCAGCGTTCCACAGCGAGGACGAGTTTCGCCTCAACGACCGCAAGGATTTCCGGGTGACAGATGACCCCTCGTCGCATCCCGTCTGGCGCGACGAAACCGTGGCGTTGCGCGCGACCGGGCGCCTCCTGCGCATCGCGCGGGAACAGCGCGCGTTGATCCATGTGCTGCATGTGTCTTGCGGCGAGGAAATGGATTTATTGGCGGCGCAAAAGGATATCGCGAGCGTCGAGGTGACGCCGCATCATTTGACTTTTGAGGCGCAGGACTATGCGTGGCTCGGCACGAAATTGCAGATGAATCCGCCTATCCGAGACAAAAGCCATCGCGAACGCCTCTGGTTTGCAGTGGCGCAAGGCATCGCCGATATTTTTGGGTCCGATCATGCGCCGCATACGCTTGCGGAGAAGGCAAGGCCCTATCCGCAAAGCCCTTCCGGCATGACCGGCGTGCAGACGCTTGTCCCGGTCATGCTCGATCATGTGAACAAGGGGCGCCTTAGCCTCATGCGCCTCATCGACATGACGAGCGCCGGTCCCGCGCGGCTTTTTGGGATAGCGGGCAAGGGCCGGATCGCGGCGGGGTATGACGCCGATTTCACGATCGTCGATATGAAGCGGCGCGTAACCATTCAAAATCGGTGGATCGCCTCGCGTTGCGGCTGGACCCCTTATGACGGCAAGGACGTCTTGGGCTGGCCCGTCGGCACCATCGTTCGCGGCCGGTGCGTCATGTGGGAGGGCGAGCTCACCATGCCGGGGCAAGGCCAGCCGGTGCGCTTCGGCTAGGTTTTGTGACGGTGGACTTGGGCGACATCACAGCGCCTTTAGAAATGAGGCGAAGCGCATGACGCCTTCCGGCCAGGGGCCGTGTCCGCTTTCGCTGTTGATGTGGCCTGAAAATCCCGCGTCGACCAGCTCCGCGCCAAGCGCGCGCGCCAAATCCTCGCTGTCGGCAAAAGAGGAAAAATGATCGTCGCGGCTCGCGATCACTAGGGAAGGGAAAGGAAGCGGTTTTCCGGGCACGGTCAAGAACGCGGGGTCGAGCGCGTCGAGCCCGGCAAGAACCTTGGCAGAGGGCGGGGCGACCAGAAAGGCGCCCTTGACCTTTCCGCTGCTTACTCCTTTTGCCAGAAACGGCGCGGCATGCACGGCCGCGAGCACGCCGAGACTATGAGCGACCAGAATGACCGGGCGCGCCGCACGCTCCACTTCCTCGACGATGCGGTCCCGCCAGGTATCAAGCTCCGGCTTCTCCCAATCCGCCTGAACGACGCGGCGCACGGCCGGGATTTTGGCTTCCCAGCGGCTCTGCCAATGGTCCGGTCCAGACCCGCCGAGCCCCGGAATGACGAGAATATCGGCCTCGGATGCACGCATCGAAAAAGCCCGCCTGCGTCGTTTAAGTGGAACCCGCGGCCGCGATCGCGGTACCCCCATGGACACGATCTTCAACTCTCGCCGAAGACGCGCTTAAAGATGAAATCGATATTCTTCAAATGATATCCGAGGTCAAAGAACTCTTCGAGTTCGGCATCGCTTAGCACCATGCGCACGTCCTTGTCTCGTTTCAAGAGGGTCAAGAACTCCCCTTCCCCGCGCCATACCGGCATGGCGTTGCGCTGAACCAAAACATATGCCTCCTCGCGGTTCACGCCTTTTTGGGTCAGAGCGAGGAGAACCCGCTGCGAATGAACGAGGCCGCCCAGCCGATCTAGATTTTTTTTCATGTTGGCGGGATAGACGATGAGCTTGTCAATCACTTCTGTAAGACGCGCAAGCGCGAAATCGAGGGTGATCGTCGCGTCCGGCGCGATCATCCGCTCGACGGACGAATGCGAAATATCGCGCTCGTGCCAAAGCGCGACGTTCTCCATGGCCGGCATCGCCATGCCGCGCACGAGCCGGGCGAGCCCCGTCACGTTTTCGCTCAGCACCGGATTGCGCTTGTGCGGCATGGCGGACGAGCCCTTCTGACCTTCCGAAAAAAACTCCTCTGCTTCCAGCACTTCGGTTCGTTGCAAATGGCGGATCTCGGTTGCAAGCCGCTCCATCGAGGACGCAATGACGGCAAGCGTTGCGAAGAACATGGCGTGGCGATCGCGCGGAATGATTTGCGTCGAGGCGGGTTCGACCGCAAGCCCGAGTTTTGCCGCGACGTGGGCCTCAACGCGGGGATCGATGTTCGCATAAGTGCCGACGGCGCCGGAAATCGCGCAGGTCGCGATTTCTTTCCTTGCATTCACCAAACGCTCCCGGGTGCGTAAGAATTCGGCGTAGGCTTGCGCGAGTTTTAGCCCAAAAGTCATTGGCTCGGCGTGGATGCCATGCGAGCGGCCGATCATGGGCGTGAGCTTGTGCTCGAACGCGCGGCGCTTTAAGGCGGCAAGCAAGGCGTCGATGTCGGCCAGAAGAATGTCCGAGGCGCGCGTGAGTTGGACGGCCAAACAAGTGTCGAGCACGTCGGACGACGTCATGCCTTGATGCACAAACCGCGCCTCGGGACCAATGAATTCGGCGAGGTGAGTCAAGAAGGCGACGACATCATGTTGCGTGACATTTTCGATCGCGTCGATCCGCGCCGCGTCAAACGTTACATGGCCGGCTTTTTCCCAGATCGCCCTGGCGGCCTGCTTCGGGATGACGCCGATTTCGGCCAGCGCGTCGCAGGCAAAAGCCTCGATTTCGAACCAGATGCGAAATCGTGTTTGCGCCTCCCATATGGCGGACATTTCAGGCCGGGAATAGCGCGGGATCATTCAGGGACTCTTTGTCAAAGGCGCGTGCAGCGTGGGTAGTGTGTCACTTTGAGTTTCGCCAATGGATTGCGGACATTGTGGCCTTACGAGCTGTCCGCACAATTCGTCTATGGGCGTTTATAGGTGTCGAAGATGCTGGTGGCCGTCGACAATATGCTCTGCTGCAAAGAAAACTTCTCTGCCATCGCCGGACCAATAGCTGGGTTCTTCGTAAGCTCATTAAAAACCCGCTCCGCCTCGTCCCAAGTGATGCCGTAGTTTAAAAAACTCCCGCCATCAATAATCTGCTGCTGGGTTAAGCTGCCTGATCGCAGTAGAAAATATCGAAAATATATTGTCCACCCCGGCCTGAAGCGCACAGAGACAATCTTCCCTATCTGGATCGTGGCTTCATTTTCGAAGTCGTATTCCCCGCTTTCGAAGTTAGAGTAAGTTTTCTTGTAATTAAACGGTTCTTCCCCGACTTTAGGGACACTTTTTATCGTCTCCTTATAGTACTTACTCAAAATTATGAATAGCCGGTGCGGCAACTTGTTTATGGCGTGCTGCTCCAATAGCGTGCGTGGTTCCGATATATCTGGGCGATTTGGGAATTCAGCTAATTCCTCGATCTCAGATTGAAGACTTGATAATGCTTCTTCCTTCTGTTGCACCGTTACGGGTGGTAATTGGTTGATATACAGACCGGCAGTTACACCGCCCGACTGGCCGCTAGACGCAGCATTACCACTCTGGTTAGTGGTTCCCGGCGGCTGCTTTTCAGATGGAACCTCCGACGGTTCTTGCCAAAGAAAGTAGAGTATTAACCCAGCCACGAGGACAACAAGGAACGTAATAATGCCCTTGGGGAAGGTCGGCAGACTCCGAACAAATTCGATTCCACCCGGCACATCGATCATGGCGAGCCTTATTTCCTTGACGGTCATCGCCGTTCCTGGCTGTACCGTGCTTGCGGACTAGCACGGGACCAGAAATTCAATCTGAGTCATTACTGCGGCGTGGCATGGCGCCGTCGTGATTGTCGCGCGCCCTAACACGGGAGGGCGGGATAAGTCCACGGGCTCGCCAATGCGTTTATCTCCCTTCAATTTTGCCGCGCCAGCTCGGCAGGGCGCCGGGGAAAGGCAGGGGCGTGGCCTCGTAAACGGCGCGGGCGATGGCGCGGGCGAGGCAATCGGCGGCACATGAGCCGATCTCGGTCTTGTCAATGATCGTTGGGACTTTGTCCGCCGTTCCGGTCGCGGCGGAAAAAACCGTGTCGCCGTCCATGGGCGCGTGCGAGGGGCGCAACGCCCGCGCCATGCCGTCATGCGCCATTATGGCAAGACGCTTCGCATCCGCTTTGGTCAGCGCCGCGTCGGTGGCGACGATGGCGATTGTCGTATTTTCCGCCGCGTCGCCCTTGATGCGAAAGCCGAGCGCGTCCGCCGGCCAAGGGGGCCAGCCGAGGCCGCCGAATTCGCCATTTTGCTCATAAGGGGCGGCCCAAAAATGCGGGCCTTCGCCGATCGTCGCGCGGCCAACCGCATTCACCGCGACAAGCGCGCCAACGCGAAACCCGCCCGAGGTCGCATCGCTCGCCGAGCCGAGGCCTCCCTTGAGATTTTCGGTCGTGGCGCCAAAGCCCGCGCCCACGCTGCCAAGCGCGAATTCAACCGCCGCCTCGGCTGCTGCTCGGTAGCCCAAATGCCAATAGACCGGCTCGTGGCCAAAGTTTTTGTCGCCGCCATTCAAGAGATCGAAAAGGACCGCGCCCGGCACGATCGGCACCTTGATGTCGCGCACCGCGAAGCCACGGCCGCTCTCGCGGAGATAAGCCGTGACTCCGCCCATCGCATCGAGGCCATAAACGGAGCCGCCCGAAAGGACCAAAGCATCGACCCGCTCGATGGTCATCGAAGGTTCGAGCAAACCCGTGTCGCGCAGCCCCGGCGCGCCGCCGTGAACGGCGATCGAGGCGATGGCGGGAGCTTCGAAAATCAGCGCGGTGACGCCGGAGCCTAGTCTTTCGTCATGCGCATGGCCGACGCGAATGCCAGGGACGCCAGTAATGAGATTCTTCAATCGTGCCGCATCCCAATGAAATAGGGTTGGCTTCACCTATCGGAACTTCGCTCGGGCCGAGGTCAACGCCTCACCGCCTTAGCCTACGACGCGCCGTAGCGGTTGACCACCACGTGCGAAATGCCGGCACCCTCCGCGAGGAACCGGGTGATGATGGCCTGCGCGTTTGGGGTGCACAGATGGTAGGTTCTTGCGTAATCGTGTAAGCCCCGGTTATAGCTACCAGCGAGCCGCTCCTTCCGCGCCGCGGTCTTGGCATCGGCTTGCAAAAGCGCCTGCATCCTCGCGCGCCAGTCGTCCTGAGGGTTGGAGGCGCAGAGTGCATCCAGATAGGTCAGGGCGCCGAGGATTTCGGCTAGCCGCAGAATCTCGGGATCGTAAGGCCGCGCCGGCTCCGTTTCCGGCGCCGGAACCGTTTTTGTATCGGGCGCGGGTTTGGCCGCCGCTTTTTTAGTCTTGGGTTTATGCTGCTTGACCTTGCCGGGTTGCGTATTGGTGCCGCCGGACGCGGGCGGCGGCGTGGCCGCTGGCCGGCTGCCAAAAAGAAAGTCTAAAAATTGGGCCCCGGCCGGGGCAGTCGAAATTGCGACGCAAATTGCCGCCGCCGCAATCGCGCGAAGCGCTTGGCCCGGAATGTTGCCACCTGCGAACACCACGGCTCTCTTCATTGCTAATTGCTCAAGGTTGGCCTGCCTAGACGCGCGCATTCAGGGCTCTTTGCGCCGCTTCGACCACGGTGACGATATGAGGCGTGCATTCAAGCCCGGCGAGGCATGCGGGCAGAACCCAGACCGCTTCCCCCGCCTCAGGCCCAGGTTTGGCTTCTCCCGCGATCCATTCGCCCACAAAGGAAGCAATCACGTAATGATGGCGGATTTTGCCGGCGTTGTCGCGATCGATTGATTCCACAAATTGATTAAAGGCAACGATCCGCGCATCGATTTGAAGTTCCTCCTGAACTTCGCGCAGTGCCGCCGCAGCCAAGGTCTCGTCGACCTCAACCAGGCCTCCGGGCAACGAAAAAGCACCATCATATGGCGGCTTGGTGCGCCTGGCGAGTAGAACCCGGCCAGCCCGGAAGACGGCGACGCTCACGCCAAGATATGGACACTGCGGATAAGTCCGCGCCGAGCCCGGCCGGGCCTCGCGCGCGGCGCAAGAATCAATATGGCTCATGGATAGAGGCGCTCCTTGCGCCACGCGTCCCGCTCCGTTTGGCGCCGGAAAACGATACGGTCGTGCAGACGGAAGGCGCCCTCCAACCAAAATTCGAGATAAATAGGGGAAATCCTGTAACCGAGCCAATAGGGCGGCCGGGGAACTTTGCCAAGGCCAAATTTCGCGGCATAATTCGCGGCCGCCTTCTCGAGCGCGAAACGGCTTTCGAGCGGCCGCGATTGCCGACTTGCCCAAGCGCCGATCCGGCTCGCCAAAGGGCGGCTGGCGAAATAGGCATCGGCCTCTGCATCGGCAACGAGCGCGACCGGCCCACGAAAACGAACCTGCCGCCGCAGCGATTTCCAGTGCAAGACCGCCGCCGCCCGCATGTTCGCGTGAAGCTCCTGGCCCTTGGCGCTCTCGCAATTGCTGTAAAAGACAAATCCTGACGATTCGACTGCCTTGAGCAAGACCATGCGCACATTTGGGAGGCCATCGGAATCGGCGGTCGCAAGCGCCATCGCGTTGGGATCGCTAAGCTCGCTTTTTTGCGCCGCGTCGAACCAGTCCACAAACAAAGCGAAGGGATCGGACGCCTCGGTGAAGTCACGAGTCGTTAACCCATTCAACGGTAAACCTCCAAAGGAGTCAATTTTAACGAGCAGCCGAGTCGTGCGGGATGCTTTTCGCCGTTATGGCCACTATTCGTTTGGCGCGAGGCCTTGTAGCATGGCGCGCGGATCACGCGCGATTTTTCGTTTCCCATATTTCTGGTCGTTTGGGCGGAAACCGCTCGCGCGGGCGGCGAAAGCTTGCATCCTTGGCGGCCTGCCAATGATCCTTGCCGGATGTTCCATGGCGCTTCCGATCTCGCCCTTGATGCCGCCGGGCTCCAAAGTAGATGCGGCTGGAGCGGTCCCGAACTCGTCGCTCGCCGGTCTCCTCGAACCCGAGGACTGGCGTCGCGCCAAGGCCGCGCTTTCGACCGCCCTCGATCCGCAAGGCAATGGTTCGCTGGTCGGCTGGGATAATCCGGACTCGGGCAATAAGGGTTCATTCACTCCGGTTGGCAAACCCTACCCCTTGGATGCCGGGATTTGTCGTGTCTTTCTCGCCGAGGTCGATTGCAAGGGAGACGAACACACCTTGCAAGGAACCGCTTGCTCGGATAAGCGGGGCGAGTGGACGATCGCCGAGACGAAACCCTGGAAAAAGACCTAAAGGCGGATACTACCGCCGCGATGTTGGCTGGCGGCTCTTGCGGCGTGATCCGGTCCAATTGGACCGGATCACGCCAGGAAGCATGCGTTTTAGCGGGACATCGCGGCCTTGACCGACGCGGCCGCGCCGGAAATCGCGGCCGTGACCGAGGTTGTGCCGCTGTCGCCACTGATAATCAGGGTCACATACACCGGATTCGTGGTTCCGGTTAAGCTCGCGCCCTGCGCCTTCGCGTGGAACGCGTATTGCAGCGTGGCCGTCGGCGTGATCTGATCACCCCCGCGAAGGTGAAAGAGCCGTCCGGCTGCTCCGTGAAGGAGTGGGGCGGGATAGTAATGGAGAAGGTGCCGACCTGGAGCGTGACCGGATCGCGATGGGATGGAGCCCAGGTGCGGTGCTGCTCAAGGTGAATTGGGAATGAAGGTTAAAAAAATCTTCGTTGGGGGCCGTGCCGAAGGCGATGTCGAGCGCGGTGGCGCTGAAGGCAAGGAAGCGGACGCCCGGCGGCGGCGGCACAATGCCAACCCCTCCGACCCACCCCAACCCGACACAACACGGGACCGTGGCCACCACCGTGTTGGTGGCCGTGCGGATCACCGAGACACTGGCATCGATAAAGCCGCCTAAGAGGGCAGCAATCGCGACATAGGCGTGTTTGCCATCCGGGGTGACGGCGACCCCGGAGGAGGAACCCGCCACCGGAACCGTGGCCACCACCGTGTTGTCTCTCGTGCGGATCACCGAAACGGTTGCGTTGAATCTATTCCCGACATAGGCGTGTTTCCCATCCGGGGTAATCGCGACCCCTTCGGGGGTAATCCCCACCGGGACCGTGGCCACCACCGTGTTGGTGGCCGTGGCGATCACCGAAACGTTGTTGGAGTTTTGGTTCGCGACATAGGCGTGTGTCCCGTCCGGGGTGACGGCTAGCCCAAAGGTGGTCTCCTTCACCGAAATCCTTGCCACCACTATGTTGGTGGCCGCGTCTATCGCCAGGACTTTGAAACCAGGCAGGACGTAGACGTGTTTTCCATCCGGCGCGACGGCCAGTTCAATCGGGGAAATTGTGTTAGTGACCCCCAACGGGACCGTGGTCACCACGGTGTTTGTGGCCGTGTCGATCACCGAAATGACGGCCTGACCGGCCTTGTCGAGATTCGTGACATAGGCTAAGGGCGCCGCCTCCGCAAGCCAAGCCCCATCGCCAGCATGGCCAAGAGGGCCATAAAACCCCGCGCCGGTGCGGCGCGGCTTCCGTTACTATGGTAGCTATTCATTGCAACTATTCTTCTACTGCGATGCCGTGTCATTGACCGCCGGCCGTTTCACAAACCCCGCATCGCCCGGATTGATTGTCACGAAACCGCTTTCGCCGCACCCCCTGATTGGGGGGTGTCTGGAGACGCACGGCGTTGGCTCCGAATGAGCGACGCGGCAGCCGCGTCCATTTCGCCGCGCCGTTGGATCGCCGAGACGAAACCCTGGAAAAAGAGGTAGTGTCTCATTCAAACTGAGACACTACCGAAAAAGACTTAGACTAGAGGTGCCGCAAAAAGTAATGGGAAGATCGCAAGACTCATTTCGACACGAATCACTTGCACACGATTATCTGGGACTCAGTGACCTTAGAGAAAGCAGTCACGGACCGCAACGACCTTGCCCTCCGAGGCAAAAATGACGGATTGATTTATCCGAGGCAGATCCTACAGCGATAACGATTCCACGTCGTCAGCGATGCTTCGCTTGATCCTTGATCTCGGAACCGGTCCGCTTGAGCAAATCCGGCCTTCGCTCGCGGGTGACCTTAAGCGCCGCCGCCTCGCGCCAGGCCTTGATTTTCGCGTGGTCGCCGGAAAGTAGCACGTCTGGGATTGCCCGGCCCTCCCATTCGCGCGGCCGCGTATAATGCGGATATTCAAGAAGCCCCGCCTCGAAACTCTCTTCGATACCCGAAGATTGCTCTCCCATCACGCCGGGCAATAGCCGCACGCAGGCGTCACACACCGCCATCGCGGCGATCTCGCCGCCGGAGAGGACAAAATCGCCGATGGACACTTCTTCGAGGCCGCGGGCGGCAACGATCCGCTCATCGACGCCCTCGAACCGGGCGCAGATCAGCACGGCCCCTTCTCCCGCCGCAAGCGCGCGCGCGCGGGCTTGGGTGAAGGGCGCGCCGCGCGGCGAAAGCAGCACGCGCGGCCGCCTGTCGGCCTCGTCGAGCCCGGCGTCGAGGCTTGCGGCAAGCACATCGGCGCGGATCACCATGCCGGGGCCGCCGCCGGCCGGCATATCGTCGACCGCCCTATGACGGCCTTGCCCATGCGCGCGGATGTCCCGAATTTCGATGCTCCAAAGTTCGCGCGCCAAACCCGCGCCCGAAAGCGAGATACCGAGAGGCCCGGGAAACATTTCTGGAAACAAGGTGAAAACCGTCGCCCGCCACATGACGCATCAATCCTTCGGAGACGGAAGCTTTGCATCGACCTCTAAGGGTGGCACGACGGTCAAATGGCCCGCCTCGATATCGACACGCGGAAAAACCTCTTTGGTGAACGGCAAAAGCAGCGTCTCGCTACTGGTTGGACACGCGATTTCCAAAATATCGCCGCCGCCAAAATTCAAGACATTGACGACGCTGCCAAACGCTTCTCCCGCTTCGTTCATCGCCGCAAGTCCAATTAGATCGGAGCGATAGAATTCGTCTTCCCCCGCGGCGGGCAGAGACTCGCGCGACACATAAAGCGCGGCATGGGTCAATGCCTCAGCGCTCGCGCGATCGTCAACCCCCGCGATCCTGGCAATGAACATGTTGTGCTTGATTGGACGTAGGCTCAGAATCGAAAATCGCCGGGTTCCACTTTCATCGAAAAGAGGTTTGTAGGCGGCGATGGCGCCCGGAGCGCCGGTAAACGAAGTGAGCCGCAATTCGCCGCCGGCGCCATGCGGGGCGCCAAAACGGCCAACCTGAATGCGATCCTTTACCATTGCGCTCGCGCGGCGGGCCGGGGGGTCAGGCAGCTGGCGTCGCCGTCTTTGCCGCGGCGGCGGCGCGCTCCTGCGCCTTTTTCCTCGGCAGCGCCTGTTTGGGATTGTCGCGCGGGGCACGCTTCAAGACGCCGAGGGTGTCAAGCAGACGAGCGACGCGATCGGTCGGCTGCGCGCCCTTGGCGATCCACGCTTTCGCCTTTTCCTGGTCGAGCACGATCCGGTCTTCCGCATCCTTCGCCTTCAAGGGATCGAAGATGCCGAGGCGTGCGATGAACCTTCCATCGCGCGGCATCCTGGAATCGGCGACCACGACCCGATAGAACGGCCGCTTCTTGGCGCCGCCGCGCGACAGACGAATTTTCAATGGCATTGTGCTTTCCTTTTAACTGTTGGACCGGCGATTAATGTCTAGCCTTCAACGAGATCAAGCCGCTTTTCGATGCGGGTGACCCGCGCGTCGAGGCGATCGAGACGAAGTGATTGTTCCGCGAGCGCGACGTGCACTTGCGCGAGACCCGCTTCGAGCCGGCCTAGCCGGCCCTTGATCTCGCCAATATCGTTTTCCATGCGATCGAGCTGCCCGCGCATATGACGCAGATGATCAAGGACAAGATTTTCAACTTCGGCCATCATTTCTTTTTTCCGAACGGGTTGAGGCCGCTCCATAGGCCGCCGCCGAGACCTGGAAGCTTCGCCCCCCCGAGACCGGGCAATTTTGGCGGCTCCTTCATTCCGTTCGCCGGGTTCGGCGTGGGTCCAGCAGGTCTCGATTGCGCCGGCGTTGGCCCGATTTGCCTCTGGCCAACTTGCCTCTGCACGGCGGCGAGCTGTTTTGGCGCAGGCTGTGGCATTCCACCTCCCAACCCGCCGCCCGGCAGGCCGAACATGGACGCCATCTTCCCCATCGCGCCGCCAGGCTTGGCGCCGCCCATCGATTTCATCATATCGGCCATCTGCCGGTGCAGTTTTAAGAGCTTGTTGACATCCTCGACCTTCACGCCGGAGCCCGCCGCGACGCGCCTCTTGCGCGAGGCCTTGAGGATATAGGGGGCACGCCGCTCCTCACGGGTCATCGACGAAATAATGGCGCGCTGGCGCTTGATGATGCCATCGTCGAAACGGGCAGAGGCAAGTTGCTCCTTCATCTTGGCGACACCCGGCAGCATTCCCATGATGCCCCCTAAGCCGCCGATTTTCTCGACCTGGGCGAGCTGGTCGGAAAGATCATCGAGATCGAACTTGCCCTTCCGCATCCTCTCAGCGATGCGGCGCGCCTTCTCGGCATCGATCGACTCGGCCGCTTTTTCGACAAGTGAGACGATGTCGCCCATGCCGAGGATGCGGTTGGCGATACGGGAAGGATGAAAATCCTCCAGCGCGTCCATCTTCTCGCCGGTGCCGAGAAGCTTGATTGGCTTGCCGGTAACCGCCCGCATCGAGAGCGCCGCGCCGCCGCGTCCATCGCCATCGATTCTCGTCAGCACGATGCCGGTAATGCCGACCCTGTCATCGAAGCTTTTCGCAAGATGCACCGCGTCCTGGCCGGTGAGACTGTCGGCGACGAGAAGAATCTCGTGCGGGCGCGTCGCCGCCTTGATCTCGACCATTTCCTCCATCAGCGCTTCGTCGATATGGGTGCGCCCAGCGGTGTCGAGCATGACGACGTCGTAGCCTTGCAAACGCGCCGCCTGTTCCGCGCGTTTGGCAATCTGGACAGCGGTCTGGCCTGCGACGATTGGCAGAGTGTCGATGGAAACCTGGCGGCCGAGCACGGCGAGCTGCTCTTGCGCCGCCGGACGCTTCACGTCGAGCGAGGCCATCAACACCTTGCGCTTCATTTTCTCGGAGAGACGCTTGGCGATTTTCGCGGTGGTCGTCGTCTTGCCCGCGCCTTGCAGGCCGATCATCATGATCGCGACCGGCGCCGGCGCGTCGAGGTCGATCGGATCGGCATCGGAGCCAAGCGTCTCGATCAACACGTCGTTGACGATTTTCACGACCATCTGGCCGGGCGTCACCGATTTGACGACGTCGGCGCCAACCGCGCGCGCGCGCACGTTGTCCACGAAGGAACGCACGACGTCGAGCGCGACATCGGCTTCGAGAAGGGCGCGGCGGACCTCGCGCAACGCGAGGTTCACGTCCTCTTCCGACAGCGCGCCGCGCCGCGTTAATTTATCCAAAATGCCAGAGAGCTTTTCCGAAAGCCCTTCGAACATGCGTTTATCCTTAGGCTTCACCGCACCGGTGGCGGGATTTCTTTTAAAGTCTAATTACAAATCCGGGAAGAAAGGTCCGCCAGGCCAGAGCTTGACAGCGCAACCGCGGACCTGCGCGCGAAGCTTCAACGTAAACCGCGCCCGGGAGCGCGACGCGCCGCCGGACGTTCACCGCTTGCCTCATAGGACAGCGCGGCTCGCTCGA
The DNA here is from genome assembly GCA_002890675.1 of Candidatus Methylaffinis lahnbergensis. Classification (GTDB taxonomy): domain Bacteria; phylum Pseudomonadota; class Alphaproteobacteria; order Rhizobiales; family Beijerinckiaceae; genus Methylocapsa; species Methylocapsa lahnbergensis. The sequence goes on from PEFW01000026.1 coordinate 24,626, forward strand.
AATACTCCCAAATCTAGGACCCGGCCTTGTAGGCGCCTGCCCGCAAGGAAGTCAAGGAAGCTCAGCGCATGGTACCGGTAAAGCTTGGGGATTATGCACTTGACAAGTTACGCCTGATTGGCCTCCATCTACTCAGATGAGAATGTGGCTTCTTATGTTGTCGCTTGTCCTTTTGACCGCGTGCGATCGGGGTGATCCCATGAAGCGCATCAAGGAAAATTGCGAACGGGAATATGGCGCGCAAGGCCCAAGTGCGGTAGATAAATGCGTGCGCTGGTCTGTCGCGCCGCCGGTATCACGATAGAGCCGCTGATGCGCTCGTGCGACAAATTGGCCGCAAAATGGTGCGAAAAAAATTGACACATGCGCGGAAGAAGCGCAGCATAACAATGCTTCCGCCGTTGTTCACAAGAGCCTGCCGGAAGCGGAAGGTGCCTTCTTTCGACAACTCATCCGTTCCAATGCAATGGAGGAGCGATGACTCCACCGGGACAGTATGACAGACCCCACAGGCGCGGGGTCACGGTGGCGCGAAACCTTAAGATGCCGGGCCGAAACGCCACCCCCGACAATCTGATATCGACGTGCGATAGCGCCCGCGAAGGCCAAGCGGATGTGAGGTCGCATCGAGAATCTGCATAAATCACAGATCGCTTCGGAAAGGCGAAGCAGAGCCCCGCGGTTGCTTGAATGCACCGGGGCTCGTTCTGCGTCTATCGCATGTTTGTTTACCTCCTCAGCGCAAATTGGACTTTCTGAAAATACGATATTCTATCCGGCCGCCATGGCCCGGGCGCTGCTGAGCCGTCGCGATTCGGGTCCCGGGAACAGCGCGGCTCGGAGTTATAGAAGCGATGCGGTGGGCTCAGCGCTTGGCGAGTTTTTTGTGCAAGCGCGCGGGCCTTTGGCAATTGCGCTTCATAAAAGCCGGCGGAAGGCGCATCGCCGCCGTCACGCGTTATCGTGAGAGCCGCCTCGATCTGCTGGACCGCCAGTTTCGCCATCTGCGCATCGCCGCGCCGTTCCGCGAGCAGCATGAGGGCGACGCCTTGACTGCCGGTGCTTATGGCCCATTGGAGCGGCACCCGCGCGCGGGTATATTCCTGCAAGGCTTCGCGATACGCGGCGACGGCCTCCTGCAGCCGCGCCGTCCCGCTCTCCCGCATGCCGAGCGTTGCGAGCGCATTGCCGAGATTGTTCTGGGTCCCGGCCCATTGGAGCGGCACGCGCGCGCGGGTCAATTCCTGCAAGGCTTCGCGAAAGGCGGCGACGGCCTCCTCGAGCCGCTCTGTCCCGCTCTCCCGCTCGCCGAGCTTTGCGAGCGCATCGCCGAGATTTATTTGGGTCGCGGCCCAATCGAGCGGCGCGCGCGCGGGTATTTTCCTGCAAGGCTTCGCGAAAAGCGGCGACGGCCTCGTTGAGCCGCGCCGTCCCGCTCTGCCGCTCGCCGAGCCTTTCGAGCGCATTGCCGAGACTCACCTGGGCTCCCGCCCATAGGAGCGGCACGCGCCCACGGGTTTCTTCCTTCAATGCTTCGCGACAGGCGGCTACCGACTCCTCCAGCCGCGCCGTTCCGCTCTCCCGCTCGCCGAGCACTTTGAGCGCAACGCCGAGATTATTCTGGGTCCTGGCCCATTCGAGCGGCACGCGTGCGCGGGTCAATTCCTGCAAGGCTTCGCGATAGGCGGCGACGGCCTCCTCGAGCCGCGCCGTCCCGCTCTCCCGCTCGCCGAGTGTGTCGAGCGCCGTGCCGAGATTCATCTGGATCATTGCCCAATCGAGCGGCACGCGCGCGCGGGTATTTTCCTGCAAGGCTTCGCGATGGGCGGCGACGGCCTCCTCGAGCCGCGCCGTCCCGCTCTCCCGCTCGCCGAGACGCCAGAGCGCATTGCCGAGATTGTTCTGGGTCATGGCCCAGACGAGCGGCACGCGCGCGCGGGTATTTTCCTGCAAGGCTTCGCGAAAAGCGGCGACGGCCTCGTTGAGCCGCGCCGTCCCGCTCTCCCGCTCGCCGAGCACTGCGAGCGCAGTGCCGAGATTCATCTGGGTCGTGGCCCAATCGAGCGGCGCGCGCTCGCGGGTGTATTCCTTCAGCGATTCGCGATAGGCAGCAACGGCCTCCTCGAGCCGCGCCGTCCCGCTCTCCCGCTCGCCGAGACGGCAGAGCGCAAGGCCGAGATTGTTCTGGGTCATGGCCCAGTCACGCGGAAAGCCGTTCCGGGGCCGCAGCTCTGCCAGGTGGCGATAGCGCTCGATCGCTGACTGCGCCGCCGCGTTATCGCCTAATTCATCGCCTTGCCGGTAGAGCGCGTTGGCCTCTGCGGTAAGGTATTTCCAACGCTCGATTTCATGCCCTTGCGGCCTTTCGCCGCCGCTTCGGCAAAGCGCTGTGCCGCGTCGAGATAACGCAACCGGGTCAAGGCGAGATCCCCGCGCTGGGCGGTGGTTTGCGCCGAATTGAGCGCCAGACGGTCCAACGCTTCGGTTTGGATTTTTTCGATCGCGGCCAAAATCTCGTCCGCCTTGCCGAGTTGCCCATCAGCAATCGCCTTTTGCGCTTCCGCCTTCAAGCTGGTGATTTTCGAATCGTCGCCGGGTTGCGCCGCCGCCGCCGTTTTGAGGTCCTTGTATTTCCCGGCGATCTCGACGAGCTTCGCCGCGAGGCGTTCCGGGGGAACGTCGGCTTCGCCCACAATCTCCAAGGCGCTCCGGACCTGGCGCTGGTTGAGATCGAGCTTCTCCTTCAGAAGCGCGATGGTGTCTTTTTGCGATTCAGACAAATCCTCAAGAGGCTTTGTCCTGAGCCGGACCAATTCCTCGACCTTGTCGGGCGGAACGCCAATCGTGCTGTTCGAAACATTGCCGCCGATCGCGACGCTGCCTTCTCCGCGTGAACCGGAGGCCGCTCCTGCGCGCAGGCGTTCCGGGCTCCCGGCGCGACAGCTAATGCGAGGACAAGGCCAAGGGCCGGGAGGATCTTGCGCAAGTCATCGCCCTCGTTTCGGACAGCCGCTGCCGCTCCCGGCCGTGATCGTCGCGCCCGACACATCGCCGCCGATGGCGACGCTGCCGCAATCGGCTTCGATCTTGCTTTGCGGCGGACTTGGCTTTACCTCGTGCGTCGGGAAGAAATAAACGAATGCGGTCCAGAGCGCTCCAACGGCGACAGCGAGGCCGCCGCCAATCAAGGTCAGCATCCTCTGGTTCTTCTCGTCTTGGAGAAACTGCCAAGTCTTCTTCAACATGACGGCACTCCCACGCCGAGGAGACAAGCGCGCCCGTTGGGCGCCTTTGAAGCCGCGCGGCGCATCCTTTCTGAATGCGGCCAAAAAAAACTCGAGCTAAAAGATGAACCTTATCGCGATTTTCCGCTCGCGCCAAATCCCCGCTTCGAATCGCCCCTGGGAAACAAGACAAGCGCGCCGCAATATTGGCCGCTCGACCGTTTCGATCTCGTCTGGGTCTTTCACAAGCGAGACGGCACTTGGACCTTTACGCAGGTGCCTCAGCTCCTCCTTGCCGGCGACCGGCCGGATGTGATCGATTAAGCGATGGTTTTGCGGCGAACCCGGCGCGCGGCTATGATAAAAGGTCAGGGCCGGAGCAACCCAACATGCCGCCAAGCAAGACCGCAAAACACCGCTTCGAGCGCATCGCTTTCTTGACGTCCGGCACGCCGGAAGCAAATGCGGCAAAGGCCGGCCTCGCCGCGCGCTTTGGAACGATCGATCCGGAAACAGCCGACGTCGTCGTGGCGCTTGGCGGCGATGGGCTCATGCTGCAGACGCTGCACCGCTTCATGGGGAAAAACAAGCCGATCTACGGCATGAAGTGGGGCTCGGTGGGCTTTCTCATGAATGAATTCCATGGCCCAGACCTCGAACAGCGTCTCGACCAAGCGGAAGCATCGATCGTGTATCCTTTGCTGATGGAGGCAACCGGCACCCAAGGGGAAAGCATCAAGGCGCGGGCGATCAATGAAGTCTCCATCCTGCGTCAGGCCTATCAAGCGGCAAAAATGCGGATTTCGATTGACGGCAAGGAGAGACTAGGCGAACTCATCGCCGATGGGCTGATCGTCTCCACGCCGGTCGGTTCGACCGCCTATAATCTGTCGGCGCATGGACCGATCCTGCCGCTCGACGCGACGTTGATGCCGTTGACGCCGATCGCCGCGTTCCGGCCGCGCCGCTGGCGGGGCGCTCTATTGCCCGACACGGCAAATGTGACAATCGATATTCTCGAGGCGGACAAACGTCCCGCCGCTGCCGTCGCCGATCATTTCGAGGTGAAGAACGTGGTGAAGGTGACGGTCGCGATGGATCATGCGACTGGCCTCGTTCTTCTCCACGATCCAGGTCATTCGCTCGGCGAACGGATCCTGCGGGAACAGTTTGGATATTGATTCAATGACCGGCAACATTCGCATTCTTGGGCGGCATATCGTTTCACGCGGGAACGGATTGCTGGAAAGACTCGCCATCGAACGGAAGCGTTTCGATGGGCGCGTGCAAAGCCTTGCCCGCGAGATCTACGACCCAGGCGATGGCGCCGCGATTTTGCTCTACGATCCAGGCCGCTCGCGGGTCGTCCTTGTGCGGCAGTTTCGCCTGCCCGCGTATTTGAAGGACCGTCATGAAAGCTTGATCGAAGTCTGTGCAGGCAGGCTCGATGGCGAGAACGCCGAAACCCGGATCGTCACGGAAGCCGAGGAAGAAACCGGATTTGCGGTGCGGCACCCGCGCCGTGTTTTCGAGGCCTATATGAGTCCTGGATGCTTTGGCGAGAAGCTGACCTTTTTCGTCGCGCAATATACAGCCGGGGACCGGACCGGCAAGGGCGGCGGGCTCGCAGGCGAAGGCGAGGATATTGAAATCCTGGAACCAACGCTCGACGAAGCGCTGGCCATGATCGGCACTGGCGAAATTATCGATGCAAAAACAATTTTACTTCTACATTATGCCGAAGTCGCCGGTCTCGTGCGGGGCGGCGATAATTTGTGCCGCGGTCAAACAACGGCGCGGTAAGGCCCAGGCAAGGCTCAGGCTGCCGCAAGTTCCTCCGCGAAAGCCGCTAGATCGATCGGGAAGCTTTCCGCTTTTACGGGCGATACGCGCCTTTCCGGAACGATGGTTTTGGCCGGCGAAGTCTGTATTCTTACCGCAGGCGGCAGCCGACGCGTGCTTGCGAGGTCCGGCAATGCGTGAGACGCTGCCGTGGCACGACGAAATTCGCGGGCTTCGTTCCGGGCGGCTTCAGCTTCGAGACGGCGCAAGGCTGCTATCAACTGGTCCAGTTCGCCGTGGTTGACGGCAGCGCAGGCGTGCAGGACGGAGGCAACAATAGGCCCTTGCAAACGCGCGTTCATCGGCCCGCCGCAACGGGATTTCGCGACCGCCTCCAAGCCCACGATAAAAGCCGGCAGTAAGCGCTCCGGCATATGTGCCTTGCGATAAAGCGCCGCGAATCCGGCGCTTTTGCTTGCGGCCACGAGGCCCATGACGCGCGGCATCGCGAGCCCGCTCAATTCGCAAAGCGCCGTCTCAAGGAGGTGCTTGTTGCCGCAGAGCAATCCGCGTAGCAGAAGTCCGGCGGTCAATTGGCCGGATCGGCGCAGATGCGCGACAAAGTTCAAGATCTCATTTGTTTCGCCCGCCGTCTCGGCGGCTATTTTGACATTAGCTTTTTCACGCGCTTCGCGGGTCAGGCATCGGGCTCGTTCCGGCGTTAGCCCCGCGCGCCCCGTCACCATGGGCGCCAGCGCCTTTGCCGCGGCGCCGGCGAGGTCCGAACGTAACGACGCCGCCAGGCTCGGGCGGGCCAGAAGCGCCGCGCGCAGGTCCCGGTCATCGCCATAGCGCTCGATCATCCGGCGGACGGAAAATTCCAATAGCTCCGCGCCCGGATTAGCGGCGAGGGAAATCAAGGCTTTGCAGGCGCCGACTTCGGCGAGCGCCGCCGCCACCGGAGCCGACACCCACGGCCGAAGAGCAATAGCCCATTGGGCGAAGGAATCGGCGGTGGCGGCGCACTCGACGAGTTCCGCGTCGGAAAGCAACGGCGAACGCGCGAGCACGATCGCGGCAACATCGGAATTATCGTTGGCAAGAGTGAGCACCATATAATGCGGCGCATTGGCGGCGCAGGCAAAGCTCTCGGCAAGGGCGCGGCGAACGAGCGGCGAGGAATCATCGAGGAGCCCGGTCAGGGTGAGCCTCGCTTCCTCCCGCTCTGGCTCCGGAAGTTCGCCAGAAAGAAACGCGCGTGCGAGCGCGCCCGCAGCTTCCGCCAGCTCCGCGGGAGAAGCGATCTCTGCCCATTGCAAAAATTTTCGAACGGTCATGGTTTACGATTCCTTAAAAGATATTCTAGAATCAGCTTCTCCCAACATGGTAAAGGAACACTTAAACGCCGGGCGGCGCACCGCCGCCAGTCCCGCCAATGGGTGGCAGCGTCGGATGCGCGATCAATTGCAACCTGGCCCCTCGCGGCACGCGCGCGGCGGCATTTTTTACGAGGATTTCGTCATCGGAGCGTTGATCGAGCACCGGCTGAGAAAGACCGTCACGCAAATGGACAATATGCTGTTTTCCAACATGACGCTCAATCCGCAGCCGCTCCATATCGACGCCCATTTCTGCGCGGCCGAAACCGAATGGGGGCGGCCGTTGATTAATTCCCTCTTCACCCTTGGACTCATGGTGGGGATTTCTGTCAGCGATCTTACGCTCGGCACCACGATTGCCAACCTTGGGATGACAGAAGTGAAATTTCCGGCGCCCCTGTTCGAGGGCGACACCTTGCATGTCACGACCGAGGTTTTGCGCAAGCGCTTGTCGAAATCCCGTCCGGACGCCGGCATCGTCGAATTCCTCCACCGCGCCTATCAGCAGGAAGGCAGACTCGTCGCTGAGTGCCGCCGCCAGGCTTTTATGAAAAAGCGGAGTGCCTAAACCAATAAAGGCGTCGCATGCGCTCGCTGCTTTTCATTCCAGCGGACAGCGAAAAAAAACTCGCGAAGGGGTTTGCGAGCGGCGCCGATTGCCTCATTCTCGATCTGGAGGATTCGGTCGCCCCCGAAGCCAAGCAGAAGGCGCGGGAGCAGGCGCGTGCGTTCCTAGCCGATGCCGTGCCAGTGAGCCCACGCCCGCGTCTTTACGTCCGCGTCAACGGGCTCAAATCAGGTCTGACAGAGGCCGATCTTTGTGCCGTTATGCCGGCGTCGCCCGATGGCGTCCTTCTGCCAAAGTGCCACAATGGCGCGGCGATCCAGCATCTTGGCGCAATGCTCGTAGTCAAGGAAGCGCAGCATGATCTCGCGGACGGCGCGACGCGAATTATCGCGATCGTCACCGAGACGGCGGCGTCGATTTTCAGCATGGGCACTTATGCCGGCGCGAGCCGGCGCCTTGAAGGCCTTACTTGGGGAGCGGAAGATCTCGCCGCCTGTCTCGGCGCCGAAACGAATCGAGACGCCGGCGGTGGCTATAGTTTTCCTTATCTTTTGGCGCGAAGCCTTACCCTGTTCGCGGCGGCCTCCGCGGGAGCGCTGGCAATCGACGCCGTGCATGGGAAGTTTCGCGATTTGGCGGGATTGCGGCTCGAATGCGAAGTCGCCAAGCGCGACGGGTTTGCCGGCAAAATGGCAATCCACCCGGCGCAGATCGAGATCATCAACAAGATTTTTACTCCCTCTAATGAATCGATTGCCAAGGCGCGAGCGATCGTCGCCGCTTTCGAGGCCGAGCCGAAAGCGGGCGTCATCTGCCTCAATGGCGAGATGCTCGATTTGCCGAATCTTACGAAGGCGCGGCGGCTTTTGGCGGGTTATCGGGAGACTTGAGATTTTCCACGCGACTCATTTCATGCGGAATTCATTGCGACTGCCGAGGCCGGCGAGGAATCCCCAAGGATGTTGAGGTATTGGCGTAGAGGGAGTCTTTAACGGCTTGCGGGCAATCGACCAACAGGACAAGAATTAAGACGAGCTATCGATGTTGGCAACTTAGTCGAGTTTATTTTTTGCACCATGACCGAAATTTGGTTCTATCATCTGCAGCGTCAGCCCCTCGAAAGCGTGCTGCCGAATCTCCTCGAGAAATCGCTCGAAAAAGGCTGGCGCGTCGCCGTGCAAGCAAGGAGTGAAGAGCGGCTCGATGCGCTCGATTCCTGGCTCTGGACCTATTCCGACGAGAGTTTTTTGGCGCATGGCCGCGCGCGCGACGGTGATTCCGGCATGCAGCCGGTTTATCTCACGGCAGGGATCGAAAATCCCAACGGCGCGGCGCTCAGGCTTTTTGTCGAGGGGGCGGAAATGCCGCCGGCCCTCGCGGAAGCTGGCGCGCCTTATGCCCGCGTGGTTGTCCTCTTCGACGGTAACGTCGCTGAAGAACTCGCACTCGCGCGGGCGCAGTGGAAAGAGGTTTTGGTGCAGGGCTTTTCGGCGACTTATTGGCAGCAAAATGAGAGTGGACGCTGGGAAAAGAAATCTTGAGACAATGCCTGAGAATTTTGGTCGTTGGTAACTCTCCGCGCATCAAGGGCATTTGATGCGCTTCGCTCAGGAGTGCCGTGCGGCGGCAAACCATTGTCCAAGGAGAGAAATTCCCGAAGAAACTCCTCGTTCTTTCCGGCAAAATCCGCCATGTCCACGCAAGCAAGCTACCGCACAGAACCGTACAAAGCGCAATCACCAGAAGCTCTTAAAGATCATGTCGCCGCGCGTTGCCAGAGCGAGGGTCTGCTAGACCGGAAAAAAACTCCCGAATCCCGTCCATCCCATCCTCCGAAAGCCATTACAAAGCTCTCGGTAAGAATCCGAATGCGGGCACGGCCGGCGCGGACCCCCAATAGCGCTCGCGGACGCGCCCGGCCGCCGTCAGGCGGCCAAGGCTCGCAAGGCCTCTTTCTTGGGCTCGCGCGGATGCTCCATGTTGAGGTAGCGGATGGCCACCAGCCAGTTCTCGGGTGTCTCGCAGACCAAGCGCGCGAACCAGCCGCGGACAGCTTTCGCCGTCGCGGATGGAGGCGGCGCGCCCGCGCGTCCCATTTTTCCAAAAGCTGTTGCGTTTGCTCCACCAAAAACACCGTCTCCAAAGCGGAAAAATCTGGCCAGGAGCATACCAGTAGCCGGCAAAATTACCTAATGCCGCCAGGCTACAAAACCGCGAGGGAAGCGGCAAGATCGCGCAAGATGAAGACGCTGCGGAGGCGCGCCGCCGTCCTTCGCGCCGCTGCTGCGTACTTCATCGGGATGGAAAGCGGAGGTTTTCGCGGCGGCGCGGACAATCGATGCTATATAACCTATATAAGGGAGGCCGCCGATTTTTGGCGGTCTCGGAGGATTTTATGGCCAACCCGCAATTCGCAATCTTGTCGTTGACAGAAGCCGCCGCCGCCCGCGCGCGAAACCTCATCGCGTCCGCCGGGCGGCCGGTCGCAGGGTTACGGGTCGGGATCAAGGTGGGCGGCTGCGCCGGCATGACCTACACGATGGATCTCGCCGAGGAAGTCCGGCCCGCCGATGAAATCATCGAGGACCAGGGGGTGAAAATCCTCATAGCGCCGAAGGATTTGATGTTCCTACTCGGCACCAAGCTCGATTTCGAGACCACCACTTTGCAGGCGAGCTTCACGTTTCAGAACCCGAACCAGACGGGCGCTTGCGGTTGCGGCGAATCGGTTTCGATCACGCCGGCGGGGGATGTTCGGGAAAAGGCGGTTTAAAGCGATTGTCCCGAGAGCAGGTCAAACGGCATCGCGTCCGCCGATTTCCCACCGACCGTCGGCTCGAATGCGATCATCTGATGGGGCGCAAGCTGTGCCCAGATCGCATCGTCTGGACCAGGACAGAGACCCAGTATCCTTTCGCGTAGCTTCACCGGCTCGTAACCAAAGATCGAAGGCTTCCTGTAGGGCGGTGTTATAGAAGCCACCAACATGTCTCCCCGCTGAGAAACATGCACCTGCCAGTTCGACGGAACTTTGTCCTTCAGTTCCTGTCGCAACCAACCGCGCGGCGGCGAACTTTCCGCGCAGGCTGCGAACGAGTGAAGGCTCAGCAAGAACCCGAAAAGACCGCAGAGTCCGCGAGCCTTTCGAAGGCCCATCGCTTGATCTCCACAGTGGTTTTGTGAATTGCAGGCTACCATGGACGCGCGGAAATTTTGCATGAATATGTCTGATTTTGATGATGGGGTTTTCCTCCCGCGGATGAGGCTTTGCCTATCGTTCCTGTGTTAAAAGCGCTTTGCAAGACAGACCTGTATGTTTAAGCCTTTCGTAATTTACCCGGTTCGTGAGTTCTTTCCGGGATCGCCCTTGTCCCCGGCGGCTTTCTCTGGCTTGACCGTGGTGGGGCGCAAAAGAAACATCGGCACATGGTCGCCCATGCCGACCACTGGCGCACCGTCTTCCTTTTGACTATGCCGGGACGGCGGTACGGCCGGTTTCGGCGGCGACTCGACGGACGGACGATCGCCGTCCCGTCGCCGCGAAGGGCTTGGCTTGGGGGAGGCTTGAGCACCACTATCCGGCAGCCTCGAAGAACCCGGGCGGGCCCGCGCGTAGCCGCCGCTGGGCACGGTCCGCCGCGATCTTTGGCTATGCTTGCCGCGCGGTGCGCGCTGGCCGGGTTCCGCCTCGGGGAGATTGGCGAGGCTTTCGCCCGCGAGCCAATCGATTTTCCGGGCGATCAGCCGCTCGATTTCGAGAATGTATTTTTGATCGGCGGGGGTGACGAGCGAAACCGCGACGCCGGTTTTGCCCGCGCGTCCGGTGCGGCCGATGCGATGGACATAATCCTCGGCATGGGTTGGGACATCGAAATTGAACACATGGCTTACGTCTGGAATATCGAGGCCGCGCGCCGCGACATCCGAGCAGACGATAAGGTCGACGTTGCCGGTCTTGAAAGCATCCAGGGAAACCATGCGGGCGCGCTGATCCATGTCGCCGTGCAAGACGCCGGCGTTGAAGCCATGTTTTTGCAGAGATTTATGGAGGATCGCCACGTCCCGCTTGCGATTGCAAAAAATGATCGCGTTCTTGAAATCGGCGGCGCCGCGGATCAAGCGGCGCAAGGTTTCGCGCTTGGCCGGGCCGCTTGCCGAAGCAACCAGGCCTTGCGATGTGGTGATCAACGTGGAGGCGGCGCGGGTCACCTCGATGCGCACGGGATTATGGAGAAAAGCCTCGGTGAGCCGGGTGATCTCGGGCGGCATGGTCGCCGAAAAGAACAGGGTCTGGCGGGTGAACGGCACCAGCTTGCAGATACGCTCGATGTCCGGGATGAAACCCATGTCGAGCATCCGGTCGGCTTCGTCGATGACGAGAATTTCGATTCCCGTCAGAAGCAGTTTTCCGCGTTCGGAGAAATCCAAAAGGCGGCCAGGCGTCGCGATCAGAACGTCGGCGCCCCGCATGATCTTGGTTTCCTGATCGCCGAAGGAAACGCCGCCGATCAAAAGCGCGACATTGAGCTTATGGTTGACGCCGTACCGGACGAAACTTTCCTCGACCTGCGCGGCGAGCTCGCGGGTCGGCTCCAAGATCAGCGTGCGTGGCATTCGGGCCCGGGCGCGGCCTTTTTCCAGTCGCGACAACATCGGAAGCGTAAAGGCCGCTGTCTTGCCGGTGCCTGTCTGGGCAATGCCGAGCACGTCGCGTCCGGCGAGCATGTGAGGAATCGCTTCCGCTTGAATGGGAGTCGGGGTGAGGTACCCAGAGGCCTCGACGGCTTTTAGAACCTTCTCGCTGAGACCGAGTTTGCTGAATGTCATTGTGTTCCCAAAAACGGGCCGTGATCGAACCGGCCCTGCATTGAACCGGTACTGTCTGGATCGCCGCGCTTTGGGCGGACTTGCGACTTAAGCTGGAACACCAGTCCGGGTTCGTCGGAGTCACCGCTCGAACGAACATGGCGGCGAAAACCTTGGATGCGCGGACCGCGCGGTTCTCAACAGAACAGCTGAAAGACGCGGCCAACGATTCAGGCGATGCCCTACTCCCTATCGCTTATTTCGTTTCAACGCAACGAACTTCTCAACGCCAATGAACTTCCGGGCTACGCTTGCGATTGCGGTAGACATGCGGCGATTTTCCATGCGCTGAATTGCCGCGCCTCGTGGTCGATTTGAATTCGATGCACGCTTGTCTTCTTCCTCGTTGTCAATTGGTGGCGAGCTTGGGGTTTTGCCCCGTCGGCGGCGCCAACAGCTTCATGGCACCGAAGATTGTTCCAAGCGTCGAGAGATAGACCACAAGCTGAAGCTCCGTAGGTTTTCCGGTATAACCCAGAAGGGTGTGAAGGACGCGGCCCGCGATGCTGTTATCGGCCAGCACCGAGGATGTGTTCCAAACGGCATCGCCGAGGACGGTTGCAATATCGGCTTGTTCGAGAAACGCGACGCATTGCGCCGCCATTCCCGCCGCCATGAAGCCAATCAGAACGCTGGTCACCCTAAAAAGATGCCGCGGTGGGATCACCGCGAGGCCCTGATAGGTGAGGGCGCTGATCCCGGCGCCGAGCAAAAGTCCGAGCAAACCGCCGAGCATGAGGCTAAGCCCCGATTCACCGCTCGAAATAACCACGCCATAGAGAAACAGAACAACCTCCGAGCCTTCGCGGAGCACCGCCACGGCGACGACGACGGCGAGCGCCGTCAGGGATCGCGAACCGCTCAGGACATCGCGCCCAAGCCGGCGCAAATCCTCGCCGATCTGGCGCCCGTGCCGCGCCATCCAGATATTGTGCCAACCAAGCATGATGACCGCCAGGCCGAGAATAGCGGCGTTGAAGACTTCCTGGCCGACGCCCGCGAGCGCATTGGCCAGGGTGCCCGCGAAAGCCGCGACCAACGCCGCGCCCAGAAGCCCGGCGAGAATGCCCCCCGCGACATAGAGCCCGCGCGAGGGCAAGGTCCGGGTCGCGGCCAGCACGATGCCGACGACCAATCCAGCTTCGACAACTTCGCGCAGAACGATAATCAGGGCGCCGGCCATGCAAATACCTCCATGTCACGGGACTTGGCTAGGCATCGAAGCTTGGCCGATGCTTGCTTCAAGGCGCCGACGGCAGTGCCACTATGCCGTGGCGGATAGTTGAGCGCTATTGTTCAAGGCATTATACCATGATCGTTTACATATCAACCAAATTACTTTTGATTGGAATTATTAAAAACTATAATCGCGGCAGCTTCATTTTGGCCGTTATTTCCCTTGTGCCGGCTTCGACAAATATTGTATCGGGTGGCCTGCCAATACGAGTGGATGAAGTCCTCCAGGCTTTCGGAGAAGATCGCGAAGCGTGGAAACAATAACTGCGCCAGACCGCGGACTTGTCGTAACAGCCTTACCATGTTTCCACTTCGTCGGAGGACCCCGGTTTAGGGCCTGTCCCGAAAAAGTTGCTCGACTTTTTTGGTTCTGACATGCTCCAACTCTTTGATTTTGAGCAATTCCTTGACGATCATATGATTCCAAAGCGATCGGGAAACGCGTTAGAGAGCTTACAAGCACGCTCACGCGATCGCAAGACGACGGGCTAGCTTTGCATGTTAGCGCGCGGACAATGGATGGCGGGCGGATGCGGAGCTTCCTTCCGGCGCCCGAAGGGGGAAGAGCCGGAAGGAAGCGGAAGCGAGGCTGGCTGACTGGCGCACTATCGGCGCGGCGGTTGGGTGGGTTGAAGGTCAAACCGTTAGTATCCCGCCGGCCGCCGCAATTGTGCCGCACACGATCGGCAGCAACGCTTCTGGCAGTGGATGGGCGACCCGCCACGGCGCGCGAAAATCGTTTCCCTCGGAATAATGCTTCAAAAGACTAGCGCCACGCAGTTTCTCGACGGCAGCGCTTCCATGGCGGGCTCCGAACCAATCGCGGAACCCAAATGAATCACGCTTTTTGTCAATCGCTCAGCCGTTAACCCGAACGCGATGCCGTGCCTCTACATTAGGGCTCCCATGCACCCAAGCCATTCCTTTATCATCCAAGTTCACAATGCCGTTATCATCGACAAATTCCATGCCCGCGCGAAATTATTTATGCCCGCGCAAAAATCAAGAAAAGTTCAACAAGTCGTTCGCGTTCGTGCTACACAAAAGGTTCTCGTTCGGCGACGGGTTAACGCCGCTGGTTGCGCAGGGAGGACACTTCTCGGTCACCAGACTAGGAGATTTAAGCTATGGATTTGACGGTCGTATCGACTTTTCGCTGCAATTCGCGTTGTCAAATGTGCCACGTATGGAAGTACCCCACCGCTCAAGAACAGGAAATAACGCTTGAAACCCTGGCAAAGCTTCCCGGCGGATTCGACAATCTGAACGTGTCGGGCGGCGAGCCTACGCTGCGTCGCGACCTCGCGGAGATGGCCGATATTCTGTACCCGAAGGCGCGGGTCATGGAGTTCAGTTCCAACGGCCTGCACCCCGAGCG
>PEFW01000027.1 GCA_002890675.1 Candidatus Methylaffinis lahnbergensis
TCGCTGTCTGCGCCTTAAGGGCGGCGACGAAACCATACATGAATCGCTCCGCGGTGAGATAGATGACCCGCCGCCTTGCCGAGGTGGCGGCATGCGCGACTGCTTGGAGAAGATGGGTCTTCCCCAATCCGACCGAGGCATGGAGATAGAGCGGATTGTATACCAGCGGGTCCGCCGGTCCCGCGCCGGCGATCCTTTGCGCCTCCGAGTGGGCGAGTTGATTGGACCCGCCGACGAGGAAATTCGAAAAAATCAAGCGCCGGTCCAATGGCGAACCAGTGAGCGCTTCGGCCTCGCACGACTCCGCCAAAGCCGGTCTTTTCGAGGATGACGTTGTCGCGCCGGAAGGCCCCATCGGCGGGGAGGGTGGAAATGACGTTATGTCCCGGCCCCGTGCTAAATCCGTGCCGGCGCCCGCAACGAGATCGGGGAGGCCGCCAGTGGCACAGGCGGTAGCCGGCCGTGTCGAGGAACGGACAATGATCGACACACGCTTGATCGCGGGAAATTCGCTGGCCAACGTCGGAAGAATCCTGTCCACGTAGTGCGACTGAATCCAGCTCTTCAAAAATTTTGTCGGTACCGAGAGGTAGACGTCCTGGTCCGAAAGCGCATCGAGTTCGAGGCACCCGAACCAGGATGAGAAAACTTCTTCCCCGAGTTCCGCGCGGAGCCGGCGGCGGATTCGCATCCACGCTTCGCCCTTGCCAGCGCCGCCGCCGCCGCCGCGCGAGGAGGCCGTTTCGCCAAGGTCCCTTGGATCGGAAATTTGTCTGCGCAAATCCGGCATCGGTCTTCTCCCTCGGGACTCAAGGCAAGGCAACGGCGGCCGATCAAATGCCGGCGCCAAAATTTGATGATGACGGTGAAAACGGGAAGGCCGCGAAGACTAATCGCGCGCGCGCCGGTGCCGCATTGAAGCCCAGTAAGCTTTTTGAAGGCGCTCGGCCAAGACCCGCCCGGCCGCATGGGGAAGCTGAACGTGCGTATTTCGAACAAAAGTCATCACGGTCATAAATCCCCTCTAGCTCCGCATTAGAGCCCGCAAAGCTGGTTTAGGTTAAATCAAGAGAAAGCCTCGAATTCCGAACCAAACACTCCCGAGACCGACAACCTAGCATCATGTGGAAAGTCTCGACAGCGTGTCTGTGGTCTACGCCACAGAACGAATCCGCAAGCGCCGTTTACGTTATAATTTATAAGTGACATTATTCCTCTTTCTGATGCAAACGCGCGTGATCCGGTAGAGCGCCTAACCGCCTGATTTCGCGCACTTCCATCAAGCGCGAAAAGGGCGCAGCAAAGGGCCGCGAAAAACGTTTTCCTGCCACCACGCAAGGTTACAAAAATATCCGCAGTGCACCGTGGCCGCCGTGTATAAGCCGGCCCGGCGGGGGCCTACCGCACGGCTTTGAGGACAAGCCCTTGGTTCGGATGGACAATAATTGAGCGGAGCGCGGGAAGATAACATGCAATTTCCGGGGGAACGTCGTCGCGGGCGATGGCGGCGGCGGCGGCACCTCTTGGGCGAAAGATAGAAAGCCGTCAACCGGATTTCGTAATGCGAGCGAAAACTGGGCCTGGTCGCAAGGAATGGTCGACGGTCGGCTATGCGTGGAGGCGCGACAAGGGTGAGGGCGGCATTGTCATGTCTGGACATCCGATAATCGCGGTCGGCGCGTGATCCGCCGATAGTGCCGCGATCCGGGCGATGTCGCCCGGTGATTCGCACCGTCGGAGGTTCATCGATGACCCGCTTTGTTGGATTGGACGTTTCCCAGAAGATGACCGTTATTTGCGTCGTTGACGACGCCGGCCGCAGACTTTGGCGGGGTCAGTGCCCCACGGTTCCAGAACAGATCAATGCTGCGGTGCGTCGGAATGCAGGAGATGACGCTCGCATAGGGATCGAAACTGGACCGATGACGCCATGGCTCGTGCACGAACTCCGCAACCTCGGCCTCGGCTGTGTGTCTTGACGCCAGGCATGCGCGTGCCGCTCTTAAAATGCAGATCAATAAGACGGATCAGAACGACGCGGAGGGCTTGGCTCAGATCGTTCGCACCGGTTGGTGTCGGGCCGTTCACGTCAAGTCGTTCGACAGCCAAGCGCCCGCGCCCTTCTCGGCGCAAGGGCTCAACTCGTCGGTATGACGACATCCGGGGAGTGCTCAAGACGGCGTTGTCACGTAGGCGAGTTTTACTTGTCAATAGAGCCAGTTTGCCGCCAACCGTCTGCTACGAAATCAATGGCTTACGCCGGTGCTCATAGATCCAAAACGACCTCGAAATCGGTTATACTTGGCCAATGAGACAATGCCCGGCCAAGAATAGGCGATTTTCAAGCCAATTTGGCTTGGCGACGAGCGCCGTAAGGCGTTGATATTTAGACACGCGGGTTGTGAACGCCCCGCGCAATTTGATGAGTCTGGAGGATACGAAAATGCACATGTCAAATGAAAGTCTCCTGATCATAGTAGGGGTCGGCCTCACCGCCGGATGGCTGGCCGGCCAAATCGTGCAAGGCACCGGCTTTGGGATCGTCGGCGATCTCCTCATTGGAATCGTAGGCGCCTTCATCGGTAGTTGGCTGCTGCCTCAACTCGGCATCCATCTTGGCTCGGGCATTATTGCGGCGATCATCAACGCCACCATCGGCGCGCTGATACTGTTGCTGATCATCAGGCTCGTTCGTGGCGGAGGTGGATGGCGAGGGAGGTAGGGGAGACGTTGGTAGCCTGCCGCTTGTAGCGCCGTGTCCGTCGTCAAGGTTTTTGAGACAGGGAGCGGCTTAAAATAAGAGAGTCTCTGGCTCGTCTGGATTGTGATGTTATGCGGCTTGCCGACAGTGCAGCAAGCGGCGGTTCGCGATGGTTTTTTGTTTGATCCTTTCCCTCGATCAGAATGGTCTGGCCCCACCCGAAGCCGTTGCGGCATGGCAACGAATAAAGGACTCTGACTCCGTTAATCCTGGTTCGAATCCAGGTCCCCCAGCCAAATATCACTTTTCGCCGAATTGGCCGTGTTCCCCGTCCCACGGCGGGCTGCGATGGCGGCGGTTTCCGCCAACAAATCAAATGGTTGGCGGAAGGTGGCGACCACTTCGCCGTCCTCCCAGGTGCAGTTCGATAGTACGAAGTTGAGCAAGCGGCGTTTCTGGCGCGGTTCCTGCCGCTCGAACAGCCGCTGGGCGTTGCGCGCCAGTTCGAGAATCTGCACACCCTCGTCCATGTAGGACTGCTCGGCGGCCTCGTGACGCTCGATTTCCCGCAGGCAGCGGTTCTGCTCGTCGCGCCACTCGGCGGACATCTTGTCGAAGAACGCGCCGTCCACGCGGCCATCGAGCTTGTCGACATACATGGCGTTGATGCGGTCGCCGAGCCGCCTGTGTTCGCCCTGGAGGCGCCGGATCGCTTCCTCGTGCTCACGCCGTTCATCGGCGTGGCTGGCGTGCAGCGCCTCGCGCACCCAGGCCAGCACCTCGTCGTCGAACTTCAGCCGCCCGAGCAGTTCGGTGAACTGCGCCTCCAGTGCTCCCTCGCGCACATAGCGACGACGGCAGGAAGCCGGGTTGCCCTGGCATTTATCGGCGTAGCCAGTGCAATGATAATAGACGTAGCGTTCCTTCTTGATCTCGCCGACCACCGCGCAGCCGCAGGCATGACAGGCGATCAGCCCGGAGAAGGCGAAGTCATGCTTACCGCGCTTGAATTTCTTGGCGTGGCGTCCGTCCATCATGCCTTGAACCCGTTCCCACAGGTCGATCGAAATGAGCGGTTCGTGCTTGCCTTGGATCAGCTTGCCATTCCATTCGAACTGGCCGGTATAAAGCCTGTTGCGCAGTATCGTGTGCACGGTGCTCGCGGGCACCTTCGCGCCGCTCTGGGCATAGACGAGGCCCGCTGCCTGCGCCTTCTTGGCCGCTTCCTTCAACGAAATGCCGCCGCTGGCGTACCAGTCGAACAATTTGGCCACGATGGGCGCGACGGCTGTGTCGATCGCGATAATCTTCTTGCCGTCCGGGCCGATGATGTTGCGATAACCGAGTGGCGTCTTGGTCGGCCAGATGCCTTGTTCGGCCTTTTCCTGCATGCCCTTGCGGGCTTCCTCGGATAAATTATCGATGTAGTTCTTCGCCATCAGCACCTTGATGCCGTGCATGAACTTTTCCGAGGACCGCGACTCGTGCGAAAGCACCATGCCTTCCTTGGGGAAGTGCATCTCGACGTCCAGTTCGTCGACCGTGACCCAATCCTTGAGGTTTCGATAAAGCCGGTCCGTCTTTTCGACCAGCATCACGCGAACGGAAGGATACGCCTTGAGATAGGCTACCATCTCGTCGAAGCTGGTGCGGCCGGTCTGCTTGGCGGTTTCAACGTCGATATATTCCTGCGCCACCTTGAAACCCTGCGCCGCCGCGTAGTCCTTGAGCAGCTTCAATTGTGCCGGGATCGAGAAACCTTCCTTCTCCTGCTCCTTGGAGGAAACGCGGGCATAGATCACCCCTGCTTGCGGGCGGCGCTGGCGGAGAGGAGGGGTTTCGATTCTTTGGCCATATTGTTTAGTGTAACCTTAACATACTCGAATATCAAGCTCCGCTCCTGGCCGGCGGGGGGTCCATCCCCGCGTGGGCGGGGGAGCCTATTGCGCCGCGTCGGCGTCCCGGCGCGCCATGGGTCCATCCCCGCGTGGGCGGGGGAGCCCGCAGTATGGAGATGCCAAGCGCGGGCGAGAAGGGTCCATCCCCGCGTGGGCGGGGGAGCCGGTTTGAGCGACGCTCGGATATCGGTGGCCATGGGTCCATCCCCGCGTGGGCGGGGGAGCCTCGAACGGCTCGCGCTCCAGCCGCGGCTCAACGGGTCCATCCCCGCGTGGGCGGGGGAGCCAGAAGTTATAGGCGGCGCAATCTTCGTGATTGGGGTCCATCCCCGCGTGGGCGGGGGAGCCTTATACGAACGGACAGGCGGCGATCGTTCAGGGGGTCCATCCCCGCGTGGGCGGGGGAGCCGTCATGATGGGCATGCTTATCCTCGGTTCGGTGGGTCCATCCCCGCGTGGGCGGGGGAGCCGGAGATTGGCGACATATCCCCACGCGATTCCAAGGTCCATCCCCGCGTGGGCGGGGGAGCCTTAAAAGGAATCACTCGAATGAAACGAAGGGAAGGTCCATCCCCGCGTGGGCGGGGGAGCCGTGGTTAGTTAGGCGTGCGTCTCGACCTCGGAGGGTCCATCCCCGCGTGGGCGGGGGAGCCTCTGCCTCGTAAGCTACTCATCGGATTAACGAAGTCAAACAGCGCAGTTCGAAGATGGCCGCCCTCCAGGCCGTCAGGACCCATTTCTCGTCGAGCATCCGGAAGGAGCGACGGATGAGTTCCCCCGCGCTTTTCACCAAATTGAGACCAGCACGCCGTCGAGGTCAGCGAGGCGGCGTGCCGGGGTTCCGAGCGTTGCTAGGCCGAGGCCACCCGGCGCCTTTTCGTCGCGCCAGATCATCACGATCGAACCCTCCCCGGTTGCCGCGTGCCAATCGCTAACCACTGTCCAGATTCGTTCTCGAACGCCCTTCGACAATTCTCCCGCCGTGTAGACGCCCGGGGCCGGCTCAGGCATCACGGAAGCGAGAAAGCCGCGCGTGCGCGTCGGGACATCGCGTGTGACGATGACCGCCATCGGCATTAGTCTTTTTCCCCCGTAACGTCGCCCGCGCTGGCGTTCGGACGTGGCCGACGGGTCGGGACCGTGGCCTCCTCGGCGGATGGCTCGGCGAGGATTGCTTTGATGCGATCGATCATCAGAGGAATAACCCCATCGCGGCGCAGCCGCTCGCCGGTCAAGCGGCGGGTTATCCGTTCAATCGACTCCGACGGTCGGCGCTCGGCGATGGCGGCCGCTTTGAAAGCGCAAGGGATCGTCACGGCGTCACGCACGAGATCAGCGACGTCGAGCACGAAGCTCTGGCCGGAATCCTCGTGAACGAAGCCGAGTTGTGGAATTGTTGCGGTCGCCGCGACGGCAATGGCCGCAGCCCCCTCGACCGCGCTTGCGGCGTGATTGAGCGCCTGGTTGGGCCGGTCGGCGGCGTTCGGGTTCTGCCGGTCGTAGCGCCGTCCGTTCCAGCGGATCCCGGCGCGTTCGGCTGCGATACGATAGGTTTCCTTCATCCGTGCGCCCTCGATGCCGCGCATCACCGCGACGTCGCGGTGCGGCAGCACCTCGCCGAGACGAAGCGCGTACATCCGCCGGGCCACCGTCAAGCGACCCCGCAGCTCGTCCGCCCAGAACCGTGTCTGGGCGCGGGCCAAATAGGAGAAATCCGGCAATAGCGGCGGCGCGGTGTAGAAGCGCACCCCGTCTTCTCCGACGGCGGCGAGACCGACGCCGTGGCGCGCCAGCAGCCGCAAGGCGTCGTGACTGACGGTCGAACCGGGTCCGAGAAGCACCAGCGAAACCGATTGATGCGGCAGGCCGTAGCGACCGGCCGGTGTGCCGCCGCCCCCCGCGCAATCGAATGTGAGGCAGCCATCCTCGACCGTCAGCCGTCCACGATCGAGCGAAATCAACCCGTGCCGGTCCGCGTGCGGCAGGCGGGCGGTCTCGAGCCCTAGGCGTCCGACAAGCATTCAGGGCTCCGCTGGAGAGAGCAGAATCATGCCATAGCCAAAAGCCCGATGGCGTCCGAGCCCGCGAGCCATCGCAATGGCAAAGGCGGTTGCGTCGACCACCCGCAGTGTGCCTGCTACCGTCATGGCATGGCCGGGAATGCGCTGGAGCGATCGGGGCCGGTCAGGTGTGGGACGTCCGCGCCGTACGATGCCGATGCTATCGAGTCCGTAGATTCGGAGGCCTTCGGCTTCAGCGCCTGCCGCCGTCAGACGGCGATGCGTCCAATCGAGATAGACGGCAGCGCGATCCATCGCGTGACCCGGCGCGGCCGCTTGCGCCGCCACGAAGGCGTCGATCTCGCGGGCTTTGTTGCGATCGGCACCGCGATCGGTGCGAACCGTCGGCCGCAGCCGCGCCGAGAAGGCGAGCCGGCGTCCGGCGGCGAATTCCGGCATCGGCTTGCTTGCGAGAGTGTCGATAGCCAGCGCCGCGAAGGCCATGGGGTCGGCGAAATCCGCGGCACGAGTCTGCAGGGTGGCGGCGTCTGCGCCCGAATAGCCGAGAAGTTGCGCCGGCCGCCCGGGTCGGGCGAGGAGGCGGAACGGTTTTGGCGCGAAATCCTTCCCGAAGACGGCCGCGAGCAGCGCATGCCAGGCATAGCCGTCGTCGGCATCGTCGCGTGGAGCGAGACCTTCGGCGGCGAACCAGTAGGCAGCGCGGGACAAATCAGGATCAAAGCGCAACAGATGCAAGCTCATGGCGCAGGACCCTCCGGCTGGGCAAGGCGCGAAGCGCGTCCGCGCCGGAATATTCGCTCGCCGGCGTGAACACCCGAAACCCAGTCCCGCTCGTCGGTGACGAACAGGCGCTCCCAGGCGGCGGGCAAGCCGGGCCGGTCGCGTACCACGATCACGGGGTCGCTTTCGGACTCTAGCGGATCCATCATGGTGATGGCGTCAAGTGGATCGGCGGCCTCGACAACCTTTTCTAGAATCGGCCGCGTGGGCAGGCAGGGCTTGCGGCCGAGAAACAACGGCCGGACAGGCTCGCTCAGAGCCGCGGCGAGATCATCGAGCGTCGGCACTTCGGCGGCGTCGCGCAATGCCAGCGCTACGATCGTGCGGCTATCCGCGAAATAGTCGCGCCACCTGATGTGTGGGCTCTTATAGGTGGAGGCGCCGCCCTCGCGTCCCTCCGGCGTGCCGCGCGTCGTCCAGCCCTGGTCGGAATGGGCGAGCTGCGCGGTCTGGTAATCCTGCATGCGTTCGCCCGGCCGATCGATGCGTACGGCGAAATCGATGCGGGCCTGCAAGCGGGCGTGCGCCGCCCGTTGCGCCCGGTTGTAACCAAGCGCGTTGGCAAAAAGCCCGGTGAGCAGCGAGGCACCGGGCCAGTCGCGCACAGGGCCGCGAGCATCGACCATTTCGCCTCCATATGCGGAAAGCGCTCCTTCGAGGATGAGAATCAGATGTCGGGCCATGTCAGACGCCTACCGCCTCGGCGGCGACGGCGCGCGCCAATGTATCGAGGGGGACGGGTGGCGGCGTGCCGGGCAAGGAGAGCGCGGAGTTGAGCGCCGCGACAAACCGCGCCTCCCGCGCCCCATACATCGCGTCGAGCGCGGCAAGATGGCTGCCGAGCGCCCCCATCGCGGCAGCGACGCTTGGCGGCTTCACCGCGTCACGGAAGGCGTTGGCGAGGCTGCGCGGCTGGCGCGATCCAGCTTCGGCCAGCACGAAATCGGCGTAGGCGTAGGGAGCTGTCGAGCCCTTCTTGGCGCCGGGAGAAACCGTGGCGATGAGGTGGACGAGGTGTTCGATCACCTTGCCGGCGAGCGGCACGTCGCCGGCGAGATTTGCGAGGAGCACCGGCATGTCGATCACGACATAAAGATAGAACAAGCCAGCGTTGATCTCTGTGTCGAAAATGCCGCCTGCGCCGGTGCCCTTCTCGAGGTCGTCCACCACGGTGAAATAATCCGTCTCGGCTTCCTCCTTGTGCACAGTGAAGGCATGCGCGACATGAACGGCGGCATCGGTGTTGGCCTCGGGGTCGGAGGTGACCATGCGGCCAAACAATGCCGCCTCAAGGCCCCCGTCCAAAGCCCCGCGCCTGTTCTCGAGCATGGCTTGCAAATTGTTGAGTTCGTCGTGTTTGAAGAATTTGTCGACCTGTTCCGTCGCCTCTTTCGCTGAGGTGGCGATTTCAGCGATCTCTTTAGCTTTTTCGGACAGGTATCTCAGCTCTGGTTCACCGATCAGCAGCGCCTGCCGGTCTTTAACTTCCGGCGCTTTCTTGGCTTTGGGCGTGTAGAGAAGGCGGGCAAAAGCATCGACGACAGCCGCCCGGACATCGCGACTTCCGGCCTCGGCGCGATCCAAATCCGGCCGCAGGCGCTCCTCGGGAATCTTGCGCGAGCGGACCGCCATTTCCGGCCCGATCTTCGACAAGGCCCATTCGTCTTCGGTCTTGCGCCAGTGCCGTTTCAGACATTGCGAGGAGATACGCGTGCGCGTCGAGCCACCGAAGGGCAAGCGCTTGGCCAGCCCCGAATCATCGCGATTAAGCAGGGCGGCGGAATAGGAGACGAGGGCGTGAATCTGAATAAAGCGAGACGTCGGCATTCGCAAATCTCCAGGTGATTTCAGATTTCGGTTGCGGCCTCGACCACAGCGCTTCGATCGAGGGCGCGCCAATAGTCGTGGGCGATCCGCAGGCGAAAGTCTTCGACTGCGTCGGACTCCTCGGGCGCTAGCAAAAGGCGTCCGATTTCGCGATAGGGGAGACGGCCGAAATTGGCGAGCCGGCGGGCAACAAGGCGGATCTGTTCGTCGAACGCGGTTCCGCGCGCGGACAGAAGCTTTTGCACGCGACTTTCCGAGATGCCCGCCTCCGCCATCGTCTTGCCTAGGCCCCAGGGCGCGAGCGCGTCGGGCTTCAGAGCGAGGATTTGCAGAAGTCGCGCATACCGGCGCATAGCGGCGGGCGGCGATTGCGGCGCCGCCTTCGTGACGATGCGGAAAAATGCGGGCGCGTTCGGCCGCTCGGGATCGAGGCGTCGCAATTCCGCGAGATCGCCGCGCCGTTCGGCGGCGTGGAGCTTGCGAATGGAGTCGGCGAAACCTTCGGCGAGCCCCCCCTCGGCTTGCTCGACAGGGACGTCGTTCGACGTCTCAGGCAGCAACATGAGATGGGTCCTTCGGGAAATAAGGATCGCAGAAATCCTTGTAGAAGTTGCCAAGGAAAGCCCCTTCGGCGCGCACCCAGGCGCGATAGCGGCGAACAGTCGAACTGGGCGAACCGGTCTCGGAGTTCTTTAGGATGGCGAAGGCTCGCTCCCGCAGATCAGCGAGCCAAGCCGCGCGAATCTCGCGCCGCGCGGCCTCGCCTTCGGCCTCGATCTCGGAAAATAGCCGTTCGAAAAAGTCACGGTCGACATCGGCCTCGAACGCGTCGAGAAAGGCCGCGGCTCGGTGCTCGGAGGACGGATCGCGCTGCTTGAAATCCTTAGGTCCGTTCTGGAACAGGGTCATCAAACCGAAGCGCAAGGCTTTGCGAACCAGGCCCGCCTGGTCGATCCGTTGCTGCGACGTCATCGCGAGCGGCTCCAGATCGCCGCTTCGATAGATGCCGGCCACCCTCGGAGGGATGATGAGGCGCCGCTCGTGAAGCCCCTCAGTCTTACCCTTCCCCCGGGCCAGTGCCCGGCAGATGAGCAGATAGGAACAATCGAGCGGATCGCCCGCGCCGATTTTTTGCAGCGGAGCCTGTTCAAAGCCTTTTTCGAACAGAATTTTGGATAGGCGCTCGTAGGAAAAGCCGCGGGCGTCGATGGTCAGTGCCTTTGCCGTGCCATCCTTGGTTTCAATCGGTGTCCAGGGATCGCCGGTGAGACCGTTCATCTCTTTTCCGAAGGCGATGCGAGCCGCCTTGCTGCCCGCAGCCATGGCGGTGAGCCGGCCATCGCGCCAGACGAGTCGGATGCGGCGGCAGATTTCGATGTAATAGGGATCAAGCTCTTGCGCTGGCAACGAAGAGGCGCCGTCCCATGGCTCGAGCCAGACGAGGGCGAGGCCGTCTTCCGCGAAGATCGAATGCTTTTCGAGAATATCCTCACGCATAGCGATGAGTCGGCACAGGTCGCGCATCACATGTGCGCCGACGCCCCCCGGCGGCGCGGGCGCGACAGAAAAGCCGGGGCGGTTGGCTAAGCCGCCGTTCATGCGTGAGACGCCGTAATTGTGCGCACCGAAATATCCTTCACTAGTTTGCAGGGCGACAAGGGCAAAGAGCCAATCGTCCGGCTCGCCGTCCAGCATGCGCGCGCTCTTCACGTCGTGGTTGTTCGCTGTCACCAGTACATCAAGCGCGTCAGCGGTCGCGAGCAATCTGAAGCCCTTGAGTCCCCCTAGGGCCGCTGCTTGCAGAAAGGCCGGTCTTTCCGGCGGCGTCACCAGCATCCAGGGCTCGTCATTCGGAACGTCCGGCGTCAGCGCCCTGAGAGCGGTGCCCCAGCCTTCCGCATCCGCTGGTGGCGTGGCGAGACCGCTGCGCAAGCAAGCGAGCGCTCCGAGTTGGCACAAGAGCGCATGCCAGGGGTGGCGTTGATGCGGCCGCAGGGCGGGAAAACTCGCGATCGTATCGGATGCTAGCTGGACGTAGAGTTCCGGCAAGGAAAAGCAATAAACACATCCGTCACGTCCGCTCGTTCGTACGAGCGGATCAGTAATAAGGTTGTACATGTCAGGTCGGGCCCGTCACATTGACGAAAAATACTAAACTCTCTCCAATCCATAACGTCTATAGGAGAACGTGCGATCCGACAATCGGAAAGAAAAGCCGTCATCTTCTTGGAGAATATCCACAGGTTCCGCGTCCGCACGCACGCCGCCGATGAGATGCGCTGGGATCACGATGCGCTCGATCGGCGGCGAATTCGAAAAAGGGCCCCGTTGAGGAGGCAGGGCAATCTCGATATCGCCGAGGCCTAGACGCGTGCCGATACAGTCTTCGGCGATACGAAAGTCGGAGACGGGCTGCTTCCAATCGATGGTCGCGAGATCCGCCGCCTGTCCTTGCGCATACCGGGTGCCGAGCGTCTTCCGCCAAATCTCCTCCCAACGCTCGTCCCTTGAGGCAAGCCGATCTTTCAGAGCTTCGAGCGTGACCGGATGGGTCGCCGCCTCGACGAGTTCGCGGTTCATCGACGGAATTGTCCAGGCGGCGCCGCCTCCGATTCGTTCGCGTGTTGCAGCAAGTGATACAAGGTTGCCGTAGACTAATCCGCCCAATCCGTGCGGCCCATTCCGATCGCGCGTGACGGCGGCGAGTGACGCGTCGAAATCGAACGGGGTCAACACAATTGCCTTGGCGGCATCGAATCCTTTCGGGCGTTGGCCGTCGCGGTCATGCCGATGCAGCCGGCCGATGCGCTGCAACAGCACATCCATTGGCGCGAGATCGGTGATCAACAGATCGGCGTCGATATCGAGACTTTGTTCGAGCGTCTGGGTGCCGATCAGGACGAGCGGCCCCGCAGGCCGCTCGTGGCCGATCTCCCGCTCCACCGCACCATCGAGCCGGCGCCGATCCACGCGGGCGAACCGCCCGTGATGCAATGTCGCGACGCCGTCGAGCCGGAAGAGCGCCGGATGATCCGGCGCAAGTACATGCAGGGCACAGGCCGTCGCCACCGCATCCCGCACGAGATTGCGGACTATTAGCACTTTTGCGCCGCGCTCTGCTGCCGCAAGTGCCAAACAAGCCAAATCGCGTCGGAAGGCTCGACCGTCACCGATTTGACCTGCCCGCGACCGTGCTTGCCTACGGTGACGACTAAGTCGTCCTTGACCCAGGACAATGCAGGGTAGGCTAGCGTCACCGCGTCGGCCGGCGATGGAGTCTTCTTCTTCGCCTTTCGTTCACCGAGCAAGAGGCGAGACCGCGCTGCCGCACCCAAGGTCGCCGAAAGCAGCAATGCGTGTCCGCCCGCAGCGCGATGCTGATCGAGCAAAGCGATGAGCAATTTTTCCATGTAGACGTCCGAGGCGTGCACTTCGTCGACCACCAACAGTGAGCGCGATAGGCAGAAACTACGCATCTGCGCGTGCTTAACCCTGACGGCGCCGAGAAGCGCCTGATCGATCGTGCCAACGGCTAACGGCGCCGCGAGGAATCGTTTTGGATGTTCTGCCGCCCAGCGGGCGCGCCGCACAATTTCCTCGGGGTCATCGCTCCATTGAGACTTGAAATCTGGCAAGCGGCGCACCGAGGCCTCGCCGGCCAACGCATCGCCGGGCAAAGCGCGTACAACGTCAGGCGCGGCTTTGCCGAACAATCGCCGCATCGCACGCAGGACCCTGCCGTGGATCTGGCTCGCCGCGACGCGAGTCGGCAGCGCGAAATAGAGTCCGTCGACGCGCCCCTCCGCGAATAGCCTGACGAAGCGCCATAGCGCCGCCTCGGTCTTACCGGAGCCCGTTTCGGCCTCCAACACGACGATTGGGCCGGGTGCTTCGGCAGCCGCTCGTTGAATGTCGGTCGGGACATGAGAGCTGACCGCGTTGAAATCGAGATCCCCCGGCAAGGAAGCGCGCATCTCCGTTACATCGAAGCCGATTTTGGTCAACAGAAGTTTTGATCGATCGCGAGCGAATTCGAAGCGCGAACCGTCGCCGACTTCGCTGAAAGGAAAGGCATCGTGTGCGCTATCGGAGCCGAGCCAGTCGGCGAGCTGCAAGAGTCCGAGAAAGGTGTGCCAAAAGGGAGATTGTGGTTCCGGCAGCGGCAAGATTGGCGGAAACGCATCTGGCCAATGGCCTCGCGCAAAAGCGACCAGCAACTTCACCGTGGCAAGTGGATCGCGCCCGCCTTCGGTCTGCCATTTTCGGTCGTCTTGTCCTGGATTGGCCAAATCTGGCGGCTCGCCATGATGCGCCAATGCCACCGCGAGGAGGAAATCGGTCGGCGGGCCAAAGCTGTCCAGCACGTCGAGTCCGAATTCGCGCCGTCGCGCCGAATTACAGGCGACGAACGCCGTCTCATGAATGTGTCCCGCGGTACGGTGCTGAAAGCCAAGGTTCGCCTTACCAAAATCGTGCAGGAAGGCGAGTACTGCGAGACGCGCGGCCCAAACCTCCGGGAATGCCGCCAGGCCCGCCATCGCAGCGAGTCTCACGCGAACTATCGGCCGCGAAAGGAGAGCTTCAGCGCAGGCCGCGACGTCTGCGCAGTGGTCCTGCAACGGGTGCCAATGCTGCGACTCGCCATTGCGCGGGGCGAGTTTGGCCCAGCTTTCACTCGGTGGAACAGGCGCCTCCACTTATTCCTCCGAGAGTGCAGGACCCAGCAGGGACCACCGCAGGATATTGCTGCTCATTGGTCGAAAGCCCCTTGCCTTCGTCGAATACAAATCCCGATTGTGCAGCGGCTTTACGTTTCTTCGGCTTTGGAATCGGCGTAACGAATTTGGCACTGCGTCGACGCTCAATGATCTTCTGCGTGGGTTGCCCAGTTTCACCTCACCGGGTATGCGTATGGAGAGTTCAGTATTGGATGGTCAAAGAAAGGGTTAGACCTAATCGGCGCCTCTCAGCGACTGGCCGATGTATTCATGGCGCCGCTCTCGTTCAGCCGACCCAAGCAGTACTTGGCGTCCTTCACCGTCAGGGTCTTCATCCGATTCCCCGTGTTGCTCCTGGCCAGTTGTGACGGATATGGCGGAATATGCAACAGTGAGCGGGATCGCTGGGTGCTAACGCCGAAAACTGCCCTGCCGGAGGCGAAGCGCCGCCCCTTTGCCGCCCATCCGATAGCCGCCTAGAAGCACCCGCGGCCAGGGCAGTTTGAGTTTAGGCGGGTGCCGGCCCGAGTCTGGCCGTGTCCCGCGCCCGGCTCCCGGCGTGGCATCGGTCCAGGAGAATCCATGCCCGGCGGTTTTGCCAAACGGATTAGCCTTCGATCGCCCCCTGCCGCAGGTCCTTGAGGCGCAGCAGCATGGCCAGCATCCGTTCGAGCTTGCGGTCGAGATGGACCTCATAGCGACCGAGCTGTTCCAGCTTGTCTGCGTCGAGCGCCTCGCCGAATGCCTGCTCGCGGATCAGGGGCCGGTTCGCCAGTTCCTTTTTCCGGGTCTCGAACCACGGCAGCACCTCCGTTTCGAGGAAGCGGCGCAGGCCCTCGGTGTCTGCGATGGCGGGCGCCTCGCCCTCGTCCAGTTCGTCGGGGTTACGCGTGAGCATGTCTGTCCACCAATCTTGCGTGTCCTCTCGCACAGCCGCCAGCGCGGCCTCATACGCGTCGTTGCGCTTTGTGCCGAGCAGATCCAGGGCACGGCGCGTCATCGCCTCGTCAGCTGCCATGTCGGCCATTTCTTCTGCAGTGTCGGTCGCTGTGGCGCGAATTGCATCGACGACGCTCTCGGACTGGCCGGCATCGTCGAGGTACACCAGCGCCACCTTCACCGTTTCGCTATAGGAGGCGAGCGTGCCGTCCAGCCCGCGCCGGTGAGCAGCTGCCTCGGCCAGTCGCAGGCGGCGCTTGCGCCAAAGGATGCCGGCCAGTTCCTCGACTAGATGCTCCTCGGTCGGACCCTGCGGTGCGTGCTCGGCCGCGAGTGCCGCGACGAGACCGCGGTATTCGTCGGCATCCTCCCAGGGCAGCACGGTGTAGCGCGATAACACGCCGTGGCGTAGGGCGTTGAAGCGGGTGATCTCGGTGCCGCCGGTCTCGGCCGACAGGGCCGTTTTGGTCTGGGTCATCGCCAGGGTCTCCTCTTTCGTTTCTGGTTGTCGATCCGCGCCAGGAGCCGGTCGGCGCTGATCGCGAAGGCCTCGTCGGCCAGCATTTCCGCCTCAAAGGCTTGCTCGCACAGCCGCTCGTAAGTCCGCCGCCACATGCCCTTCGGCTTCTTGGGGAAAGGCGCAGCCATACCGGGATCGCCACCGAGGCGCTGTCGGATCTTGTTCGCGCGCCGCAGCGCCCGATCCCATTCGCGTTCGCTCTGGCTGGCATGGGCGAGGTGATAGCAATGCCGGCACAGGAAATAGCGCCCTGGCCCGTGCAGTTTGGCGACGCGCCGCCCGCAGGCGACGCCGTTCACCACACCAGGACAGATGAAATAGGACCGCGCGCCACCAAGGCGGCAAGGCACGCGGACGATGCGGACGGCCTCCTCAACGTCTTGCCATTCGCCGCCCGCAATGCGCACGCGATAGGCGAGATGCAGCCGGTCGGCCGCGGCGCGTAAGTTGATCCATGCGACCTTCTCGCCGTCGCGTGTCCATTGCCAACCCCCTGACCAACCAGCGCTGAGGCAGCCCGTCTTCTGCAGCCGGTTCACGTCTAGTGACCGGCTGAATTCTACCCTACCCCGGCCGAGGCCCGCAGGCCGGCCTGATCCCAAGCCGCCCATCACGCGCCCCCGTTTTTTCCGAAATCGTCTGGCAAGTCGGCAGGCGCCGCGATCCCCATCGCCGGCAGCGCCGCGACGGCCTCGGCTTGCCGGCCGGCGTGCCAGGCGGTCCAGCAGCGCGAATGCAAGAGCGGATCGTGGCCATGATCGCCGCCACCGGCACGCGCACGGGATTTCGGTTCAGCCACTCCTCGGCGCAGCAGGCGAAGGCGCGGGCCTCGGCTTGGCCGCGCGGCAATTTGCCATCGAACTCGGCGATGCCCGCCCGCTCGTCGAAGAAGACATGCCAATCCTCGGCCGACCAGCCGTCCTCGGCCGGGCGCAGCAGCGTGACGATGCCGGCCTTGTGACGCGACAGGAGGTCGAGCACGGCGGGCGGCGGCGGCGCAGATGCCGCCAGCATCAGATCGTCGCCGTCGATCCCGACGCGGATGCCGGCGGCGCGTGCCGCCTTGAGGGCCTCGGCTGCGCTCACAGCCGCGCCCTCCAGCCCGGCGGGCCGGCTTTTTCCGGCGCGGATTGGAGCGGGCGATTTGCGTCCGCACCGTCCGCAGCGGTCCCGGCATTGGATTTCAACGGGTTGGCGCGGACGGTTGGAGTGCCGCCCCGGCCGCTACCGTCCGTTCGACCGTCCGCATCATTGGCGACCGTCCGCAGGGGCGGAGCCAAGAAGCCGTTGGCGGGATTGGATTTCGGCGCGGGCGCGGACGGTGCGGACGATGCGGACGGTCGCGCCCCGGTGTTTTCTGGCGTCGGGATGGTGGCGATGTGGATCGTGCGGGTTCGCGCCCGACCCTCGCGCCCGAAGCTGATCTCGATGCCAATCTTGCGCAGGAAGGCCGCCGCCCGGCGCAGCCGGCCCGCCAGCGCCCGAGGGCTATCGGGCCAGGTCTTGGACTTGGCGAGGCGCTCGCCCGCTGCCTCTGCTAGGGCGCCCAGAAGGTCCGAGGCGGTTCCCGTCCACTCCGTCTGCGTCGCCATCACGGCGCGAATGGCGGCGGCGATCGGGTCGGCGTCGATCACGCCCTCCACCGCCTCGTCGCGATTGCCGCAATAGGCCGACCAGAAGGTGCCGGCGGGCCAGAGCGCGGTCTCGCAGGCCGTCGCCCACAGCGCGAAATCCGCCATGCGCGGCAGCTTGTCCAGCCGTGTCTCTGGCAGCCGCCTGAGGCCCTGCACCACGGCGTCGAGCAGCACGCCCAGGATGCGCGGGCGTTCGGCCTCAAAGGCGGCCCACAGGTCCGCCTCTGGGCGGCGCCGTTCCTCCGGGATCGGCTCCAACGTGAGGAATACGGCACGGTCGGCGAGATCGGGCCGCGTCACGATGTCCTCGATGCCGTTCAGAATCACCGGCCGGGCGGCGTCGAACAACACCTCGTCCTGATCGGTGTAAAGCTGGCGCACCGCGAAGCCGCCGCCGGTGGCCAGCCGGCAGAGCGTGTCGGAAATCCACGCAGGCAAGCCTGATACATTGTCGAAGGCGAGCACGTGGCCGTTGCTGGCGGCAATGAACAGGTCGCGATCTTCGCGCGGCAGAGCGCGCAAGGGCGCGGTGTTCGGATCGAGCAGCGCCCGCAGGATCGCCGAAAAGGTGGATTTCGCCGATCCCTGCTCGCCCGACAGCACGATCACCGGATAGGGGCCGCGATTGCGCAGGCACGCCAGCGCCCAGGCGACCACCAGCACGAAGTCGGCGTCGGACTGCACGTTGAGGAATGATCGCAGCGTCTCGACCGATCCGCCCTTAAGCGGGATCGGCAGCGGCTTCATGCCGGCGGCGCGGCGAAACCGCACCGGCGGGTTGTCGATTACCCGCCAGCCCTGAGCGTCGATCTCAACCGCCCGCCATTTCTCGTCGCCGAGGTCGAGATAAAGTTTTCCGTCAAGCCCGCCCACACGAATATAAACAATGCGTTCCGGCGCATCGAAATGCGCCTTCGCCTCGATAACGTTCAGCGCCGATTGCAGCGCTTCCGAACTCGGCGCGCCTTGCGTCGCCTCGAAGAAGCGGCGCGCCAACCACCGGCGAAAGCCCTTGGCGCGGATCGGCCATGTCTCACGGTGGTTGTTGATGTCGAGGTCTGCGAAGCCGGTCCCATCCGGGGTGTGGAACAGTTCGGCCGATTGCGCCAGCTCGATCAGGATGTCGGCTTGCGTCGGGCCGCGTCGACCTATGTCGCCGATCTCCTCGGCGATGGCGTCATCGAGCGCCGTTACCCGGCACCCTGCCTTTTTCAGTTGCGCGCGCAACGCCTCGAACGCGGCGCGGTCCTCCTTCTTTAGCCCGGCGAGTCCTTCCAGCGCCCCTAGGCTAAAGGGCGCCCCCGGATCGGCGGCGGTTTTCTCGGCCAGCCCATCCAGCGGATCGCGGATGTCCTCGGCAGCATCAATGGCGTCGGCGATCGGGTTTAGTGGTTCGAGGGGATGGTCCGAGCTCATCGGGCGTTCTCCCCGATGGAAGGTGCATGGACCATCAGCAGGTCGTTGAAATCCATCCCCTGCGGCGAGCGGGCGACGCGCGCGCGGCGGCCCTGCCGCTTCCAGCGCCAGGCGCAGACTTGAGCCGCCGCCTCGCCGGAATCGTCGCCATCGGCGAGCACGATCACGTCGCGCACTGCGTCGGGCAGATCGAGCGTGCGCAGCCCGGATGTCGAAAGCGCGGCCCATGCCGCATGTCCGGTTGCCTGCATGGCCGTGAGGCACGTCTCGATGCCTTCGCCGACCATCAGCACTTCGCCCGGTTCGGCGAGGCGCACCACGCCGCCGCGACACGGCCCGAGCATCATCTTCGCGGGATCGACCGGCGCCTTGCCGACGCCGTCGCGGGCGAGGAACGTGCGGTGAATGGCGATCGGTTCCGCATCAGTGCCGCGCGTTACGAGCACCACCAATGCGGGCCAGACGCCGCCAGAAGGGTGCTTCAATGTGGCATGAAAGCGGAAGGCAGGCGGCAGCGAGAGAAGCAGCCCGCGTGAACGCAGATAGGTTTCGACCGGCGTCCCCTCGGGGGGTTGAGATGCTTGCCAGACGGCGAGTGCCGCTTCAGTGCGCTTCAGGGCGTCGGGATCGGGTTCATTGGGAAGCCGACGACGAACCTTGCGCGGAAATCGGCCTTCTTGTCGGCCTGCGGTTTCCCATGCGCCGCGCGAGCGAAGGGCGGCGATCACATCGCGCTGATCGCAGCCTGCATGGCAGCGGACCAGCACCTTGCCGTTGTCGGCGTCGCGGATCGACAGGCTCGGCTCGCGATCGTCATGTGCCGGGCACCGCGCCATCCAGCCGCCGCCCGCCTTTCGCCCGCCGAGGGCCTTGGCGATGGTTTCAGCTTTCATGGCGTACCTCGCCGTTGTTCGGCGTGGCGGCATCATTGGCGGCGGCGAGCTTTTCGGCCCGCGACCACTCGGCGAGGATTCCAAATAATCCCGTGACGTTGTGCATGATCTGCCGGGCGTCCTCATAGGTGAGGTCACGCCCCAGGCGCGGTTGCCAGACTTGGCGCGTCCGGTCGATCAGATTGTCGTTTGCGGCGTTGTCTTGCGTCACCGAAGATCTCACGGTCGGCTTCTCGCCGGTCCGTGCCCCTGATCTCCGGCCTCGGATTCCCACCGATGACGCTGGATCGTCTCAGCATTTGCATTTTGAGCGTCCCCATCGCAGGGATCGCCACTGCCGGCGCCGCGTCAGCGCGGCAGTTCGTCTTCCGGAACGGTGAACTTGTGGGACTTGCCAGCCTCAATCAGAATTTCACGCCGGTTGCTCTTGACGATGGTGCTCGAAATAGCGCACCGGAAGTGGCCATGACGGAGCCCGTCGAAAACCAAGTCTCGAAAATCAACTTGCGCGGCATCAATAGGCATGCGGCGTAGAAATCCGCCTGCCACTCCACCCGCTCCTTGGCCTGGCTCGACCGGCAGACGATGGACGGAGCCGCCGACCCGCCGAACAACGCGGCCTGCGTCGGGTCCTTAGCGAACAGGTGGCGATGGAGGCGCCAATGCCCGCCGCCCTCGTGGGCGAGCGTGAAACGATAGCGGCCTTCCTTCGCCGGGTTCTCCTCCGGGTCGAGGCTTTCATCGATGACTATCCGTTTGGCTTCGAAAAACATTGCACCGAGAATGTCTGGCTCCTGCCCGCTCTCGCGGGGCACACCGAACCGACGGTGGGTATCGTCGAACTCGATACCGAGCTTGAGGTGCTTCTCGACGATGTCTTCGATGGGGATCGGCGGGGCGATGATGACGCCTCTAGCCTGCGCGAATTCGGCCAGCAGTGCCGCCGCATCGCGCTCAATCGTCTCGCCGGAAAGGTAGGGAACGGGTTTGCTCATCGATCTTTCATCCGCATCTGCATCGTTAGAAATTATTGCCGCCAGATCAGGCAGTCACTTGTCCTTCGCCCGCTGAGCCTGCTGGGCTAACTGGGCGATATCCTTGACTGTAAAGCTCCTGGTGGTGCGCAGCAGCGCCGCCAGTTCCGCCGGGTGGCGCTTGATGATGTCCGAAATATCAGAGGAAACTCGACCTGCCCGAGCCAGAAGTTCGTCGGGGTCGCAATTGATAATCTTGGCAATTGCCTTAACCTTATCCTCGACCGGAGGTGAAAACTCATCTCGCTCGACCTTCGACAGGTAGGTCGGACTCACGCCGATCATTTTGGCCATCTCCCTCAATCCAATTCCCTTCGCCTCACGCTCCCGACGAACGAATGTGCCGAACCTCTCCCCTGACATGCCGGTGTCTCCGGTTTCCTATTTGCGCATGACTGTACATCTGATTCGAGCTCGCACGTCAAGTGATACCTAAACACTTCTTGTGGAATAACTGCCCCATGACGCCAACCGAAGGCCGTGGCCCGCTCATGTACCCGCCAACAAATGTCTGTAAATGAGCCGATGTACGGCTGACGTGGTGGTTCGTCTCGGTTTGTACTGTTGAAAAACTCAGAAAATGAGCGAAGTCAGAAAAACGGACTTTGATCATGAAGGGCACTTAGCGCCACGCGTTGCCATCACCAATTCGCTACGGTGGCCACACACAGAAAAGTTAGCCTTTCAGCCGGAACCCTTGGCGCTTTCTTCTTAAAGCCCTCCTGCTGCCTTAAGAATTGTGATCGCGGCTAAAAATCGAGTTTTTCAACAGTATCGACCCTTACCGGAAGTCGTAAGCGCGGCCACAAACCCAGTACCGTTAGCACGGGGGTGTAAGGATCGCCGCACGAGACTACCCGCGTGCATCCATCCAGCGGAATGGAGCCTACGCTTCGGCTTTTGAAGCCATTGACATGGTGCGTTGAGGGTGGTTTATTTGGCGCATGGGGTTAGCGATCTCCCCACTAGGCGGCATGCCCAAGCATCGCGTCAGGCTTTTCGAGCCAGGGACGCAGCATGCCCTTATACACCTCCATTTTTCCCGACAAACTTGCGCGACGAAGCCGGTTCTTTAAGAGCCTGAGTCTTGTCGACTGCCGCGCCGACGAGAAATTCTCGATCGGCGCCTCGTTGCCACGCCATTTGGCGCGCCTGATCGGCAAACGGTTGATGCTGCAGCCGCTTGAATCAGGTTTGCGGGTTTGTAGGGGTGGCTGGCGCAGATCCCGCGAGGGTGGAGAAAACCCTAATCCGGAGATGCAGCTATGATTTCCTCGATCACTCGGCTGCTGAGTCTGGTGCTCGCTGCTGGACTGTCCACCTCGGCCCTTGCGGTTGAAGGTGATTCCTCGGCAAATCCGGTTCGGAGATGCCCGGCGGTGTCTACAGCATTGTCCTTCCGCGCACCGATCTCAAGATCGTGCTCGATGGCTTGGAGGTGAAGCCGGCGCTGGCGCTCGGCTCTTGGCTCGCCTTTCGATCCGAGGGGGATCAGGCGCTGGTCATGGGCGATCTCGTCCTCACCGCCGATGAGGTGAGCCCTGTCATGCAGAAACTGGCAGACGAAGGGATCGAGATCACGGCGTTGCACAACCATCTTCTGCGCACGGCACCCGCTACCTTCTATATGCATGTGCGCGGATTTGGCGACCCGGCCAAGCTCGCCGCCGCCCTGCACGACGCCTTGGTCTTGAGCAAGACGCCCCCGACGGCATCGAGCGGCGCGCAGCACTCCCAAATTGAACTCGACACGGCGTTGATCGACCGGACGCTCGGCGCCAAAGGCAAGGTGAACGGCGGCGTCTACCAGGTGAGCCTGAAACGCGCCGGAACGGTGACCGATGCCGGCATGGCCGTGCCGGAGGCCATGGGTTCGGCCGAGGCGATCAACTTCCAGCCGACACGCAACGGCAAGGCCGCGATCGCCGGGGATTTCGTCTTGACCGCCAATGAAGTTAATCCGGTGCTCCGGGTTTTGCGCGACAACGGCATCGAGGTCACGGCCTTGCACAATCACATGCTCAACGACACGCCGCGTCTGTTCTTCATGCACTTCTGGGCGAATGACGAGGTAGCAAAACTGGCCACCAGATTGAGGGCCGCGCTCGACAAGATCGAACTCGCGCGAGAGTGAGGCGCGCGGTCTGCAAGCTTGCGCCCTTTTGGCTTTTGGGAATCTCAGCTGAGGAACACAGGAGAGGAACGATGACGACTCTATCGCGGCGAGAAACCATAACCGCTGCTGCGGCTTTAGGGGGATCCATGGCATTCGGAGAACGACGTCCTTGGGCTGCCGAGTCCGGGGTTAGCTTTGACTTCACCCGGCCAATTGAGGGTTGGGAGACGGTGACTGGAAAATGGGCCATCGAGGAGGTCCCGAGCGCTTCACAGGGTGGCCGGGCGCTGGTTCAGCATGCCACTAACAATGCTTTCAACGTGATCGTCGCGCCCGGCGGACCTTATACCGACGTCGATGTCTCAGTGCGGTTCAAACCCATCTCGGGAAGCGAGGACGCCTCCGGCGGCATCGTCTTCCGATTTTCCGATGGTCGCTACTACGTGATCCGAGCCAATGCGTTAGAGGACAACTTCAATTTGTACTATTACGACCGCGGCCGCCGTCAGATCACCGGAGTGCGCATGAAGGCTCCGGCGCTTGGCCAGTGGCACAAGCTGCGCGTCACTGCCGAGGGTGATCACATTAAGGGCTGGCTGAATGATCAGCTTCTCATCGATCATCACGACAGCCGGTTTACGTCGGGACGGATTGGGCTTTGGACGAAGGCCGACTCGATCACTGCTTTCGATGATTTGGTTGTCCGTCCAATAGATCGAGGCTGATCGATCAGGGCGCCTCGTTAGAGCGAAATAAGGAGTCTCTCCTCGCGGACATCGACCCAAGGAGGCTGCGCGTGAAAAAGAATTTATGGGTAGTTCTGCTCGTGCTCGCTGGCGTCGCGGCCGCCGCTTGGTGGCGCTTCCATGTCCCGAGCGAGACACAAAGCGTCGTCGTATACGTCAGCCATGACGAAGTCTTTTCGGAACCCATTCTCAGAGACTTCGAGAAGGAGACAGGGATAAGGGTACGAGCGGTTTACGACACGGAGGAAACGAAAAGCACTGGGGCAATGAACCGGCTCATGGCCGAGAAAAACAATCCGCAAGCTGACGTCTACTGGGCCAACGAACCGATACGGGCCGAGGTTTTGCGACAACAGCACATTGCCGCCCCTTACCTCTCGCTGAACGCCGACGGGATCCCAGCCAGGTTTCGCGATCCTCAGGGGTACTGGACCGGTTTTGCGGCGAGGGCGCGCGTGCTCATCGTGCACAAAGATGAAAATCCGAAACCGACTTCTGTGTTCTCGTACGCCGACCCGCGTTGGCGCGGCAGGACGGTGATAGCAAATCCGCTTTTCGGCACGACAACAGATCAGATCGCAGCGCTCTTTGTTCTTTTGGGCGATGACCGCGCACGCGCATTCATGCAGGGCCTGCACGAGAATGGCGTCAAGTTATCCCCTAGCAATGGCGACAGCGCCGACCTGGTGGCGCGCGGTCAATTCGCCTTCAGCCTGGTCGACAGCGACGACGTCGTGAACCGGATGAAGCAGCACGAGCCGGTGACGATGATTTATCCAGATCAGGGCGCAGATGAGATAGGCAGCCTGATAGTACCAAATGCCGCCGTGCTGATCGCAGGTTCTCCGCATCAAGACGCGGGCAAGAAGCTTATCGACTATTTGCTCTCCAAAGAAACCGAGAGAAAGCTCGCATTTTCCGATGCGGCTCAGATTCCGCTCCACCCTGATGTCGCCACGCCGCCAGGGCTGCAGCCCATTGAATCGATCAAGATCATGACAGTGGATTATGCGGCGATCGCAACAAAACTACAGGCGATCCAGTCATTTTTGAAAAGCTGGGCCGAGTCTTAAGCCATGGAGAAACGCGTGACGCTGGCAGCCGGCGCGCTAGCACTTACTGTGATTGGATTGATGCCGGTCCTCATGATCGTTGCCAGTACTTTTTATGTAGCGGGCGAATTTAGCCTGACAACATATCAAGCTCTCCTGGCTTCGAGCAAACAACTGGCGCCGTTGATGGGACGGAGCGTCCTGTTGTCTTTGTCTGTCACCCTTCTAGCCATGATGGTGGGGACGCCTCTAGGCGTGCTGCTAGGCAAGACCGATCTTCCATTGCGCGGCGCCTTTACGATGTTAGTCACATTGCCGTTGCTGTTGCCCCCTTATGTCATCGCAGTCGCGTGGTTCGCGGTGTTAGGGTCAACCGGATGGATTGGGCGTTTTTTGGCGCCCACGACGTCCGAATTCCTATCGTCGGCGTTCTTTGGCTTCTACGGCTGCATAGGAGCGCTATCGACTGCATTCATGCCCGTCGTCATGCTGCTGACCATCGCATATTTAGGCACAGTGAATCCGCGATTGGAACAAGCGGGTCTATTGATGAGTCGTTGGCCTAGCGTGCTATGGGGCATCACTCTGCCATTGATCGCTCGGGCGATACTGTTTGCAGCTGTGTTGGTTTTTCTTCTCACACTTGGAGAAGTCGGCGTTCCCACCTTTCTGCGTTACCCGGTGTACCCAGTCGAGATCCTGACCCAATTCGCTGCGTTCTATGACTTCAGCGCGGCGACAGCAGCGGCAATCCCGATGCTGATCATCACGGCAGTGATTTTGGTGTTGGAAATTCGCTTGCTGCACACCTCCGCCTTGGAGCTCAGCGCGGCAACGATTGGCAGGCGGAACGCGCCGATAGAACTCGGGCGTTGGCGCTTTCCGCTGTTTGGACTCGCTTTGGTGTGGACTTTGGTCATGGTGGCGCTGCCCATTGCCGAGCTCATCGTCCAGTCTGCATCGCTGAGCGCTTTTGCGGACGCATTTTCGCGGGCCAGCGACAGCATTTTGCGCAGCGTTGTTTTTGCGGCGATTGGGGCGACTTTATTGACCCTGCTCGGCTTTTTCTGCGGCTACCTCATTCATAATCGGACGCTGCCTTTGTGGCGAAGTATCGATGCGTTGGCGCTGTTTCTGTTTACCTTGCCTGGAACCGTCATCGGCATCGGGCTCATCAGCCTATGGAACAGGCCGATCACCAACGCGATCTACGCCACCCCCGCGATCATCATTCTGGGCTACCTGGCTCAGTATGCCGTTCTTCCCACGCGGATGACGGCTGCAACTTTGCAACGTATTCCGCCTTCCTTGGAGCAGGCCGCGCAGCTTTGCGGCGCAAGTTGGTTCATGACCTTGCGACACATCGTGGCGCCATTGGCAAAGCGCGGCCTGATCGGCGCTTGGATTATCGCCTATATATTTTGCTTGCGTGACCTCGGAATCACCTTGGTGGTTTATCCGCCTGGCTTTGACACTCTGCCGGTCCGTATCTTGACATTAATGGCCAACGGCGCGCCCAGCCTGATTGCCGCGCTATGCGTCATCTTGATCGCAGTCACGCTGCTGCCGTTCTTCGTGGGGGCTCTATGGCAAACGCGCGCTGGGCGACCACCATGAGCATGATCGAGTTTCGATCCGTATGTAAGGAGTACCATGGGCGGAGGGTCATCGCCACGCTGTCCTTGAAGATAGAGGCAAAAGAGAGGGTCGTTTTGTTTGGTCCCTCGGGCTGCGGCAAATCCACGGTATTGCATTTAATTGCGGGCCTCGTCATCCCCGATGCGGGAGAAATTCTGGTTAACGATGAGCTCGTCGCCACCGCTAAGAAAAATCTTCGTGAGCCGCAGCAACGCGGGGTGGGCATGGTCTTTCAGGACCTCGCGCTCTGGCCTCACATGACGGTTCGCGAGAATATCGAATTCGGCCTCAGGGCGAAGCGAATCCCGAAAAAACAGCGCAGACAGCGCGTGAAGGAGATGGTCGATCTCGTGGGACTCGATGATTATCTGAGCACCAAGTCTGGGGAGTTGTCAGGAGGGCAGCAGCAACGTGTGGCGCTTGCGCGGACCCTGGCCGTGGCGCCTGGCATCGTGCTGATGGACGAGCCGCTGTCGAATCTCGACGATGCGTCGAACGTGCAGCTACGCAAAGAAATTGTACGATTGCATGGCGACTTGGGGTTTACCCTGGTCTACGTGACCCACAAGCGTGATGAAGCAGAGGCGCTCCGCGCCCGGATCATATTTCTCAGGTGCGGCCGGATCGACGACGCTTCATCTGCTGTGCGTTGACCGGCTCGATAATGAGCAACCCTCTCCGGCTATTACTCGGGGCGCGTGGCCTGCGTGATTTCGGTGACGGCTTCGTGGCCGTGCTGTTGCCAGTCTATCTCATGGCGCTTGGCTTCTCGCCTCTCGAGGTCGGCGGATTAGCGGGCACCGCTCTGTTCGGCTCGGCGCTGCTCACTTTGGCTGTCGGTTTCCTTGGCGTTCGTTACGACCATCGACTGTTGCTGATTTCCAGCGCGGGACTGATGACGGCGACCGGCGTCGCGTTATCGATCGTCGACTCCTATGCCCTGTTGCTCGTCGTGGCGTTCGTTGGATCAGTCAATCCATCCGGCGGCAGCGCCAGCTCCTTTGTGCCCGTCGAACATGCCGTGCTGACGCGCGAGACGGCCGATGCCGAGCGAACCAAGGCTTTCGCGCGCTATGGTCTCGTCGGCGGGCTCGCCGCGGCTGGTGGCGCTCTGGCGGCCGCCATGCCCGAATTATTCACGCGACCGGATTGGTCGGAACTCTCCGGCATCAAGGCGATGTTCTGGATCTATGCGCTGTTGGGCCTCGTCGGAGGCTTACTCTACGCGCGCATCCCCGGCCGGATGCCGCCAACGCAACATGATCTGGCGCAAGCGCTCGGCCCATCTCGAACGATCGTGTACAAACTCGCTGCGCTGTTCAGTCTCGACGCTTTCGCGGGTGGATTTGTCGTCCAGTCGCTTTTGGCTCTCTGGTTATTCGAACGATTCGATCTGTCGCTTTCGGCTGCGAGCCTCTTCTTCTTCTGGTCGGGGGTCCTTTCCGCTTTCTCTTTTCCCGTCGCAGCATCGCTTTCGAGCCGGTTCGGGCTCGTCAATACCATGGTCTTCACACACATCCCCTCGAGCCTGTGCCTTATCCTCGCGGCTTTCGCGCCATCGCTTACCATGGCGCTCGGCTTGTTGCTCGTGCGGGCGGCGTTGTCGCAGATGGATGTGCCGACGCGCTCCTCCTATGTGATGGCGGTCGTGACTGAGGCAGAGCGCACGGCCGCTGCAAGCTTCACCTCGGTCCCGCGCAGCCTCGCCGCCTCATTGAGCCCGGCGATCGCCGGCGCACTTTTTTCTTTATCGTGGCCGGCATCTCCGCTGATTGTCTGCGGCGGCCTCAAGATCGCCTACGACCTCTTGCTGCTCAACCAATTCCGATACCTAAAGCCGCCCGAGGAACGTTGACGCTTGCTTCACAACGTTCGCCGCCAACTCGAACGCCGGCG
The DNA here is from genome assembly GCA_002890675.1 of Candidatus Methylaffinis lahnbergensis. Taxonomy (GTDB): domain Bacteria; phylum Pseudomonadota; class Alphaproteobacteria; order Rhizobiales; family Beijerinckiaceae; genus Methylocapsa; species Methylocapsa lahnbergensis. The sequence continues at coordinate 27,830 of PEFW01000027.1, forward strand.
ACGTCGCAATCAAACGGCCAGGGTACGTCGCGCCAGGCCATCTGGAAGTGTCGAGAGCGGAAACCCGCGCCTTGGCGCGATTGCTTGAATCGACCGCTTGAGACGGCGAGACAGGAGGGGCAAATTGTGCCCCATCCTCGCCAATGCAATAGAGCCCAAATTGAGCCTCAGGCTCGCCAATGCAACAGTGCCGCCTTTCGTTACTGTTCGGCGACGGCTGCTCTTGCCAGCTCAAGAACGTCCTTGTGCGACCACGGCTTTGGAGTAAACCGCACTCCATCGGGGAGAACGATGTTCGAAGCAGGTCTGGCCGATGTGACCAGGATTTCGATATGGGGCCAGTATGTTTTCACCATCCTTGCAAGATCGATCCCGTCAATCGGGCCGGGAGTTTGGACATCGGTGAACAGAAAGGCAGTTTGTTCGGAGCGTTGTGCGACGATATCGAGAGCGTGATCTGCTCTCTGCGCGCTTTCGACTTCAAAGCCGGCAGCTAGGAACATTTCCTCCGCAACTATGCGAGTGGACGGATCGTCTTCGACAACGAGCACGGTCTTGGCCACCATGGGAGCCTCCGTTTTTAGTCGTTGAATGCGTCGCAACTCTTCGGATCCGGGGAAGTTCCAACTGGACAGTGAAAAAAGATTTGGCGAGCAGACGTTTGAGGGGACGCGAGAACTTGAGCCAAGCCAACAAGCTCTCCCGGACGTACGCCGTGCTGCTCGATGCGCTCAATCGTCACCGCGCCAAGGGCCAACAGAAGGTCACGGTCGAGCGGACAAGCAAAAGATTATATTGCGGCATTGCGTCAATGCCGACACTTTAAATTCATAATTTGCCCACACATGAAAGGTTTGAGCCTTCCGTCGCGTTGGTTTGGGGTTAGAGCGAGGTCCGTCGGCGGTAGACCGGGTTGGGCGATGAGAGTTGAATGCGTTGCGTCAAAAGGTGGTACCAAAGCCGTTCCATTTTCGGCCTTGTTTTGACGTGCATCCTCGCAACGGGGCTGATTTTGGCTCCGGTGGGCGCTTCGGCATTCGATTTCTTCGGGCTTTTCGGCTCGGATGAGCCGCCGAACCCGACCCCATCGACGCTGCCCTACAGGGTCGAGTTCATGGTTCACGGCGATGATGACGTCAAAGACGCGCTGCAGGATAGTTCGAACTTTTACAAATTGAGGCAAGATCCGCCGTCGGATGGAGAGGCTCTGGCGCAGCGGCTTACGGCAGATTTTGCGCCCATGCTCGATGCGCTTTGGGGCTCCGGCTATTACGATACGCGGATCTTTGTCTCAGTCGGCGCAGCTCAGCTGGAGCTTGGACAGACCGAAGGAGAGCCCGTCGCCCGTGCGGCCAACGCTTATCAGAACCGTGCCGTTGTCCCCGTAACGATCACGGTGGATACGGGGCCGCTGTTCAGGCTACGCAACATCGCGGTTATCGATGCTTCGACGCATGAGCCCTTTCCGCCGGAGATTCTCCCGTTTTACGTGCTCAAGCTACAGCCGGGAGATCCGGCCAAGGCCGCCGATCTACGCGCGGCCAATGCGCGGCTCATCGACTATTTTCGGGCCCAGTCGCACCCGCTAGTCAAGGCGCCGCTGCCGCGCCCGACGATCAACCACGCGCTCCTGACGATGGATGTGACTTTTTCCGTCGACCCTGGTCCGAAAGCCGGTTTCGGCGAGGTTTCGATCAATGGCCCCAACGGTTTTGATCCTTCGATCGTCCGCTCATTCATCTACCTTCAGCCGGGTCAACCTTATACGCCGAAGGCACTCGCCGATACGCGCAAATCGGTCAGCTCGATCCCGGCTGTCGGCTCGATTCGCATCCGCGAGGGCGACACGCTGGACCCGAACGGAAATCTGCCGATCTTCGTCGAGGTCGGCGACCGCGCGCGCAATTTGGTCGGCTTCACCGCCGGTTATTCGACCGTGGATGGTCCGACTGGCAGCGTCTATTACGAAAACCGCAATCTGTTCGGTGGCGCCGAGAGCCTGCGCCTCGAAGGCGATGTTTTCTACGCGCCGCCTATCTTCGGCATTATCGCCAACAGCTTCAGCGGCGCCCAGACTTTCAACAATGCAGGTCTAGGTGGTCGTGTCACGCTCGGGTTCGTAAAGCCTGCCCTCTATGGATCGCGCGTTGACTTTCTGCTCGACGCAATTGCCGAGAAAAACCGCTCGGGCGGCGGCAGTTTTGGCGGCTACGCCGATCAATTGGCCGGCGGCACGGCTGCCCTGCGCTACAGGGTCGACGAGACGCTGGCCATGCAGGCCGGCCTCAAATTCGAGAAGGGGGAGGCGACGGATGCCCTTGGCCGGGTCAATTATCAGCTCCTCGGCGTTCCACTGTCGATTCGCTATGACGAGACCGACAAGCTGCTTGACCCCAGCCGCGGCGTCCGCGTGACGGCAGCAGCGACGCCCTACCCCTCTCTCTTCGGCTCCGCGGGATTTACCAAGGCAAGCGTGACGGGCTCGGCCTATTATGCCGTGGACGACGACGCCAATTATACTCTCGCCGGCCGCGCGGGCTTCGGCTCGATCTTCGGCGAGACCGGCGGCCTCGCGAACGTCCCAGCAAATTACCGGTTCTATGAAGGCGGCCTCGCCACGATCCGCGGCTATCGCTATCAGACCGTCGGCCCGGCGACCCAGCTCGGCTTTACGATCGGCGGGCTCAGCGGCTTCAATGCGACGCTGGAGGCGCGCATCAAGGTGATGGACAATATCGGCGTCGCGCCTTTCTTCGATGTTGGCGGCGCCTTTTTCGGCTCGCTGCCGTTCTCGGGTGGCGGCGACACGCGGATGTCGGCGGGAGTCGGGCTGCTCTACTATACGCCAATCGGGCCGATCAGGGTCGACGTCGCCCGCCCGCTCGACCCGCGGCGGGGCGACTATCCGGTCGTCCTCTACGTCAGCATTGGACAACCGTTCTGATGGCCAGCTTCCGCATCTCCCCGCCCCGCGCGTTGGCGCTCGCCACAGCCCTCTTGGCCCTTCTCGGACTCGGGTTTTTCGTCGCCGCCCGAGAATGGCAGCGAGCCGACAAAGGCGCTGAGGAAAAAGGCGTATTGGCGGCCGTGCTCTCGCGGGCGCTCTCGACGCCGGCAACTAAGATTTCGATCGGTGGCATCGACGGCGCCCTCTCGTCCGACGCGACGGTCCGCGACCTCAAGGTCTCCGATCGGGACGGCGTCTGGCTGACCGTCAATCGGATCCGCATCGTCTGGCGGCGGCTGGCGCTGCTGCAGCGCCGGCTCGAGATCGACAAGCTCGACATCGACCAGATGAACGTCGCGCGCAAGCCGATCCCCGCGGATGCGCCGGTCTCGGGCGAGGAGCAGCCTCTTCTGCCTGAGCTGCCTTTGCGGGTCGACGTCAGGCAATTCTCGCTCGCGCGCGTCGACTGCGGCCAACCGGTCCTAGGCGTTGCGTCGAGCTTTTCGACGGGCGGAAACGCCACGTTAGGGCCGCCCGCGGAGGGGCTTCAGCTCTTTCTCGATGCGCAACGGCTCGACCGTCCGGCGGCGCTCAACGTGCGGCTCAATCTCGTGCCCGACAGTCAACGCCTCGCCCTCAGCGTCAACCTCGACGAGCCGGCGGGCGGCATTCTCTCGCATCTCGCCAATATTCCAGACCGCCCTCCCGTGAAGCTCAGCATCATTGGCAGCGGCGCGCTCGACGCCTTCAACGCCAAGCTCGCCTTTGACGCCGGCCAGGGCGTCGGGGCGAGGGGCGACGCCTCCCTCAATCGCGAGGGCGCCGGCCGCAGGCTCGGCCTCGATCTGGCCGCCGAGGTATCAGGATTGCTGCCGCAAATGGCCGCCCCGGTCTTTGCCGGAACGACGAGGCTCTCCGGCAATGTCTTCTTCGGCGACGACAGCGCCGTCGCGATTCCAGGGGTGGAACTCACTGCTGCTGCTACGCGCCTCGCTGTCACGGGCGGTCTTTCCGCCGCGCAGATTGCCGACATCAGAATGTCGGCCAAAAATGTGCCGAACGCCGAGAGCCGCACGGCTCTCAAGGAAGCCGAGATCCGGCGCCTAGCCTTTGATGCTCACGTCACAGGCGCCCTAGATTCTCCGACGATTGATTCGACTCTCGAAGTCGAGGATGCCCGCCTCCCTTCCGCTTCGCTCAGCCATCTCGATGCCAGCTTCAAGGCCGCGCCGACCGGGTCGATCGCCAATGCGTCGACCCTTCTGCAGCTTGCCGCCGACGCCAAGGTGAGGGGCCTCTCGCTCGCAAATCCAGCTCTGGCGCAGGCGGTCGGGAGCGAGGCGAGTTTTGCGATGCGTGGCGCCAGCACGATCAAGGGCCTCGTTGATATTCAGACTCTGGAGATCAAGTCGCAGACCCTGTTGGCCGGGTTCAAGGGGCACGCCGGCGGCGCAGAATTGAAAGGGCGCCTCGATGTCGCTGCGCCCGATCTTGCGCACTTCGGCGCGGTCGCGGGTCTCGCGCTCAAAGGCGAGGCGACGCTGAAAGCCGACATCGAAGGCACGCCGCGCTCCAACCGCTTCACGGCAAGGATCGACGCCCTCGCCAATCGATTTGCGACCGGCGTCGCGCCGATCGATGGCCTCTATGGCGGTAAGCTCACGCTAGCCGGGGGCGCGAGACTCGACGCGGATGGGGGATTCGGGTTTACCGATCTGCGTATAACTGGACCGAACGCGGGCGTCCGCATCGACGGCGCAGCGACGCCTAAACTTACCGACCTCTCCGCTCTGATGACGATTCCCGAGCTGTCGAAAGCCGACAAGCGCGCGACGGGACGCGGCGAGATCGCGACGCATGTGACGGGCACGCTCTCGCTGCCCGATGCGACGGCGAAGATCTCGATCCGCGATGCCGCCTTGCTCGGGCGCCCCGTTCCGCGTCTCGATGTGCAAGCCGACGCCACGGATCTCAGAGGCGCGCTCGACGCCCACGTCAGTCTCGACGGCGAAATCGACCACAAGCCGGCGCGAGGTTCCCTCCATATCGCGCGGCCGGCGGCCGGCGGCGCCGTTCTCGATGGAGTGGACGTGAGCGTCGGCTCGGTTTCGGCGCAAGGCGGGGTTGCGCTCGACGCCGCCAATTTCGCAGCCGGCCAGTTCGCACTTCACGCGCGCGATCTCGACGATCTTTCGCCTCTGGTGCTGCAAAAGCTCTCCGGCGGCATCGGCGCTGACGTGACCCTGACGCATGCCGATGCGCGGCAGGACGCCGCCATCAAGGCCAATGGGCAGCGGATCGAGGCCTTTGGTGGCAGCCTCGATAAGCTCGCCGCTGACCTCGCCTTGACCGACGTCTATCGCCGCCCCGTGATTGCCGGCTCGCTCGCGGTCGATGAGGCGCGCATCGGCGGCGAGACGGTCGCGCGCGCCCGGCTCAATGCGAAAGGCGGGGTCGACGCGAGCGACATCACGCTGACGGCCACCGCGCGCGGCCTTAACCTCGATGCTCGCGCGAGAGTCGTTCCAGCCGATCCGATCCGCATCGAGATTACGAAATTGGACGCCACGCGCGGCCGCAGCAGGATGGGCCTCGCCGGGCCCGCGACCATCGTCATCAAAGATGGCAGTGCGGATCTGCGCAATCTCTCGCTGAGCCTTAGCGGCGGCCGGCTGACGATCGAGGGGCGCGCCGGCTCGAAGCTCGATCTCAAGGCGATCGCCCGCGCGGTTCCATTGTCGGCCGCCGACATTCTCACGCCGGATCTTGGCCTTTCCGGCAGTATCGATGGGGAGGCGATGGTTACCGGACCGCTTGCCGCTCCAGCGGGCGCCTATCGCTTCAAGATCGCCAAGCTGGCCGCGCCACAAACCCCTATTGGACTGCCGCTGATCGATGTCGATGCGACCGGGCGGTTCGAGGGGGCTCGGACAACGCTCGAGGCAACGCTCGAGGCTGGGCAGGCGGGCAGGTTGAAAATCTCCGGCAGCGCGCCGCTTGCAGCGGAGGGCGCGCTCGATCTCGCCATCAAGGGCAATCTCGATGCGGGCCTCGCCAACCGGTCGATGTCCGAAGCCGGGCGGCGCCTCACCGGTTCGGTCGCGGTGGATGGGCGATTGGGCGGCACGGCGCCGCAGCCGCAGGCCTACGGCTCGATCACGCTCTCGAATGGCTCGCTCCAGGACGCAATCCTTGGCATTCGCCTTGACGCCATTCGCGCCCGTCTCATCGCGCAAGGCGACAGAGCAACGATCGAAAGCGCTTCCGCCACAACGCGCAATGGCGGGCCGATCACGGCGAGCGGCTCGATCCGGCTCGATCCAGCAGGCGGCTTTCCAGGCGACATTCGCATCTGGGGCCAGAACGCCGAGCTCATGCAGAGTGCGTTGGCGACGGCAGTCCTCGGCCTCGACCTCGACATCTCCGGGCCGCTCGGACGCTATCCGCGCATTGGCGGAGGGGTCGATATCAATTCCCTTGACATTGCGATCCCCGATCGCCTGCCGGGGTCATTGCAGCCCCTGCCGGGGACGCGCCATATCGATCCGGGGCCGACTGCCGCAGCCCGGCTCGCGATCGCCGCCAAGAGCGGGAGGGGCAGAGGCGGGCCGGCGTTCGACGCTGCGCTCGACCTGATGATTGCCGTGCCGGGACAGATTCGCGTGCGCGGGCGTGGCCTCGACGCGCAGCTTGGCGGCAATCTGAATCTGACTGGCACATTGGCTCAGCCGAAACCCGTCGGGGCCTTCAATCTGGTCCGGGGGCGGCTGAACATTTTAACGTCAGAACTCGATTTGACGCGGGCCAATCTCACCTTTGCGGGCGATCTCTCGCCGCAACTCGACTTTCTCGCGACAACGCAAGCCGGCGGCGCGTCGGTTAGCATCGCGATTACGGGAAATCCGGCGGATCCGCAATTCATCTTCGGATCGAGCCCCGATCTGCCGCAAGACGAAATCCTGTCGCGGCTGCTCTTCGGCGCGCCGTCGGGTCAGCTCTCGCCGACGCAGGCTCTGGCGCTCGCGCAGGCCGCGGCGATCTATTCTGGCGGCAATGACGCATTGGAAGGTCTCCGCCGCTCGCTAGGGCTCGGGGCTGCAAGCAATTCGAACAATCCGCTGAACAAACTTCTCGGCGACCGCGTCAGCCTCGGCGTGCACACGGGCGCAACCCCCGCCCAGACCGGAGTCGGGATGAGCGTTACGATTTACAAGCAGTTGAAGGCGAAAGGAGCCGTCGACGCGACGGGAGGCGCCGCGGTTGGCGTCGGCGCCGAATATGAGTGGTGAGGATCGACAGTCCCGTACGGTCTCGCGCTATCGGCACCTGACCGCCTCGGCTTCTGTTCGAGCCGTCGCAGCGACATTGCCGCTCAGCCTGAACGCGCCGAACCTCGGCCTGTGACATCGCTTAGGATGATCGCTCATGGCGCTTCTCGGGAGTAGCGCCTGCCGCGAGCGACGGCTGCTTACGGGGTCCCAAGCGGACTCAGTAAAGCTGTCCAAGCCACGTTTCTGAGTTCACGCCTTAATCCTATGCGGCCAGCTGCATCGCCCGAACGTCTTCCAAGACTCGCCTAAAATCAGGCTGCGGCGCAAGGCACATAGTTCGATAAGTGTCCAAGAAGGGCATCCTTTCTGCGAGGCCTTGAAATGAGCGACAACCCTGTTACCGACGGCAAGGAAACACTAAAGCACATCGGCGGATCGCGATCGGAAAGCTCACCGCACACTAGATGCGCGAACGCTGCCGACGGGATAGCTTCGCAGGTAGCCTTGGCGCGCGCCGTTTCAATATCATGGTAATGTTGCGGATTGGAAAAGAGAAAACCTCAATGAAAACAACGCTTGTAGCGGTGTTGCGGTTGAAAAACCCCAAACCGCCGATGGTGTGGAAAGAAAAAAACACAAGGGTCGCTCGTCGTTAAGATAGTCCGTTTGAAATCGAAGGCAGATCAAACCGATGAAATGGCTCGCTCGGATTTTTACCTGGTGGCACGGTCAGACCCTAAATACGGCGCTGCACACATTGCTCTTTGGCAAATTCGTCGGCAAGGATGAATACGGCAACCGCTATTACCGGACCCGGAAAATCGACAAGGCGCTCGGTTTCGAGCGCCGCTGGGTCATTTATGCCGGGGAGAGCGACGGGTCCATGACCCCGCAGGGCTGGTATGGCTGGCTTCATCACACGTTTGATGTTCCGCCAACCCAAGAAGAGTACGCCCCGCGCACTTGGGAATTGCCGCATCAGCCGAATTTGACCGGCACGCCGCAAGCCTGGCGCCCTCCGGGCTCGACCTTGGCCGCCAATGCGCGGCCTCCGGCGACCGGCGATTACGAGGCCTGGACGCCGGAAGGCTGAGGTGGAACCTTGTCCATGGCTGGACGCGCCCGCCTCGACGAGGCAAACATCACTTGGACAGGCAACCGGGGGCAGGCCACTATTCGTGTGTAGACAATGCGGAATTGTCGAAGTCTTTGGCATGACTGGCTTTAAGGCGCTAACAGAGGGCCGAGGCCGAGTGGCGAGACTCCCGAAGACGAGGAGCGAAAAGCCGAAGGCTCAAGGAATCTCTATGCCGCACCCAAGTACAAATTGTCGCGCGAGTTCGCGACTTCTGCCGCTGGCACGAGAAGATGTTTGGCGATCCGAGCGCGCGCGGCGCGCCGCTCGAAGACCCGCCAGGCTGGGCCACCGACAAGGAATTTTGGATTCGGACACCGTGTGGAGGGAAACAATTTTCGAGGGCAACCTGGCGGTCAAGAACATGGGCGGCGAAAGCGAGGCAGCCTGGCGGGCGCTCCTCGACGATCTCATCAAACGTGGCCTGAAGACGCCGGCATTTGTCATCGTCGACGGCGCCCCGAGGCTGGAAAACGGGGTGATTTGCCACAAGGCCATGCCGAGGAGCGTCGGCTCAGCACGCCGCCGACAAACCCCTTAACCGTCTTCGACGGAGAGAGCCGTGGCGTGATCTTGCGGCGGCCGAGCAGCTTGCTCCAGACATATTGCAAAACGTCGCTCGACTGCACCTCGAATACCAGGAACGCGATCAGTAGGAGATTGCGCCCTTCGAAACCGGGGATCTGTAGCGTGAGCAGCGCCGGCACGTGGGAATGGCAGAACACTGAGATCATCGACCCCCAATGCACCTCGGCGACACGGCCCATGAAGCTTATGGTGTCCCCGCGCAACGCCGCAACATGGGCACCAGCAGGAAGACATAGACAGGAATGAAGATCGAGTAAAAGCCGTACCACTCGATCCAGATCAGATAATATGCGCGATGAAAACGTCGGGAACCTTCGCGCGCTCAGCACATTGCCAGACCAGAAGCTCTTCACGATGTAAAGGATAGCAAATGCGCATCGCGCTCGTCGCACCTCTCGCGGAAGCGGTGCCCCCGAAGCTCTACGGCGGAATCGAGCGAGTTGTGTCCTGGTTGGCGGAAGACCTTGGTAAGCAAGGGCACCGGGTTGCTTTGTTTGCCAGTGCCGAGTCCGAGACAGCGGCGGAGCTTGTCGTCTGCGCGCCACAAAGCCTAAGACTTGCCGGGATTCGCGACCACCTGGGCAGCACCCTCGCCATGCTGCGCGAGGTAAGGCGCCGCGCCGATGATTTTGACATCATCCATTTTCATGTGGACCTGTTGCCGCAAGCCTTGTTCCACGATCTTGCCCACAAATGTCTCGTGACACTGCACGGACGCCTCGATCTACCCGATGCCTTGCCTCTCTATAAGGCCTATCCGGAGATGCCGCTGGTTTCGATTTCAAACGCGCAGCGCCGTCCAATGCCACCGAATGCCAATTGGCTCGCCACGATCCCGCACGGCCTCGTATCGCGCGTCTGCCCGTTCAACCCGGATGGCGGCGGCTATTTGGCTTTCCTCGGACGTATCTCGCCCGAAAAGCGCCCGGACCGCGCGATAGAAATCGCCAAGCGAGCCGGTATCCCCTTGAAGCTCGCGGCAAAGGTGGATGCCGTTGATATTGCGTATTTCAAGACCGAGATCGAACCGCTTCTTGACCATCCCCTCGTCGAGTTCATAGGCGAAATCGGCGAAACCCAAAAGAGCGAATTTCTCGGCAACGCGCGCGCGCTTTTGTTTCCGATCGACTGGCCGGAGCCTTTCGGGCTCGTCATGATCGAAGCAATGTCGGCTGGAACGCCGGTGATCGCTTGGCCCAACGGGTCCGTACCGGAAGTCATTGCGGACGGCGTCAGCGGCCGTATCGTCGGTTCCATCGATGCTGCGGCGGGAGCTGCGCGACAGATCGCCCACATGGACCGACGCAAGGTTCGCGCCGAGTTTGAACGGCGTTTTACCGCAGAGAGGATGGCGGACGCCTATATCGCGGCCTATCGTTTGCTTTTGGCGCGTGCTTCGGCACCTACGAGGCTTATGGTGCCTCCCATGGCGCCGCCCGCCGCGCCTGAACTCTTACCCCGGCTTGGGAACAAGTGGCGGCGCAAGGCGGCCCGCCGGCCATGAACCCGGCGCGATAGTTCACGGAACGAAAAGCCAAACCAACGCATGACCATGTCGCGGGGCCGCCGATGAATATTGCTGCTACCAGTTCACAATTAATACCAGCGGCATTGACCTCTGACTCAGTTGGTCTTTGCAAATGAGGGCTGGCGTGATTCGCTGCGGCTTCAGCAATGATTCGCGGCTCGCGCCCGATCGCTGT
>PEFW01000028.1 GCA_002890675.1 Candidatus Methylaffinis lahnbergensis
CATTATCCCTTCCGGGAAAAGGGCGGTTCACACGTTGCAGCGCTTCACCCCTGACACCCATTATGGGGCGACCTAAAGCCGACCCCGGAGAGAACCGTGACCCCGGCCAAGGCATCAGTTTCCAGAATGCTTGACTTTGAAATGCCGATTAGAGAACGGTCTGAGACAAGCAGAGGATAGCCGTTGCGGGCCGCTCGTTCGGCGGGATTCAAACGATTCTTGCGGCCGGGTAGGAGCTAAGGCTGAGCGCGGCGTCGGTGAGGCGGCTTTTGGCGCAACTCGGCATCGCTTGTCGGGACCCCATTGTATCGCGCGCAAGAACGGGACGAATCTCTGGTCCGGCGGGGGGCTGAATGGTTCGGCGAGCGCACCAGAATAGCCGCAAATCAAGGCGATGGCGCGGACGGAGAAAGCCGGCATCACTTTCGCCGCTGCCGCGCGCATCCGCTCCGATCATCACGCCGGGCCCACGTGGGTGGCGAAAGGCGAGAAGCCAATCGTTCAAGCGACCGGCTCTCGCCATGGCATGAGCCTGATGCCGGCGACTCCGTCGCGCGGAAAAATGCGGCTCATGATCAAGGACAAGAGCGGCGTCAACGCCGCTTTGTTCATAGCGTTCTTGCAACGGCTGATCGCTGGCGCGAGGGGCGTGATCCTTCTCATCGTCGATCGCGGACCGGCGCATGCCGCGAAGAAAGCCCGAGCCTTTGGCGAACGCGTGAAAGGATCGCTACGGCTGTTTTATCGTCCACCCCATTCGCCAAATCGCAATCCCGACGCGTTGGTGTGGAAGCATCAGAAGGCCGATACCGTCGGATGCATGCCGTCTCGAGCAAGGATGATTTCGAAGGCCAAAATCCGCCCCCTCTATCAATACCCTTCCCTCCGATACGCCGCGTAAATGGCTGGTTACTGATTGATAGATGGGCTCATTTTGCCGATGCGCGCCTGTGGATAAGATCCGCTGATCCCTTGACGTCACCGTGGAATAATCATAGTTTCGTCATAAGTTCTGTCACAGTTAACAGTCCACAGTTAAAAGCTCGGTAGCCGTCTAAGGTTTGGTGCTGCGACAGGGCAGGGGCCGCTCTTGCGCCCTCTCGCCGGTCAGAAGCGCCCGCCGATCCTCCCCGGCGGGTGCTTTCTTCTGCCCGGCGATTTTCGATGGGCCTGCCTTAAACTTCGCACCTCTTCCCTTCCCTGCCATGACGATCGCCTGACAGCAATGCTGCGCTCGTCAGGCCGACTACGTAAACTAAGCAGCGCGCCGTTTGTTTCGCCGGCGCGCCGTTTAATCAAGAAGGTGGACTAAGCGCACGCGCCAATGCGACAAATCCCTCTATGCCGATCTCTTCCGCCCGCAATGTTGGATCGATGTCTGCGCGGGCGAGTAAACCGGCGGCATCGCTTCCCGCGAGCGATTTCAGCGATTGCCGCAGCATCTTGCGCCTTTGTCCGAAGGCTGCTTGGGCCACCTCCGACAACAGTTTTGCGTCGCAGGCGAACGGCGCCGCTCGAGGCATGAGCTCGACCAGAGAGGATCTGACCTTGGGTCGTGGCGTGAAGGCCGCGGCGGGAATATCGAAAAGTATGCGGGTCTCGCAGCGCCAATTGGACAAAACCGCGAGGCGCCCGTAGGCGGCGCGTTCCGCTGGGCCCGCGACGATGCGCTCGGCCACTTCGCGTTGAAACATCAAAACGAGCCGGTCGAACCAGGGCGGCCATGGCTCGGTTTGAAGCCAGCGCACAAGAAGCGCGGTGGCGATGCGATAAGGCAAGTTGGCGCAAACGCGCGTGGGGCTTTCGCCCCCTGTAAGCACGGCAAAATCAGTTTCCAGCGCGTCGCCTTCGATGACGTCGAGCCGCCCCGGATAATTATTGGCGATCTCGCTAAGTACGGGAATGCAACGCGTGTCGCGCTCGACCGCGATGATTTTTCGCGCCCCTTCCGCAAGAAGCGACCGCGTGAGGCCGCCGGGGCCAGGGCCGATTTCGACGATCGTCGCATTGGTCAGCGGCGCGGCGGCGCGGGCGATGCGGCCGGTGAGATTGAGATCGAAAAGAAAATTTTGGCCCAAGGATTTTTTGGCCAAGAGCCCATGTGCGGCGGCGACTTCGCGAAGCGGCGGAAGGCCGTCGAGCCGGCTCGACGGGATGGGTTGGGGCCAGGATTTTCGCATTTTTAGGGTTGTAACGGAAAACGGACCTCGCGGTCATTTCCCACGAGCTTGGCTGGCGCGCCGCACGAGCTTGTCCGCGAGACGCAAGGCGGCGACGAGGCTCGCCGGATTGGCTATTCCCTTGCCGGCGATGTCGAAGGCCGTGCCGTGATCCGGCGAGGTGCGGATCAAGGGCAGGCCCAAGGTCACATTGACGGCGTGCTCGAAGGCGACGGTTTTGACCGGAATCAATGCCTGATCGTGGTACATGGCGACGACGGCGTCATAGCTCTTACGCACGCCGGGACGGAACAGACTATCCGCCGCATGGGGTCCGCTCACCGCCACTCCCGCGGCCGCGAGATCAGCGAGAGCGGGCGCGATGACCTCGATCTCCTCGCGTCCCATGGTCCCGCCTTCGCCGGCATGAGGGTTGAGCCCGGCGAACGCCAAGCGCGGTTTTTTTATTCCAAAGCGCGACGCGAGATCCCGCGCGGCAACGAGACCTGTTTCGACGAGGAGTTCCCGCGTCAATAGCGCCGGAACGCGCGCGAGAGGAACATGAATCGTTGCCGGGACGACGGCGAATTGCGGCGACCAAATCAGCATTACCGGCCGCGCGCGTTCGCCGAAATAGCGCTCCGCCAATTCGGCCAGAAACTCGGTATGGCCCGGATAGCAAAAGTCTGCGCGATAGAAGAGTTCCTTGGCGATCGGATTGGTGACGATGGCCGAAGCCTCGCCGGCGCGGATGAGGCGCACGCAAGTTTCAATCGAGGTTATGGTTCCGGCGGCATCCCTCACGTCCGGCGTGCCCGGCTTTCCGGCAACGGAATGTTGCAAGGCATGCACCGGCAATGCGTGGCGAAACACCGGCGCGGCCTCGCCGCCGGCGACGATCTTGACGGGAACCTTGAGGTCCAAGCCCCGCGCGATTGCCGCGAGACGATCCGGGTTGGCAACCGCTAGAAAAGGCGGCGCGTCCGGATTTTCATGCGTCCTGAGCCAGGCTTTCAACGTGAGTTCGGGACCGATGCCCGAAGGATCGCCCTGCGTCAAAGCCAGGGGAAGAATGTTTGCTGGCAGCGATCGTGCCATCAAGACCTCGCCGTCAACGTTGCACGATCACGGCTCTCGCGCGCATTTCCTTGAGACGGCGTTCGCCGTCGGCCGCGATATGCGCCGCTAAAATCTTTTGCGAGATCGCGGCCCGCGCCGCGCTATCGTCCTTGGCCGTGCCTTTGGCGCAGACTGCGATCATCTCGAGTCCCTCGCTTGAGCGTTGCGGCGGCGTGAGATGCCCAGCCGGCGTCTTATCGAGCAATTGGCGGAGGCTTTCGCCGATTTCGACCGCGGTCTTGGTCAAGGGATCGCGCACCGTCACGTCGTTTATGGCGCGGGCAAGGGGAAGGCCGCTCTCGCAGTCGGTGAACCGCGCGCGCAATTGCTCGGCCTCGTGAGCGCGCTCCGTCAAGGTCGCGACCGTCGTGGCGTGGGGGATCGCGAAAATAATTTGACGCACCGTGTATGCGGTTCCGGAGGCCGCCTTGCCGCCCTGCTTGGCGAGCTCGGCGCGAACCTGTTCCTCGCTCGCCTCGACGCCCTTGTTAAAGGCTTTCACCAGGACATTAAAGGCAAGGTCGGCGCGGAAATGGGCTTTGAAGTGGTCTGGCGTCACCCCGGCGTGCTGAAGTGCCTCGACCAAGGCATCCGGGGCAAGTTTCATCTCCTGCGCGACCGTGACGATTTGTTGCGAAATGTCGCTGTCTTTCGGGTCGACGCCAAATTTGTCAGCCTCACGGATTTCAAGGCGATCCGTAAAGAGGCTTTCGATCGCAGCGTCGCGCGTCGCCGTTTTGCGCAAGACGCGAAGCATCTTCATCCGCTCGTCAATATCGATGTTCGTGATCGGATCGCCGTTAATGCTGGCGACGATCTCCTGGGCGAAGGCGGAGCTGCTGGCAAGCGCCAGCAAAGTGGCGATCACGGCAACAGCCACGCAAAGACTTAAGCAGAGATAAGCGACGCGCGCGCCACGCGGCCACCGCGCATCGTTTCCTGTTTCCATGATCCAGTTCTCTCCTAGTTCGGGCTTAGGCAGGCCCGGCCGGGCCTGAGGCCGGGCGGCGGCGACCTTGGAAGACATGAAAAATCAATATTTCACGCCGTCGAGCGTCGTCGTGTTGAGGAAGGTCTGGCTTACCTTAAGATCTCCCAGGGTGCGCAGCTGCAGTTGCAGCAGCACGGTTTGGTCGCGGTTCAAGGAGGTGCTCCCGAAGAATCCATATTTCGTGCTGTCTGAATAAGTCGAGCTATAAAGGACCGAAAGGGTCGTGCACTCGTCCTGATAGCCGACGCTCACCCCCGCGGCCGCGATCGCGAAGGGGCCGGGATTCGAGTTGCCAATCAAGCTGGCGGGATAAAATTGGCGGCTCATGTCGAAGGTGATACTGCCCTGCGTGAAATAATGATCGGTGATTTTATAGCGGGAGGAAAGCGAGAGCCCTTCGCGGCGAACGTCATAGCCGATGACGGGTTGAGCCTCATAATCGGCGAATTGAATGGAGCCGGTCAGCGCGCCGAAATTATAGTTTGTGATGAGATCGACGCGCCTTGCCGCCAATGAACTGACATCGAACCGCGCCTTGGCGATAAAGGAAAAAATCGAATTGGGCGCGATCGTAAATGCGCCGACATAGTCGGAGAGCCTTGTGTCCAGTCCCGAACTTAATCCAACATTGGCGGCATCCGGTGTCGCGTAGGAATTGGTGCCCGCTAGCTGATAGGACTGCCCGCCGATGAGGTTGGCATAACCGCCGTTGTTAAAATTCACGGTGAATTGGGCACCGTAGTTCGCCCTCGTTCCGGTCTCGAACCGGTCGTAGCCGGAATATTTGCTCCAGTCGAACAAGGTGGAATCGTCGAAAACGAGGCTTTGCGCATCGAGATTGACGAGCGAATTCGACCCGATTTCCTGATTTGGACGCGCGACGATTTGGACGATCGGTTCGAAAACCATCGAGGCGAAGCTTGTCTTGGCAAGGAAGGGATAGCGATATTCAATCCCCATTCCCGGAGTGAACTCGCCGAAAAAGCTTGAATCTCTGTTGCCGAGAAAATTCGACTGCGAAGCGTTGAAGTAAGTCGAGCTGCCAAAGGACGACGCGAAACTAAAGGAATTTGTGGTGTTGATATCGAGCCATTCGCCGTTAAGCCGCGCGAACGCAAAAGGCGTGAAGACCTCGCCGATCGGATCGATGTATTTGCGCTGCCAGGACGCCTCGGCCGTGACGCGCGTGTAATCGCCGCCGAGGCCGCGCAGAAGGCAATCGCCGGTGGCCCGGCCCGGGACATAGTTGGTACAGATGTCATAAAGATTAAAGGCATTGTCCAACACCCGCGGCCCGACCGCTTGGAAGCTCGCCGAACTCGCCGAAAGACTGGTCAGATTGAAATCGAGTTCGGCCTGCCCGCCGATGCCAAAAGACTTGGCGGGGTCGATGTCGAAGGTCTTGTTGTAGTCCCACACCGGATGCGCGAACGGCTGCTGCGCCTGAATGTCGTGACTCGACAGGCCCTCGAAAGAATAGCCGCGCAGATCGAAAAAGCCGCGATCGCCTTGCCCGGTGAGATAGACAGTCGACGTCGTTTCGCTGAAATAATTCGACGAAAGAGTCTGGCTCGGCACGTGATAGTCGTTCAGGTACCATTTGTCCGACAAAAGCGTGAATTCCCAACCAAACTTCCATTGATCGGCAATCGTGAACTGGCCCTTGCTTTCGAATGAGCCGCGCAAGCTCTGGTTGCCGGAGCCGTATGGCGCCAACGGGAAGTCGGTTGGGTTTTGCTCGGAGATCCCTGTCGTCCGGATGTAATATTCGCCGCTCTCAAGCCGCTGGCGCCATTCCGCCTCCGCGAAAAATCCTTGTTGGGAATAATAGGTCGGCGTGAACGTCAAGTCGTAATCCGGCGCGAGCGCCCAGAAGATTGGAATGCCAAGGCCGGCGCCGAGAAAGGAGTGATCGGCAAGATAGGGCGAAAGAATCCCGGATTTGCGCTTGACGCTTGGATCGGGCGCCGAAAAGACCGGCACATAGGCGAGCGGTACGCCGAGGAATTCAAGGTAAGAGTCTTCAAAATAGATCATTTTTTCGTCGTTCTTGTGGATGATGCGCACGGCGCGCACCCGCCACAATGGCGGCTTGTCCGGATTGTCCTTGCAGGCTTCGCAAGCCGTGTAGGTGCCTTTGTCCAAAACGGTGGTATCGCCTTCGATGCGTTCGGCGCGCGGCGCGCTGAAATAGGTTTTGTAGGTGCCAGCGACGGGCCCTGGCTTATCTGCGTTGGCCGGCGTGCCTGGGGTGCCCGGGAGTGCAGCGCCGAGCGCGTCTTTATATGGCTTGGGGGGCGTATCGGCGCGCAAGCTATCAATGAAACCGTCGCGGAAATCGCCAGTCAGGTCAAACCGGTCGCCATGCAGCACCGTCCCATCGCGTTCGGTCAATTTGGCATGGCCTTCGGCATACACCCGGCCAGTGTTGCGATTATAAACGACGCGGTCGGCCTCGAGCGTCTGGTCTTTGTAATAGATCCTCGCGTTGCCTTCGGCCGAAACTATGTTCTTGTCTGTATCGTAGCGAAGTTCGTCCGCCTCGACGAACACTTTTGCGGTTCCGCCTGGCGCACTTTTCGTCTCGCCGCCCGCCGGTGTCCCTGCCGCCGCCGGCAAGGCTCCGGCCAACAGCGCGGCGCCGGACAAAGCAAAAGCCAGCGCGAGCGAAAGCCGGATAAAACGCCGCGCCCGAAGGATGGGGGCAATCGCTTTGGCGGGGCAAAAACGCCGCCCCATCAACCGTCCTCCTGATTGAGCAAAGCGAACGCGCCGAGCAGGCTCGCGACGACGGCCGGGGACCACGCGGCGGCGAGCGGGCTAAGCAACCCGGCCCCGCCCAAATTGCCGACGAATTTTACCGCCACATAAAGCACGAACCCTGCGCCCACGCCACCGGAAACCATCTTCTGTATGCCACCAAAACGAAAAAACCTTAAGGAAAATGCCGCCGCGATTAAAACCATGGCGATAAACAGGAACGGCCTCGCGAGAAGTATGTGAAACTGGAGCCAGTAGCGGGTTCCGTCGAGGCCCGCCGTCTCGGCCGCGGCGCGCAAGGACGGCAAGTCCCAGAATGGCACGGATTCTGGCGCGATCAGGCCTCGGACGGCCTCCTCCGGCGAAAGGTTAGTGGCGAGAAGATAAGTTCCGGCGGCAAAGCTTTCTTCACCCGGCGCTGTGACCCGCACATGGTCGAATTGCCAGACGCCGGGCAGGAGTTTACCGGTTTGTGCCTCGATCCTTTGTTCGAATGTCCCGGCGCGATCGTAGACATAAGCGGCGGCGGACGTCAGATTTGTCCCGTTCGCCGACACTTGGCCGGCTCTTATGAACGCCTCTCCATCGACGCTTTTTTGCCTGATCCACGGCGCGGTGTCATTGCTTTGCTCGCCATTGCGGCCAAAGAGCCGCGTCTCGATCGTGTCCGCGTGATGCTTCATGACCGCGAAGACCGGATTGAACAACACCACCGAGGCGATTCCGGTCGCCGCGGCGATCGCAAGTGGGGGAACCAGGAATCCCCACACTGATACGCCCACGGCTCTGGCCACCAGCAATTCCAATTTGCGGGTCAGATTAATAAACGTCGCCATCGTGCCGAACAACGCGCAAAACGGCATGATCTGCTCGGATGTCGAAGGGACGCGCAGAAAGGAGAGGTAGGCGATATCTCCAGCCGAGACACCCTGAATGTTTCCGGCGCGCCGCAAAAGCTCAACAAAATCGACGACATAAATCATGCTGGATATTAACAGAAATACCGCCGCGATGGTCAGCAAGAATCGCGCGGACAAGTAGCGGCCTAGCGTCCAACCGATCATCGCGCGAATCCAGCGCTTGGTTTGGCGAGGCGAGAGCCGTGAAAGGCGAGGAAATCACGGCTGGCGTCCGCCAACGCCGCGCGGACTTGTGCCGCCGGCTCCAATGCGCCTATCGCAGGATGGCACTCGCGGAATTTGGCGGACGCGCGACTATTCCGATTGCAATTGTTTTCATGCAAGGTCATGCCCGCCATCTTGCTGGAACCCGGCTCCGAAACTGGACTTTTCCGCGAATGCCGTTATACCGCGCGGCGGCAATTCCTCCCGTGCGCTTGCCGTTCCTGGTGGGCGCCCGCGCGCCTCTCCTTCGTTCCTCTCGGCACCGTCGTTGCACGGATTTGCGTATTTGGGAGGCAATTCAAACTATAAGGAGTGGCGGTTTTTGGGCGACAGATGAGGTCCTTGGACCGGGATCGCCTTTAGTATAGAAACGTTCGGTTGCTTTTGACACAAAGCAGGCACGGCGTGGGTACCGCGAGCGAAGCTATGGTTCCCGAGAAAAATGAAAGTGCAAATGGGGTCGAGTCAACTTCGATCAAGGCACATTCGACAGACGAAACCGGCGCTTTATTTGATCAGGGCGACACCTTAACGCGGACACCCCCCTCCAAGCCAAGCCCTCCAACTGGTCACGGCCTAAAGCGAAGGCGGCGTTTGCTGATGGGGGCGCTCGCCGCCGTGGTTCTGGCAATTGCCGCCGTGTTCGGCGTTCCCTGGATTCGGGAAATTCTCACTACCGTTTCGACCGATGATGCCTATGTGAACGGTCACGTGACCATCGTGGCCGCTCGCGTGCCGGGTCAGGTGTCAAGGGTTCTGGTGGATGACAACAACCGTGTAAACAAGGGTGATCTTCTCGTCGAACTCGACCGGGAGCCATATCAGGTCGTCGTCGCCGTCAAGAAAGCGGCCGTCGATACGGCAAAGGCGGACCTCGAGGCGGCTAAAGCAAATGTGCGTGGTATTGAAGCACAGGCCAGAAGTCAGCGCTGGAAACTCCAGCACGCCATGGAGGACGTCGAAAATCAGATCGCACTGCTTCATGCGAAGGTTGCCGCCCTGGATAAGAGCAAGGCCACACTGACATTAGCAGAGGCGGAATTCAACAGAACAAAAAAATTGGTTGCCTCTGCAGTAGCGACCCGCGAGGAGTTCGACCGGCGGGAAGCAGCGCTATCGGTTGCACGCGCAGAAGTTACCCAAGCCCTAGAAGATATACACCAAATTCGTGTTTCTTTGGGTCTGCCGGCGGAGCCTGAGAAGGGTGGAGACTTAGGCCTCGTGCCGCCCGATCTCGATCAGACTTTTTCCTCGGTGCGGCAGGCACAGTCAGAATTGATCCAGAGTTCGGCTGAGCTAGGCATTATCCATTCAATCGACCAAACCCCGAAACAGATGCTTGAGGAGTTCTACAAGCGTGATCCGCACGGCGACATTGACAAAATATTTGCCGCGCTCGTGCCGGGAGCGCCAGCGGTCAAGCAGGCCGAGGCGAAACTCGAATCCGCCGAACGCGATCTCGATCAGGCTGAATTAAACCTTCGCTATTGTGAGATTATCGCGGAAATTGACGGCGTTGTTACGCGCCGCAATGTCAATCCCGGCAATAATGTCCTAGCCGGCCAAGGTCTGATGGCGATCCGCTCGCTTCGCGAAATCTGGGTCGACGCCAATTTCAAGGAGACAGAACTGCGTGATCTGCGGATCGGCCAGGCGGCCGACCTCTATGTCGACATGTACGGCGGGCGGCGCGTATTCCCCGGCCGGATTTCGGGTTTTACTATGGGCACCGGCTCGACGTTGGCGCTGTTGCCGCCCCAGAATGCGACGGGCAATTTCGTCAAAGTGGTGCAACGATTGCCGGTGCGCATCGAGCTTCAGCACTACGACCCAGACAAGGATCCTTTGTTCATCGGCCTTTCCGTTGTCCCGTACGTCTATCTTAATAGGCCGGCGACAGGACCCGATGCCGGTAAGCGTCTGCAAGCCTCCGTGCCGCAAACGTCGGCGTCGGCAGCCGCTCCCGTTGAACGCCCGGCGGCCCGCAACCAATGACCGAGGCGGCACTTTCGCTTCCCAGACCCAAGGCGGCAATGAACCCTTGGGTCGTGGCCGCCGCTGTGGTGGTGCCGACCTTTATGGAGGTGCTCGACACCACGATCGCCGTGGTCGCACTGCGCTATATCGTGGGCGGGCTGTCGGCGACGGTCATCGACGGCGAATGGGTTCTCACGAGTTACCTCGCCGCCAACGCCATTATCCTGCCGATCACCGGCTGGTTGAGCAACCGCTTCGGCCGCCGCAACTACTTCCTCGCGTCGATCGCTGTATTTACCCTAGCCTCGGGGCTGTGTGGGATGGCCACGAGCCTTAGTCAGCTGATTCTTTTCCGCGTAATCCAAGGCCTGGCAGGCGGCGGGCTGCAGCCGAGCAGCCAGGGCGTGCTGCTCGATGCCTTCCCGCGGGAAAGGCAAGGCGTCGCAATGACGCTGTTTGGCTTGGCTGCCCTGATCGCGCCGGTCGTCGGTCCGACGCTGGG
Source organism: Candidatus Methylaffinis lahnbergensis (assembly GCA_002890675.1). GTDB lineage: Bacteria > Pseudomonadota > Alphaproteobacteria > Rhizobiales > Beijerinckiaceae > Methylocapsa > Methylocapsa lahnbergensis. The sequence goes on from PEFW01000028.1 coordinate 10,633, forward strand.
TGGCTGGATTACGGATAACTATGAGTGGCGGTGGGTCTTTTACATCAACGTCCCAGTTGGCCTGCTGGCCTTCGCCGCGTGCTACGCCGTTGTCCATGACCCGGACTATCTCACCACCCAGCGCGCGGAGCAGAGGGGGCGAGCGTCCCGTTTTGACTCGATCGGTTTGTCGCTCCTTGTCATCACCATGGTTAGCTGGGAAGTGATGCTCAGCAAGGGGGAGGAGTGGAATTGGCTGGGCGACGTATTCGGGCGGATCCAGACACTATTGACACTCTTTATTGTTGGACTGGGGGGGCTGATCGTCTGGGAGATGCACCACAAAAGCCCCGTCGTTAATTTCCGGCCGCTGGGGGAGCGCAATTTCAGCGCCTGCTGCATCATTATTTTCGGTGCCTATGCGGTGCTTTATGGAGCCAGCACTTCATTGCCTGGCCTGCTTCAATCCCTCTTTGGTTACAATGCGGAGCTGTCGGGACTGGTCATGTCGCCGGCGGGTTTTTTTGCCGTTCTTACGCTTCCGGTCGTGGGCCGTGTGCTTGGCCGGCAGACAGATGCACGGTGGATGATCCTGACCGGCTTGTTGGTCATGGCGGCCGGGAATTATTGGATGTCACAGCTCAACCTCGATATTAGCCCTGGGCAGGTTGTCTGGCCGCGGGTCGTCTTGATCGTAGGATTGGCAATCTGTTTCGCCCCCGCAAATGTCGCGGCTTACCTCTACACGCCAATGGAGTTGCGCGGAGCCGCTGTCGGCTTGCTCAGTCTGCTACGCAATGAAGGAGGGAGCGTCGGAACGTCCCTGAGCCAGGCGCTGCAGGATCACCGCGAGCAATTCCATACCCTTCGGCTCGGCGAGTATCTCGATCCTTTTAACCCGGCCGTGCATTCCTTTACCGAACAATCAAAAGCATTTTTTCTCCAGCAGACCGGTGATCCTGCCTTGTCGCAGCAGCTCGCTTGGCAAGCTTTGGAGAATCTGCGCCAGCAGCAGGCTTCGTCGCTTGCCTATTTCGACTGCTTTTGGATCTTCGCCGTTATAATGATTGCGCTCGTGCCAGTCGTTTTGTTGATGAAGCGCTCAGTGGCCGAAAAAGGCGCGCGCGTCGGAGTCGAATGAACTGAGTTATGCCGCGCAGATAAATCTGATCCAGCAACTGGCCGAGGCAAGTTTAGACGCTCCCATTTCCGCATGATTTGCAAAAACATTCGAAAGTGAGCGCCTGGGAACGCCTCGCGCCTGCTTGTCTCGACGGAGATTAGTCATGATAGGATCGAACCGATGGTCCCAACAGCCAGGCGCGTTGGCGGTTTTGCGAAATCGCGAGGGCTACACGCGAACAAACGAGTGGTTTTGAGGCGCGCCAACCGCGTAACGCGCCGGCGCAAACGCGCGCCGGGCGCGCCAGAGGAAAAGATGACCGAAACTATGAAAATCGAATTTGTCGCGCTCGCGGCATTGCCGGTTCAGACGCGAGCCTCGCCCGAACGGGCCGGCGGTGAAGCTGGACACGCGCGGACTCTGGTCATTTTCATGGGCAAGGATTTCGCATTCGGCGCGGCGACTCGTCGCCTCATTGGCGATCGTGGGGAGGCGCTGATCAAGAAGGCGGCCGCCGCCGTCAAATTCAAAGGGAAGGCCTTAACCGCGCTCGATCTCGTCGCGCCTGCGGGGCTTGCCGCCGAACGGCTGGTCGTGATTGGGACCGGCGGCGAGGATGGGGAGGGCCAAATCAAAACGAACCTCCCGCCACCGCCCGACCACGCCGGCCTCGGCGGCTTTGTCATGGGCAAGCTCGGTCATGCCGCAAGCGCGACCGTCGCCTTCGATCCGCCCCGCCCCCCCAAGGATCCGGCCCGCGCGGCCGCCGAATTCATGCTAGGGATGCGGCTCCGTGATTACCAGTTCGACCCCTACAAGACCAAGAAAAATGAAGATGGGGAGACTGAAGGCCACGCCGATATTGTTCTTGCTGTCGACGAGCCGGCCGCGGTCCGCCACGAAGCCAAAGGCAGGGAGGCCGTGGCGGCCGGTGTGCTGATCGCCCGCTCGCTTGTCAACGAACCCGCGAACATCCTCCACCCGGAAGAATTCGCCAATCGCGCCGCGGCGCTTAAGAAGCGCGGAGTCGAGGTGACGGTCCTCGACGAATCCGCCATGGGCGAACTCGGCATGGGTGCGCTTCTCGGGGTCGGACAGGGATCGGTTCGCGGCAGCCGCACTGTCATCATGCGCTGGCGCGGCGTGAAGAGCGCGAAGGTCAGCACCAAGACCACGGCGAAGCCGATTGCATTCGTCGGCAAGGGCGTCTGCTTCGACACCGGCGGCATATCGATCAAACCCGCCGCCGGGATGGAGGACATGAAGGGCGACATGGCCGGAGCTGCCTGCGTCGTGGGCCTCGTGCAGGCTCTCGCAGAACGAAAGGCCAAGGTGGACGTCGTCGGCGCCATCGGTCTTGTCGAAAACATGCCGGGTCCGCAAGCTCAGCGTCCGGGCGACATCGTGAAATCCATGTCCGGCCAGACGATCGAAGTCATCAACACCGACGCCGAAGGCCGTCTCGTCCTCGCCGATCTCCTTTGGTATGTTCAAGACAAATTCAAGCCCAAGTTCATTGTCGATCTCGCGACCTTGACCGGCGCCATCCTTGTCGCGCTCGGCCAGGAGCACGCAGGCCTCTTCACCAATGACGACGAATTGGGCGAGCGGCTCATCTGTGCGGGCAAGGCCACCGGCGAAAAACTATGGCGTTTGCCGCTCGGGGCGGCGTACGACAAAATGATCGACTCGAAAGTCGCCGACATGAAAAACACTGGCGGCCGCCATGCCGGGTCGATCACCGGCGCGCAATTCCTCCAGCGCTTCGTCAAGGGCACGCCATGGGCCCACATCGATATCGCGGGCACCGGGATGGGTTCGCCGGCAAGCGAGATCAATCAAAGCTGGGGCTCTGGGTTCGGCGTCCGGCTGCTCGACCGGCTCATTGCCGATCATTACGAGGGGTGACCGCGCGCGGCAGTTTCTACGGCCGTGAGCGGCTTTTGAAACAGGCTATTAGCGGGAAATATCGGCCGTGGCCGAGGTCGCGCCGCTGTCGGCGCCGATGGTCAGTGAAACCTGCATCGAGTTATTGGTCCCGGCCGGGTGGGGCCGGTCCCGGCTTGCGGGATGGTGAGAACCAGCTTTGGAACCGCGGACGCTAGTTGCGCATCCGTTCAGGCATTTACCGTCATCCGATCAATCCCGATCGCGTTCTGACCCGCCGTGGCGTTGAACGCGAGCGGGTTGCCAAGGATGTAGGCAGTCATGGAAAAAGGCTCGTTTGAATGCCAACGCGCCCGAGAGTTATTTTTTGATAGAGAGCAACGTCCAAGGTCGCGCTCATGCTGATTTGGTTATTAGGCGGAGAAAGGGCACAAGCCAGCGCGACCCATACCACCTCGAACTCGCCAGCGTTGAATTCACCATAAGTAAATGGCGAATTGCCTTCGGGTGACACTGGGATGTTTTGAGCGTAAATTTGGCCTCCTATATAATTGATCGTCGCGTTGCATATGGCATTTGTGATGTACTTATTAATATTCATGGTGAAATTGCTCGTATTACCAACATAGAAATAATAATAAACGGGAGCAGTCGCATTACCTGATGACGCAATAGCAGTGGATATTACATTATATCCACTTCCAGAACCAGGCACAAACTTGTATGCTTGCAAAGGTCCGCCAGCACGGCCAACTACTTGCGATTCACCCCCATTAGTTGTATTCTAAAGATTCGCGCTATCGGCATTTGGATTAAGCTGATTCACCCCTCGCAGGACCAACCGTCGTTGGAACTAGCTTGCTCTGGTATTGACCCGTTTCGAGCTGTTCGCCCCAAACTTCGAAGATTCCCGTGGTTGCCGAGAAATCGCCTAGATTTGCATTCGCGGTCGAAGTCGGCTTGAAAGTCACCGAGGCACGCCACCAGCCGGTCTGCGCAATCGGCGCGATCGCGTAATCGGCGAGGAATGGGTCGAGCGAGATAAATGCGCCGGTGAGGCCGTTGAATGTCAAGCAGTGCCTTGGGCCTTGTTTCCCGAACGCACTCTAGCCAATGCAGACCTGCAAATTTGGGTCGCCGTTCGAGACGCGGACGTATTTTGAAGAAGTGTAGACCGTCCCGGCCGTGACCGGAAACTTGGCTCCGGACATAATGCCGCCGCCGGTTCCGCTTGCGTCCACAACAACGCCCGTCCTCGTTCCATCCGGGGCGACGGTCGGCGAGGTGCCAGCAGATGCGTTGAAGAATGACCAACTCGTTGGGACCGACGGATAGGCGAGGTTTGTCACCGTGTTGGCAAGCGCCGGTGACTAAGCATTACCGCGACCATTGCCCCACCGGCAAATTTATTTACGCGCGGGCGCGCGAATGAGGCGCAACTTCCATGACTATGGTTATTTTGCATCATTGCCTCCCCAGATAGTTTATTTTAATTGGTTAAGTTAAGTTGAATTAAGCAGAATGTCAGAAAAATAGCTAGCCGCAAAAAGGCCATTCCACTTGTAGCGATCATGGCCCAAGACCGCGCCGGCGGTGGGCCGAGCTTAGCCCGCGGCTAATGTGGCGATCGCGCGCGGGCGGGCGGCGCCAACCACCATTACCGTGCTTGCGCGGTACAGCGCGCTGGGTCACACTGGCTGATCGAGGAGAGCCGCATGCAATGTATCGTCGCCGGGCTATTTTGGATTGCCCTTCTGGTCCCGCCGGACCTGGCATCGGCGAAGTCGGATGGGGTGCCGCGTTTCGACGTTTCCCGCTCATGCGAGGACGCGCGGGCCTTTGTCGGCAATGATCAAAATCTCGCCTATAAAGGCTGTATGAAGGACGAGAATGACGCGCGCGCGGAACTCGCGCGAAAGTGGGCGCATTTTAAGCCCGGCGACCGCAAGGATTGCGTCGCGCAGGGCATCGCGCCTGTGCCAAGCTATGTCGAAATCTTGACGTGCCTCGAAATGAGTGAGGAGGCCGCGGCTCTATATAACCCAGACGGCACCCGTCGCGATAGGCCGCAAGGCGGCGCCTTTCAATGGAACGCCGCGCCGGCGCCTGAATCCGGAAGCGACAACCCGCAAGGCGGCGCCGTTCAAGGGACGTTCGGCCAGGACCAAGTGGCGCCATCCGGCGCCGCGCCGGCGCCTGAATCCGGAAGCCATAACCCGCAAGGCGGCGCCGTTCAAGGGAAGTCCGGCCAGGACAAAGTGGCGCCATCCGGCGCCGCGCCGGCGCCTGAATCCGGAAGCGTTAAGAAGCCGGACTGAAGCGCTCTCGCGCCAACGCGCGGCGTTTGCGTGAAACCGGAGTTTGTGTGAAAGCCGAGTTTGCGTAAAAAAAGGGCGAAGATACTTTGCGTATCCCCGCCCCGATGAGTCCTGTCCATGACCTCTTCTTTGCCCTTGCCTTCTTTATGAAGACGACACCACATTGTGGTGTTGGGGCGAGAGAACAGGCGTCCTCCCAAGACTTGGACTACTGTGCCGAACTTATAATTGCTTCGGCCTTGAACGGCTCAGAGCAAAACCCTAGCTCACGTCAAAGGCAATGTCACGCACAAATACGCAGAATGCCTCCAAAAAGGTACAAATGTGAAAATATTTTTGGCACAGACGGATTTTCGAGGTGCCGCGAATTTTTTGCGCCGCGACAAAGCGGGACCTGATAAATGGATCTTCTGCCGCGGGGCGAACCATGACGAAGATGCCGCCAGATAAGCTACCTCCATTGCAAGGCACCAGCCCGGCCAGCGGCCCCAAAGGCCCTAGCCTCGGCGGACGCATTCGCAATTGGTTCCTGGCCGGGGTCATCGTCGCCGGTCCGCTCGCGACGACCGCCTACATCGTCTGGTGGTTCGTCGATACTATCGACGGTTCGGTCAAGCGCCTCGTCCCGGTGCGGTTTTGGCCAGACAATTTTTTGCCGTTCCAGTTGCCCGGACTCGGCGTGGTTTTCGCATTTCTTGGACTCACTCTTTTGGGCTTTCTTGCCGCCAACCTCGCCGGCCGGAGCCTCATCAGGCTCGGTGAGGCGACTCTTGCTCGCATGCCCGTCGTCCGCTCGATCTATAAAAGCGCGAAACAGATCTTTGAAACCGCGTTTTCCCAATCCGGCGCCACCTTCCGCAAGGTGGGGATGATCGAGTACCCGGGCGAAGGCCGGTGGTCAATCGTGTTCATTTGTACGCCGCCTGGCGCGATCTTCGCCGGGCATCTTTCAGACGAGGAACATATTTCGGTTTTTCTACCCTGCACCCCCAACCCGACAACGGGATTTTACTTTTTTTTGCCATCGCGCGACGTAATTGAACTCCCGATCAGCCCGGACGAGGCGGTCAAGCTGATCGTGTCTTGCGGCGTCATCCAGCCTGACACCCGCGCGGTTGTAGCCGAACCCGGCAGGAAGCGCGAGCGTGCTTCCGTGTGAGGGGTCCCGCGTTGCTTCCAAACAGATAGAGCCGATGAGCAGCCAAATCTGACCCGATCGTACTAGCGTTTGACCTCCCGCATTGGGGTGGCTAACACCAAAGCGCGCCGCGGGCCGGCCGCGCGCGTACCCGCGCGGATGCGCCATGGCTGTTTATACCGAAGTCAACGAGGCCGATCTTGCTAGCTTTCTTGGCGACTATGATCTTGGCCACGTGCTGACCCTGAAAGGAATTGCCGATGGGGTTGAGAATTCCAATTATTTCTTGCACGCCGATGCTGGCTGTTTCATCCTTACGCTCTATGAAAAGCGGGTCGACGAAAGAGACCTGCCGTTTTTTCTTGGGCTCATGGAGCATCTCTCCGGTCACGGACTAAATTGCCCGCAACCGGTAAGGAACAGACATGGCAGCGCGCTCGGCAGGATCGCGGGCCGCCCGGCGGCAATCGTGACTTTTCTCGAAGGCATGTGGTGCAAAAGCCCAAGCGTCCGCTGCTGCGCCGCCGTTGGCGAGGCGCTTGGCAAACTCCATCGGGCCGGCGCCGGCTTCGCCGGATATCGCCCCAATGCCTTGGGCCTCGAAGCCTGGCCGGCCCTCTTCGATGAGGCGCGCGCACGTGCCGATGAAGTGCGGCCGGGCCTCGCCGCGGAAATAGCGAAGGAGCTGGCCTATCTCGCCGGAAGCTGGCCGCGCGATCTGCCGGAAGGCGTCATCCATGCCGATCTTTTTCCCGACAATGTCTTGTTCGTTGGCGATGAATTATCCGGGCTCATCGATTTCTACTTCGCCTGCACGGATGAACTCTCCTACGATGTCGCGATCTCGTTCAACGCCTGGTGTTTCGAACCGGACGGTTCGTTCAACATCGCCAAGGGATTGGCATTTTTCAGCGGATACGAGACCGTCCGCAAATTAACTGGAGCGGAAGTGGGAGAGTTCGTCGTCCTGGCGCGAGGCGCGGCACTGCGTTTCGCCCTGACACGCCTCGTCGATTGGTTGAATGTACCGGCGGATGCCTTAGTGCATCCCAAGGACCCGCTCGAATATGTCGGCAAATTGTGTTTTCATCAACAAACCGGCAGCGCCCGCGAACTCGGTTTGCTGCGATGAACGGCGAGGTTTCGATTTGGACCGACGGTGCCTGTTCCGGCAATCCAGGTCCGGGAGGATGGGGAGCTATCCTGTGCTTCGGCGCGGATGAAAAAGAGCTTTTTGGCGGCGAAGCCGCGACCACCAACAATCGCATGGAATTGGCCGCCGTGATCGCGGCCCTGGGGGCGCTGAAGCGGCCATGCACGGTTCATCTCTATACGGATTCGAATTATCTCAAGGGCGGCATCACGACTTGGATCGCTGCCTGGAAACGCAATGGCTGGCGCACCGCCGATAAAAAACCTGTCAAGAATGTCGAGCTATGGCAAAGGCTCGAGGCGGCCGCCGCTCCGCACTCCATCGATTGGCGCTGGGTGAAGAGTCATGCCGGGGACGCCATGAACGAGCGTGCCGACGCGCTCGCCCGCAAGGGTATGGCAGGGTTCAAATAGCGCTAAGGCCTGTTGAGATTCATCTACCAAGTCTCGTTGAACATGACCGGGTGGGCCCAGTCCATTGTTCCGATGCAAGATTTTCCAGGGCATGTCGATGAGCTTGTTCCAGGCGAAGCAGCCGCGGTCCAAATTGTCCTCGTAGGAATTGTTTTTCGTCAACGAAACCGGCTATTGGAGGGATGAGGAGGCGGCGCTGCGGGGCATTGTGAAGATGCCATTCATTGACCAAAAGGTCCCAGCGGAATTCCGCCGCGCCTCGCGCTTGACAATCAACGGCGGGACGTGGCGCTCCTCGCGGCACGAGATCAAGACTGCTGTCCTCGTCCAGGCGCGGCCGCTTGCAAGCATTGGAACGCGCGCGCCGCTGCTTGTCACCCGCCGGTCAGCGGGTGCAAATCGCGCACCATGGCTTTCATCCGCTCGTCGAGCACATGGGTATAGACTTGCGTCGTTGAAATATCGGCGTGGCCGAGCAATTCCTGCACGACACGCAAATCCGCGCCATTTTGCAAAAGATGGCTCGCGAAGGCATGCCGCAGCACATGCGGACTTATCCGCGCGGCGGCGATCCCCGCGGCGGCGGCGCAGGCCTTGAGATCGCGGGCGAAAGCCTGGCGCGTGAGGTGCCCGCTCGCGCTGTCGGCCGGAAACAGCCAGGGGCCCGGCGCCCCCGCTTGGTTTTTTTTGAGAAACCCGCGATAAGCCGAAATCGTCCGCCGCGCCTCGCCGGGCAGCGGCACAAGCCGTTCCCGCCCGCCCTTGCCGCGAATGTGGATGAAAGGCTCCTTGGTTTGCGCCGCGCTCGACGGCAAGTTCACGAGTTCGGAAACCCGCAGACCCGTCGCATAAAGAAGTTCAAGCAGGCATGCCGTGCGCAACGCGCGCAACCGTTCGGGCGCGGGGCGGGTGGCGTCGTCGAGCCCCTCCTTGGAGACCGCCAGCAGATGGCCGACCTCGGCGACGGACAGGGTTTTTGGCAGCCTCCGGCCGGATCTCGGCGCCTCGACAATCAGCGCCGGATCATCGGCGCGGCGCCGGTCGGCAACGAGAAACCGGTGGAACTGACGGATCGAGGAAAGTTTCCTTGCGCTCGACGCGGGTTTGAGACCGCGTTCCGCAACCTTGGAGAGATAAGCGCGAATGTCGCCAGTCGCGGCGTTCTGCGGCGCCTTTCCGGCGCGGGCGAGTCCGGCGGCATAATCGGCGAGGTCGCGGGCATAGGCATCGAGCGTATTTTTCGTGGCGCCGCGTTCAGCCGCGATCATCTCGAGAAAGGCTTCGATCAGGAGAGGAACGCTTCGCGTCATCGGCCGGCGCCTCCCTATTTGTTCAGCCGCGCCGGGGGAATCGATTGGCTCATCTCGCGCGGCTGCGGTTCGACGAACATCACCAGAGCGATCATGCCGCCATAAACGATCCCCGCCAGAATACCGGCTAGCAAAAGAAATTTTATGAGTGAAGGCACGGGATACTCCGTTGGCGGTCCGCTCTTATCGGACAAGCGCGCGGGGGAGGCAAGCGCGCGGCGACTGTTTGGAACCATTGGGAGGTCGGTTTATGGGAATAATGTCGCTTTTGCCGACCAGAATGCGGCAACGTTCATGCGGAGGATCGCCGGCCAAGGGAGGTTCCTCGAACTGCCGCGCAAGGCGCGGATTCGTGGTGCGCCTTACATCGCCATTATGAGACAATGTAAGATCGTTGCACAGGAAATCCTGAAACGGCGGTGAACGCCTTGATTTTATCTCTGGCAGGGTGACAAGTGCGGGCGATTCATCCGTACCGACGGGGTTTCAGATGGAAGATTTGATCGCCCGCATTGCTGCCGCCGCTGGTGTTGAACCGGAGATTGCGAAAGAATCGGTCGAGATGATTCTCGCGTTCCTTCGCAAGGAGGGGCCCCAAGCCGAGGTCGATGCCTTGTTCGCGGCCGTACCAGGCGCGGCCGAGGCTGCCGACGCAGCATCCGGGGAAAGCGGCGGAGGCGCCCTCAACGGGCTGATCGACGCGACGGGCGGCGGCCTCATGGGCTTGGCGGGCCGGCTCACTAGTCTTGGCCTCGGCATGAGCGAGATGCAGACAATCGGGCGGCAAGTCTTCGCCTATGTCCGCGACAAGGCCGGAGACGAACTTGTCGGCCAAGTTGCCGCGGCGATCCCCGGTCTTGCGCAATTTCTCTAGAATCGTGGGACGGCACGGCTTTTGCGCGGATATGTCGCACCGGATTTGGGTAAGATTTTAGCCAGGGCTTTTAGGGAGCTCGTCGGTGCCAGCAATGGGACCAGATCATGCCTGTCTTTGTAAGAATCATTTGGTTTGATGACCATGACCAGCTTCGGGTAAGGCTCCCGATGAAACTAGTTTGCAACCTATTGAAACAGCGTCTTTCATTTTTCGTCTTTCTGCGAAACCTTATCAAGGACCGCACGGTAGGTTTCGCTGCATAAGAAGAATCCTGTTTTACGCGGGGACGCGCGCAGATATTATCCGGAGCAAAAGCCAGTGGGTGATCTTATTGCTTTCAAACCAGCGAGAGTCGGCGTGCCTTTGAGGACCGCTCCGCTCGGCCACGGTACGGTCGTCTTTTTCACCGGTGTTCGGCAAGAACGCCATAAAGACGAGGGAAGCGAAACAAAACGCGCGCGCCGCGTTTCGGGAAGGCGATCGGGAAAAAGCGGCGGCATGCCGGGCGGCGACCCGCAGAAATAAAGCAAGTCGCGCGAGTCGCCCACGGCGGGGTCAAGCAAGACCGCCGGCTCGCGTTCGAGGAGCAGGTTCGACGATTGGCTTTCAATCCTGCGCGACTTGCTCGACCGTGCAGACGACCGACTTGACGCGCTCTTCCGCGTCCGCCCTGTCGCTCTGATAGACGGAAAGGGCGCTGACGATCACAACTCCTTGCGGTTCCGGCGCAACAAGCCGCAAATCTTGCGATGGATCGTCTTCGTCGTCCTCGGCCTCGACGATTTCCAACTGTGCGGCGGTTAGCACGACGACGTCGATCTTGCCTTGTTGCGCCGCAAGGTCTGTCATCGAATAAAAAACCTGTCCGGCGGAAGTGCGAAACGAAAATGTGAGAAGGCTGCCGCCTTCGATATCCGCGTGCATGCGCAAACCGCCTTGCGAGAGGTCGAAGGGACAGATGGATTGGACCATCGCGGGGTCCGCGAAAGGCAAGACATGCTTATTGGCGCCGGCCGCTGGTAAAAGCGTCAATTGGCCGGGTCTTGCCAGCTCCGAAATCCGCGCATTTGTCTCTTTCGCCGCTATTTCGGGCAGCGCGAAAATGGCGGCGATGTGCGTAATTCCGGCAATGGCCAGAACGCCAAGGAGCCAGAGGAGCGCCGCGAGGAGGCGATCAATCTGGTTCATTCGCAACGGCTCTTAAGGAGGCCCGGCATTCTCGCGGCGTCGAGAGCCGTGGCCGGGGCACCGAGTTCGCTATCATAAAGACGCAGAACGAGAATGAATTTCGAGGTGCCGCCTATCGGCAGCCAATTACCCGGCCGGGCATGACGAGAGAGGGTGATTTCGAATTGGCCGTCGCTCGCGCGGAGAACCTCGCTTGAAGTAAATCCTTGCCGGTCCGCAATGTTGGCGACCGGGGCGCCCGCTGGCGAGAGCAGCGTCAATGTCCAATAGCGGGCGGAAGGTATTTCGCCCTTCAATACATAATCGCAGGCCGGGTCGAATTCGGCGCCGTTGCCGTCGCCATGGGCAACGAAGCTCATTCCTTCCGATTCGCTCAAGGACATTTCGCCCGAATAAGCAAGAATAGCGCGAGTGTAGGGATCGGTATCCGAAGTCCCGTTGCGCGGCCAGCCGGTCCATGGACCCGCGGTGATGGCCCCAAAGCCCTTTCCGCGCTCGACCACGACAAAGGTAACGAATAGTCCGAGAAGTACGCCTATACAGCCGGCCGACAGGAATTTGCCGAGAATTGTGCCGCGCGACTGGTCGCCTCTTTTCATCGCAATGGCCGTTCCGAGGCTCATCCGCCGCCCCCGGCCGTGGCGTTGCCCGCCGGTGCTTGGATGTCCCGTCCGGCTCCGCCGCCGGCAAGGCCGTTCGCCGCGATGCCCGCGTCCCCACGCCGCTTTTGCATGTTCGTCATCGTGGCTTCGATGATGGCGAGGGCCGTAGCCGTGGCCGCCGGCAAACCGGCTGGCCGGCGTGGCGCTTCGGCGGCGGCGGTCCCGGAGGCCGGCGGCGGCGGCGGCCCCGCTGGGGCCGGCCTGCCGGGCAAAGGCTTCAATTCAATGCCCTGATGCGCGTATTCCATGACCTCGTGCCAAGTTTGCGCGGGCAGTGTGCCGCCGGTCATATTGTCCATCGGCGTATCGTCGTCGTTGCCGAACCAGATCGCGGCGACATAATTGCCGGTGTAGCCGATGAACCAGGCGTCCTTGTAGCCGTTTGTCGTGCCAGTTTTTCCGGCGGTCTCGATATTGTCGAGCTGCGCCCGGCGTCCGGTGCCGGCCAGGACAACCTGCATCATCATCGAAACCATCGTCTCGATCGTGCTTCGATCGATGATTTGGCGTGGTGGCGGCGCATCGCGGTCGTGCTGGTAGATCACTTCGCCGCGGCTGTTGGTGATCTCCACCGCCGAATAAGGGGGCGCGCGCAAGCCGCCATTGGCGAAAGTGGAATAGGCCGAAGCCATATCGATCACCGTGACGTCGTCGGCGCCGATCGGCAAGGATACTGTATCGGGTAGTGGCGTCGTCAACCCCATCATGCGCGCAGTTTCGATGATTTTGGCGCGGCCGCGTTTGGCGCTTTCGAAGATATTGTTGTGCCCTGGGACTGGATCGGCCTCGCCGATGGCAACCGACAAGCGGACCGCGACCGTGTTCAGCGAATGCGCCAAGGCCTCGACGAGCGGCAAATGGCCCGCATAAGAATTCTTGTAATTGTGCGGGCACCAATCGCCGATGCAGATCGGCGCGTCGACGACGATCGTCGAGGGCTTGAATTTGCCGGTCATCAGCGCCGTCAGATAGACGAATGGTTTGAACGAAGACCCAGGCTGCCGTAACGCGTCCGTGGCGCGGTTGAACTGGCTTGCGCCATAGTCGCGCCCGCCGACCATCGCCCCCATCGCGCCGAGCGGATCGAGAATCACCATCGCGCTTTGTTTGGCGTGATAGGCCGGGGCATGCTCGCGCAATTCATTCTCGATCGTCGCCGCGGCGTGTTGTTGCAGATTGGTGTCAAGGGCTGTGCGCACGGTGAGCACGCGATCGTCGCCGAGTTTCTTTTCCTCGGAGAGTTTTTTCACCTCGTCATAGGCATAATCGAGATACCAATCCGGGGTGAGGTCCCGGCTGCGATCGACCGGCGTCGCCGGATTGCGCAGCGCCGCGTAAATTTGCCCCTCGGTGAGGTAGCCGGCCTCGACCATATTGTTCAAGACGTCGGCTGCCCGCGCGCGGGCAGCGGGCAGATTGATATGCGGCGCGTATTTGGTTGGCGCCTTGAAGAGACCGGCAATCATGGCGGCTTCGGCAAGCGAGAGGTCGCGCACGGATTTGCCGAAATAGAATTCCGCCGCGGCCTGCACCCCGAAGGCGCCGCCGCCGAGATAGGCGCGGTCGAGATAAAGCCGCAGGATCTCGCGTTTTGGCAGGCGGAATTCGAGCCAGACCGCGAGATAGGCCTCCTTGATCTTGCGTTCCAGCGTTCGCTGGTTTGAAAGAAACAGATTTTTTGCCAATTGCTGGGTGATCGAAGAGCCGCCTTGGACCACCGTGTCGGCCCGCGCGTTGGCGGTCAATGCCCGCAGCGTGCCGATCGGGTCGATCCCGAGGTGATCGAAGAACCGCCGATCCTCGGTCGCGAGCACCGCGTGGATCAGATTTGGCGGCAGTTCGTCGAACGAGACCTTGTCGTCGTGCCTGATGCCGCGCTGCCCGACCTCTTGGCCATAGCGGTCGAGAAAGGTCACCGCGAGGTCGGTTTTTTTCAGCCAATCGTCGGAGGTTTCCTGGAAAGCTAGACCGCCGAGCGTGAGGGCTGCGACGCCAATGCCGAGCCCGAGGGTCAGTATTTCGCAGGCGAGTTCGTTGAGGACACGCCGCCAACCCGCGATATGGAATCCGTCCATGAAGGCGGCAAAGGACGCGTAATTTTCACGCGCGCGCTCCAGGCTCGTATGGAGCGAGGAATCGACAAAAGCATCCAAGGCGAGCAAAGCCCGCGCGATTTTCCCGCGAAGATGCGACGCTCGGTTACCATCGAACAAAGTTGTAGCTCCAACGTATGCCGGCATATGTGTTGCCGGAAACCTAGCCAGTGTAAGGCATCTTCCATTGCGATGGAAACATGCTCTTGCGCGGATCAGGACTCAGCTTGAAACAGGCGAGTCCCAAATGGCGATTATTAATACTCTCGGCGAATTACCCCGTACGTAAGTAACTTGACTTTTTCTTGGCTGTGCAGGCGCCCCGCGTTTCGCTTGGGACATGTAAAGCAACGATGCGCGCCGGCCGCCGTGCCACCCAAGGAGGGCGAAAGCGCCGAAGCCATTGCCCGGGGTTTTGGGCCTGGACCGGTCGGCGGTCCATGGCTTTCTGGCGCGCTGCCGGCCCGGCGCATCGCGGGCATGTCCCACTGCTGTTGCAAAGCGCGAGGCGACCGCCGCCGATTGACAACCTACGCGGCCTTGGCGGGTTTGCCAAGATCCGCGTCGGTTGAAGCGGCTGTTGCCGTGAAAAACGGCGCGCCGCCGGGCGAAGTGGACGCTGCTTATCCGCCTTGAGCCGCCCAAGTCCCGCGTGCTTAGAGCAACGCCGCGCCATCGAGGGCGAGCGCCAGTATTTTACTCTCCCGCGGACGCGCCGAACCGTGCCCTCTCCTTCCCCCGAACCGCGCTAAACCCCAGTCTCATATGCCGCGAGCCAGGATTAGATGGTTGACAACCGGCGCCAAGCTTTGTAGAGGACGCCCGAAGGGTATGCGAGTCGGCCGCTCGTCTTGGGCGGCCGTCTTTGTTTTGGCAATGACCGCGGCCTTGCGATGGAGACGCGTTGTTGCGCAACGTAGATGGACGGACGATACCTTTTATATATCTGGTGATATATCCGGTGATACGTCGCCTCCGGATAGGCCGCTGTTGAAGCGGTTGCGAGGTTCGCTAGCCGCTAAATCATGGGCCTTGGCGGGGTAGTTCCCCCGGCTGGCGGCACGCTAAAAGCGAACGCTGTATTGAAGATGCTTCGCCACCGCGGGCCGGATGGAACACGAGGGAAGGTAAGTTGTTCGCAGTCATCAAAACTGGCGGCAAACAATATAGCGTGGCCGCTGGGGACACGATCACCGTCATGACGCTTTCCGGCGAACCGGGCGACGCCGTGGCGTTCGATCATGTGCTCATGTTGTCCGGAGACGGCGAACCGGCTTTTGGAACCCCTTTTATCGAAGGCGCCAGCGTCGCGGGCCAGATTGTCGAACAGACGCGCGGGCCAAAAGCGATTTCCTTCAAGAAGCGGCGGCGGCAGAACTCCAAGCGTAAGCGGGGCCATCGTCAGGATTTAACCCAGGTGCGGATCACCGGGCTTTTGACCGACGGCGTCGAATCATCGGTCGGTACCGGCCCGTCGGCATAAACCCGCGTTCGTCCGCTTGGGGCGTGCGTAAAGCTCAATTATGATGAGGAAAACTATCAAGTGGCACATTTCGTGCTTGGATATTTGGAGCCAGATCGATGGCACATAAAAAAGCAGGCGGTTCGTCCCGCAACGGCCGCGATTCCAAAGGCCGTCGCCTGGGTGTGAAGAAATTCGGCGGCGAGGCGGTCACTAGCGGCAACATCATTGTGCGCCAGCGCGGAACAACATGGCATCCGGGCGCGTATGTCGGAATCGGGAAGGATCACACGTTATATGCCTTGATCGAAGGAAAAGTCGCATTCCAGACCAAAGCCGGTGGACGCTCGTACATTTCCGTTCAGCCAACGCCGCAAGCAAAAGCCGCAGATTAAGGGTGGAGACCGGAAAACCTCCACCTGCTCCCATGGACCCGGTGGACTTGGTTTTCACGAACGCGAGAACCGCTCCTGAAATTCAGGAGGAAAGTCCGGAAAACCCAAAAGGGTTTTGAAAGGAAGGTGGGAGCCACCGCTGTTTATTTTGGTTCGAGACCTCGCATGAGGGCCGGAGCCCGCATGTTCCCGGATTTGACCGCCGACGACATCTTCCGCATCGAAACCAAGCGGCTTTGGCTGCGCTGGCCGCGCGCCTCCGACGCGCCGGCGATCGCGAGCTTCGTGAGCTTGGCGCAAGTCGCGCGGATGACCGCCTCGATTCCGCATCCCTATCCGCCAGGCGAAGCGGAGCGTTTCCTTATGAAGGCGCGCACCGGCAACGCCAGCGGAACGGCGCTCGTCCTGGCGATTACCCAAAAAGGCGGCGCGCGTCAAACAATAGGCCTCCTTAGCGCAACACTGGCCTCGGGAAGAGACATCGAGTTCGGCTACGTTCTCGCGCCGCAGGTCTGCGGCAAGGGATTCGCCAGCGAAGCCGTCGAGGCGCTCGCCGACACGGTCTTCAGTCTCACCCGGGCGAACCGGATTCTCGCCAATTCACGCGTCGACAATATTGCGTCCCGGCGTGTTCTCGAAAAAACCGGCTTCGCCTTCGTGGATACTGGCCTCGACTTCCTGCCCGCGCGTGGCGGCCTGCATCCCTGCGACCGGTTTCAGCTTGACCGTAAGACGTGGGCGGCGAACCGGAGAACGGGGGGCAAAAGCCGGCCTATGCCGCCAATGGCTCAGCAGGCCCATGATGCGAGCGAGGCCAAAGTGCTCGTCCCGGCAGCGCCGCAAGTCGACGATTGATGACTGGCGGCCCGGCTTTTCCCTTTTTGGCCAAGACGTATCCGGTTTCCACCTTCAAGGACATGCTCTGTACCAAGGGCAAGGAGCAGGGAACTGGCTTCGCGGCACAAACGCCACTAGAAAAATAAGTAACAATATCAAATTGTTACGAATAATTTGGCGGAAGGAGTGTCCGCCTATTTTATGTTCAGAGCCGTTCGGGACCGTTCGCTGTGTTCCGTGGTATACATTTGAATCCGCTTACTTATCATTGAACTTCGCCTCGCCATTGTTCGCTTGTATTCGCGCCCATTCGGCATTATGAATAGGGGACGGTTTAGGGGATCAACCGTTAAGCGGAGATGTTCGGATGCCGAGACAAGCGACGGGACTGACGGCGGCGAAGGTGAGCAAGGCGCGGCCCGGCCGCTATGGCGACGGCGCCGGATTGTACTTGCTGGTGCGATCGGCGACGGCGAAATATTGGCTGTTCCGCTACGTGCGGAGCGGCAAGATGCGCGAAGCGGGCCTCGGCCCTGCCAGAGGTCCGGCGGCCGTGTCGCTCGCCGATGCCCGCAAGAAGGCGCGCCGCCTGCACGATATGGTGCGGGAAGGGCTCGATCCGCTGGACGAGCGCGAGGCCGAGACGGCCAAGCAGAAAGCCGCCGCAGCGTTGGAAGCGTCCAAGTCCATCACGTTTCGCGACGTGGCGGAGCGATATTTGGATGCGCACGAATCGAGCTGGAGAAACCCTAAGCACCGGCAACAATGGCGCAATACGCTGCGCGATTATGTTCTACCCGCCATCGGCGACATGCCAGCTGCGTCCGTAGGCACCGGCGAGGTTATGCAGATCGTCGAGCCTCTTTGGAAGGTAAAACCTGAGACGGCATCCCGCGTGCGCGGGAGGATCGAAAGCATCCTCGATTATGCGAAAGCGCGCGACTGGCGAGACGGCGAGAATCCCGCCCGCTGGCGCGGTCATCTGGACCACCTGCTCCCCGCGCGCAGCAAGGTGCGGCGTGTCGAGCATCACGCGGCGCTTCCTTGGCGCGAGATCGGCGCCTTCATGGCAGCCTTACACGGCCAGACGGGCGTTAGCGCCCGCACCTTGGAGTTCGCGGTTTTGACGGCCGGCCGTTCGGGCGAGGTGCGCGGCGCGACGTGGGCAGAGATGGATTTACGCGAAGGCACATGGACCATTCCGTACGGGCGCACGAAAGCCGGGCGCGGGCATCGCGTTCCGCTGACCAATCCTGCGCTGGCGATCCTGGAGAAAATGGCAGAGCTACGCACAGACGGCCGGCCGAGCGCCCTTGTGTTTCCCGGTGGCCGCTCTGGCCGTCCGCTAAGTGACGTGGCGTTGGCAAAGGCGATCCGCGCGGCGGGGTGGGCCGATGCGACCACGCATGGATTCCGAAGCAGCTTTCGCGATTGGTGCGCGGAGGCGACGAATTATCCGCGCGAGCTCGCTGAAAAAGCGTTGCCTCATACCCTTTCCGATAAGGTCGAGGCCGCGTATCAGCGCGGTGATATGTTCGACAAGCGGCGGCGGCTGATGTGCGAATGGGCCGAGTTCTGCGCCCGCCCGATCGTGGCGGCTGAGGTAGTGCCGATCAGGGCGGAGATCGGCGCGTGAACGCGGCGGCAGACCGCCTGCAGGTTGCGATAGACGCCTATCGCGCCAAGGAGGGCGACGGTCTCGATCAGCACGCGAAGGATGTGCTGAAACGTCTCGCCGCCGATTGGCGCGCGGTTGATGCGTTCGTTGCTGTCTTGCCAAATGGCGATTACTGGGACGTGCTCATATCGGACTGCATAACGGCAAGTGAGCGCGCGAGGACGCATGCGATGCGTATTTGCGCACTCCGAAAGAGGCTCCAAAGAGCCCCTAACGCAATCAAAGCTGTCGAGACACTCCGTGACTTCTTCGGCGGCATACGTTCAGAGCCATTCGACCCGGTCAAGCAAGCCCTGGGATATCTTCGCGCTGAGATAGACTTCCGGCGCCGTTTTACCGAGGAAAGTCTAGGTGCTCGCTCGCGAAAAAAGGATGCATCGGCCGCGCAGGCGGAGGGCTTAGGCTGGCTGCGTGAGAGCGTCTTTCGCTTGTCGGGGCGGCCGAATCTTCGGCACGTCGCCGTGCTCGCCGAGATAGTGCTCGGAAGGAGAGACATCGATCCGAATAATGTCCGAAAGGCCGTCATGCCGAGTCACGCGCTGCGCCGCGGAAGAAATTCCGCCGAAAAACGCAGTTATTACAACGAGAAAACGCAAAAGTGTCCCGTTCGAGGCAAAAAAATCGATCGAACGGGACAAAGAGATTGAGGGCACCGATCGTATCAACCGCGCGTGTTCATGCACGAGAAACGAGAAGATGCCCAAATTTGTTTATCACATCGCCGAAGCGTGTGTCGTGTCAGGGCTTGGTCGTACTCGACTTTACGAAGAAATCGCCTGCGGACGGCTCGACGCGCGCAAACTCGGCAGCAAAACCGTAATCACCGCCGAATCGCTGCGCAAGTATACGGAAAGCTTACCCCCCGCCACAATCAACGTGAAGCCTCGCTGGCCGGCGCAGGAAGGCGCGGGTTCCGGGGATAGAAGAGAGAACAGCACCGCGGCCGGGCAGCTAGCCCCTGAAAACGTTGGCCTGAAGGCGGAAGCCTTCTCCTCCCTCGCGCGCGCCAGCGCCAAGACGGAGGCGCGGTGACCGACGTCTCCAGAGCGAACCCCACGCGCGGACTGGCGGCGGGGCTCGGAATTTCGTCATCTGTTGGCACTGCTGACGGCCCCGAGAATGCCGCGCTAGATCAATTCCGGGCCGCCATTGCGGAGGCTGGACTTACGCCGCCCGAGTTCATCACCACGAATGGCAAACTGCATCGCTTCTCCAGCGACGGCAGGCGCTGTGACAAAGCGGGGTGGTACGTCTTTCATACGGGCGACATCCCGGCGGGGGCCTTCGGATGCTGGCGCGGCGGTGTCTCCGAAACATGGCGGGCCGACATCGGCCGCGAGCTGACGGCCGACGAGATCGCGGCCCACAAGCGAAAGATGACCGACGCTAAGCGCAAGCAGGAAGAGGAGAAAAAGAAAAATCGGGCGAAGGCCCGCACGCGGGCGGCGAAAATCTGGGAAAGCGCGGCCGCAGCTCCGGCCGACCATGCTTATCTAGCCAAGAAAGGAATCGGCCCTCACGGGCTGCGCATTCACTGCGGCGAACTTGTTGTCCCGCTCCGCGACTCGGCGGGTGTGCTGCATAGCCTGCAATTCATCGCGGCTGACGGCGCCAAAAATTATCTCTTCCGCGGCCGGGTGAGCGGCTGCCATTTCATGATTGGCGAGCCAAACGGTGCCTTATGCATAGTCGAAGGATACGCCACGGGCGCGAGCATCTTCGAGTCCACAGGCCATGCCGTGGCTATTGGTTTCAATGCCGGGAACCTGCCGCCTGTCGCGAAGGACTTGCGCGCGATGTTCCCCGATCTGCGCTTCGTCATCTGTGCTGATGACGACGTTAAGACGCTCGGCAATCCTGGCATGAAATACGCGCGCGAGGCGGCGCAGGCCGTGGACGGCTTCCTCGCCGTGCCCGACTTTGGCGGGGACCGGCCGGAACGGGTTTCCGACTTTAATGACTTGCGCCGGAGCGCCGGACTAGAGGCCGTGCGCGCGTGCATCGAGCGGGCCGCGCCGTTCGAGCGGTCCGCTGATGCGGGGCCGGAGGATGAAGATGCGGATGACTTAGACGCTGACAAGGAGATCGCGCGGCTGGCTTCGCTTCGCCCGGTTGACTATGAGCAGATCCGGAGGGAAGCGGCGGCCAAGCTAAGCATTCGCGCTTCCATATTGGACAAGCTCGTCGTCGCCGCGCGGTCCCCGGACAAGTCCGCGCCGGGCAAGGGACGCCCATTGGAGCTCCCAGCACCGGAGCCATGGCCTGAACCTGTCAATGGCGCCGCGCTTGTTCTCGAATTGACGGACGCAATTCTCAAATATGTCGTCTTGACTGAGGACGACGCGCTCGCGGTCGCTATGTGGATCCTGCACGCCTATTGTTTCGATGCGTTCGCGTGCACGCCACGGCTGGCGATCACGGCACCCGAAAAACGTTGCGGCAAGACGACGCTCCTTGACGTCATAGGACTACTTGTCCCGCGCCCGCTATCGACGGCGAACATTTCCGCTGCGGCGACCTTCCGGACAATTGAGGCAGCGCGACCTACGTTGCTGATTGACGAGGCAGACACTTTTCTCAGCGAGAACGAGGAATTGCGCGGGATTCTGAATTCCGGGCATCGCAAGGGCGGCCAAGTCATTCGGACGGTCGGTGACGATTTCGAGGTGCGCGCTTTCTCGACACATACTCCGGTCGCCATAGCCCAGATCGGCAAGCTGCCAGATACTCTTGCAGATAGAAGCATCCGTATTTCCATGAAACGCCGCGCTCCCGGCGAAACGGTGTCGCGATTACGTCATGGACGCACACCGAAACTTTCCGAGGTCGCGATGAAGGCCGCGCGCTGGGTCGCCGATAACGCCGATGCGATCCGCGAGTGCGATCCGAACATTCCTGACGCGATCTTCAATCGCGCGGCGGACAATTGGGCGCCGCTCTTTGCTGTGGCTGAGGTCGCCGGCAGCGCCGTCGCGGCACAGGCTCGACATGTAGCGCTTGCGGTGTGCGGCGTTGAGGAAGAGCCAAGCCTGGGCGCCACGCTCCTCGCTGATATTCGTAGCGTGTTCGAGGAGAAGGGCTGCGATCGTATGACCAGCGCCGATTTGGTCGCCGAACTCGTCGCCATGGCGGATAGGCCATGGTGCGAATGTAACCGTGGGAAGGCGCTGACGCAAAACCAGCTTGCGCGGCGCTTGAAGCCTTTCGGGATTGGCCCAAAAACAGTTCGCGCCGATGGAGGCCGGCTCAAGGGTTACGAGCTTGACGCCTTCTCTGATTTATTCGCGCGCTACATTCCCAGCTTTCAATCCGTGACACCGAGACAAATGCATGAAGTCAATGACTTAGGCGAAAATCGAACCGTGACACGCGCTCCCGATGTCACGGTCAAAAATCAGCCTAAACAATTGATTTCATTTGGTTGTCACGGGGTCACGGATCAAACCACCCAAGACCGCTATTTGCGAGAAAATTCGGCCGTTGCGGATGGCATGAGTGATCGTAATGACGCGGCGGAGTTTGAGCTATGAGTGCGGCGGCTATCATTCAAAGGGCCCTCGAGGATGGCTTATCCTTAGAGGTAACTGAACGCGACACGATTAAGGTTATCGGTCCACGTGTTGCCGCCAACCGCTGGGCGCCTGAGCTTGTTGCGAACAAACCGGCCATCCTTGCCGAGCTTCGCCAAACCGGTGCCCTGCCTTGGCCCGCGCCCCGCATCAAGCGCGAGGAGCCGTTCGGTTTGGATCACGTTCCTGAGCGCTACCAGACCGCTTGGCGATCGTTGCTATCCCAGTGTCCGGCCTCAGTTGGGCCTTTCGTGTGGGAAGCCGCGAAGCATGACGCCGCGATTCTGTTCGGTGACTTCGGCTGCTTGCTTGGCGAGTACCAATGGGCGCCTGGCGATCTCTTCGACGTGCCGCATGACGGCAAATCGGGCGGGCTCGTATGGTTCATCAAGGGCAGCGCGGTGACGGCGATTGGCCACAGCATGGCTCAAACGCAGGACGGCCGCATTTGGCTGAGGGCACGCCAATGACCCGGGGGCCGCCGCTGCCGGCCGCGACGGTCGAAGCGCCGCCTTAAGGCCGCGATGAAAACCGTGCGGCGGGAAGAAACCGATGACGATTTAATAAATGGTTATCAACCAGTTAAGCGTCCCTTGCCCCGACGGCGTCGGGCGCTATGTCGGGCGGTAGGGCGGTTCGGCTCGACGCGCCCGCCTGTGGAGACCGGTCCCATGACGCAGCCCCTGGCGAGCGGCAAGTCCGCGCGCTTCGATCTCAACGAGATCGCGAAATCCTTTCCCCCTAGTGCCGACACTTTGCTCCTTGACACCTATTTGACGAACGAGGACGCGGCGAGTTCGCGGGTGTTCCGCGTCTACCGCCCGACGCCGCCGCACTACCACGCGACCTGCGACGAATATCTGTATGTGCTGTCCGGGCGCGGAACCTTTTGGATGGAGACCGCCGAGAACGGCGGCACGTTCGGCCCCGGGCAATTGCTGTTCTTCCGGCGCGGCGTGGTGCACGCCCTGCCGGACATCATCGAAGGGCCGGTCGTCTTCCTGTCGGTCGACACGCCCCGCCGCGATCCCCGCGATATCATCTTCGTCAGTCCGGCGGACGGCACGCCGGAGAGCTTCATTCGCGACAAGAGCCGCTGAGTCGCTGCGTGGGCGCCAGCGCCGGGTCACGAAGGGATCGCCGCGGCCGGGGCACGCCTTCGATGTCGGCCATGACGATTTCGCGTTCAAGGGCCGCCGAACTAGGCCATGTTGGAGCCCAGCTTGCCGTTCAGCAGCTTCAACAGCAGCGGGAATTTCAGCTTAAAGGTTCGACAGTTTGGGAAGGCATGGTACACGTCTTCGACCTCGAAGGCCATCCAAAGCCACGCGCGCCTATGCGTGGTCATCGCCGATTGAAGGAAGCACGAAACGCCGGTTCTTTGCCGTGCTGCATGGGGGCGATCAAATCGCCACAAGATGCGGTAAGGGCTGCGATCGTCGCTGACCATCCCGCGATCAAATGAAATGCATTGGTCCCAGCGAACGATAACCGACCTTGTGAACGCTGCGGGAGATATTTGGGCGCTCCTTTTTGCCGCATATTTCATTTTCTCACTCGTAGTCGGCTGCACCGAACGTAGTCAGAATCGAGTTAAGGGGCCATTAAATGATAGACCCGCCCGCGACGTCCTTGAGCAGGCGCTTTGCCTCTGCCGCCCGGGCAGGCCTCGGACAGAAATTCGTCTCCGGCGAATTTCTGTGATGCGCACCACCAAAGCATCTTAATGGCATAATCAACTAAAAGCCGATTTCGCACGCGATTTCGGAAAATCCTGGAGGTTTTTCTGTATGGGAGGCTACGGAAGCGGAAGATCGGGGGGACGGCCGACAGTGGAGGATAGTCTCTCCCTCAACCTGCCGCGAGCCCAAGGGCATGCACTTGCGCACTTTTGAACGCGCCATGGAAAGAATTGACCGGGCGGAGGACGTCGTCGACCGGCACACCGTTCTCCTGCTCGATCGCCTCAACCGGATGACTTCCCGATAGCAAACTACAAGATGGCCCGGAGCCGGCGCTCATGTCCTGAGCCTCGAAATCGTGGCCATGCTGACGTTGTAAGATCGGGCGAGGTCTTTCAACGTGGCGCCCTCCGCGCGGCGCTGGCGGGCTTCCGCCTGCTGCTGGGGGGTGAGAGAAGGGGTGCGGCGGCTTTGTAGGCCGCGCCGAGCAAGCGCTCGCGATAGGCGTGCACATCCGCAATGCCTCCGCCCGTGGAACCTGCTAATGGTGAATACCGGTAAAATCCTCAGCATCGGACATTGAAAACACGCCGAGATCTGCGCGCGTTTTGTGGCCTCGCCCGGTGGAAGTCGTGGCCCGCTTGTCGAAGAATACTGGCTGAACGAGGCGCAGGCGCTCAGTGCGTAATCCAGTAGAGCTCGGCGGCGAAAATCCCGAAGACGGTTAGAAGGATTGCGAGTGGGATCATGGGGACTGCCGCTGCGGGGAGCTCATGATTATCCCGTGCCTGGCTTTGAAAACCCAAGTTGCCCGCCTTTTCGAGCGGCCTGCTTCTCGCGTGATTTCTTCTTTCTTCGTTTGCCGAGCGCGCCCTGCATAGCGGTCAAGCGCAGCGCAAAATTCGGTGGCGTTCTCCCACAACCATTCCTCTGTCTCGCAGACGGGACGCGGATGATGTGGCGCGAGTTCAGGGTGAGCGTCGGCAATCATCGCCAACACTTCGGCAATTGCTTTCGTCTTGCTATCACGGCGCGATGAATGGATCATTGCTTTGCCTCGTTGTTTTAATACCTCACAATGTTTAATAGATAGTTGGTGTAAGGCGGTGTGTCGCCCCCTGAGTGGGGGGTGTGCGGCAGGGAGCCGCTTCCGGGGCGCCGGTCAATTGTGGCCGGCGAGCGAAAGGGCTTCGCCGCTGGAAAATCGCGCCTCGAAATTGTGTTTGAAGGCCGCGGCCGCGTCGGTGCTCTCGATTACAATCAAATCATTGTCTTGCCGCTTGAGGCCGGAGGCTGAGAAATTCGCGGCGCCCGTGCGCAGCAATCGGCCGTCAATCTCATTAGCTCTTGAGGTGCATCGGCGCACCGTGCTCGCGTTTGGTGCGAATCTCAACGCCGGGCATCTCGGCAAGGTCCTGAAATGACCTTAGCAGGCTCGCGTTCGGCGAACTGCGATCCGTCAAGATAGATGCGCACCCTGACGTCGCGATCGGCGACTCGCGTGAGCGCTTGCATGACCGGCCAGTCAGTCAGGACATAGGCCGCAAGGTCCGACTTCGCGATTTGCGCTGTCGATCAGCGCCACGTCCACATGCCCAAGGTTTTCAGCCGGTGCATAGTGGATTGCGGGATCGGCATCGGCGCGGGCTGGCGTGAATAGGTAGAGAGTTGCGGCGACCAGAATTAGGCGTTTCATTTTGCATTCCGGTTGCGCTTCATGAGCCGGACGCCGGTTCGTCGCGAGGCGCCGGCTAGTTAATCAGCTCGACTACCAAGACCACAATGGCAGCCAGCACGGCGATAAGACCGACGAAAACAAGAGCAGTTCGTATTTTGCTCGGCCAAAGAAGCGCTAAGACGAGCAGCACAAGCAACACAAGCAGCAAAAAAATTCCAATGCGGTAGTACATCGCTTTCGCTCACCTCGATTTGCTTTTCCCTTTCGGCTTCGCGAGCCTGACGTTTGGTCTTCGCTATCGATCTAGTCACCGCACCTCCTTGCTGCCAGCATAGTCCGCGATCGCGCCGAATGTCTTCGTCATTCGACCTGCAAAAGCAGCGCGACAAGTTCGCTTTGGCGATG
>PEFW01000029.1 GCA_002890675.1 Candidatus Methylaffinis lahnbergensis
CGACGCGCCGGCGCTCTCGCCGCGCGAACTCGCCGTGCGCTTCACCGACACGGAAAGCTATTTCGTGTCAGAGGCTTCGGTCTATCGCCTGCTGAAGGCGCACGATCTGATCGCCAGCCCGGCCTTCATCGTGATGAAGGCGGCCGATGAGTTCAAGGACAAGACCACGGCGCCCAATCAGCTTTGGCAGACCGACTTCACCTATCTGAAAGTCATCGGTTGGGGCTGGTTCTACCTGTCGACCGTCCTCGACGACTTCTCGCGCTACATCATCGCCTGGAAGCTGTGCCCAACCATGAAGGCCGAGGATGTCACCACCACGCTGGACTTGGCGCTGAAGGCCTCGGGGCTCGACCAGGCAAAGGTCATCCACCGGCCAAGGTTTCTCTCCGACAACGGCTCCAGCTACATCTCGAGCGATCTAGCCAAGTGGCTCAACAGCCAGAACATGGAGCATACCCGTGGCGCGCCTTATCATCCGATGACCCAAGGAAAGATCGCCAGGCAACTTTCTACGTCGCGCAATCAGCGGGAGCAAGGGAAGTCACCTAGGCACTCTGGCCAATGATCATGCCCGTTATCGCCGGAGCCAGGCACCCCATTGTTAATAGAGTTGCTGCATGCCATCCGCCGCCATTCGGGTATGATCTGATATATACGGGACAAGGACGTAGCAAGACTTGTTGTTTTGAGCCACTCATAGCCTGACGGTGCAAGTCGGGTAATTCAATTATACGCTTGCAGCGGAACCCAGGCCTCCCGAAATATCCGAGTTCCCGGACGCGATTGGGTGCAATGCGGACCGTGGGTTGCTAGCCTCCATCATGACAAGATTTGTTTTTGGAAAAACGGGGCAAAAATTTACGTGCAATCATGGAGTGCGCCCCCTATGAAAAACGATTCCCCCTGTGGCCCTGCCCAGCCCAAGAAGAATTACTAAGACTAGCGGCTAAGTTCATGGACGTTCGGGGACGCTCATCGGGCAAATGTTGGGCACCGCGCGCTTATTGGGTGGCCTGGTTGCCTATAATGTATTGATCTCACTGGCGCGCCCAAGGGGAATCGAACCCCTGTTTTCGCCGTGAAAGGGCCGAAACTCACTTCACACAGCTCCATGGCGCTCTCCTAACTCATTGATATTACATATCTTGACTTTCCCTGACTTTATGCTTGTGCACCACACCCTATGACGCTATATTGGACAAACATTGGACATAGGGAGTTTTCGCCATGTCAAAAACGGTGCGCGAACGCAAGCTAGATAGCCCAGCGGCGCGGGCAAAGCTCAAGCATTCCGGGAAGCCCTATTGGCGCGCGATCGATCCAGGATTGCATCTTGGCTATCGCAAGGGGCTGGCTGGCGGAAAATGGGTCTTGCGCCGGTATCTTGGCAAGGAAACCTATCGCGTCGAGACGATCGGTGCCGCTGACGATCATTCGGCCTCCAACGGCGTCGAGACTCTCGACTTCTTTCAAGCCCAGCGGAAGGCTCGCGAGGTCGCAGCGCTTGCCAAGTCGCCAGGGACGGCGCGCGATCCGTTCACGGTCGCGGCGGCAATGGACTCCTATTTCGCTCGCCTTGAACTTGAAGGCTCGAAATCCTTGGTCGATGCTCGCGGCCGGGCGCGGCTGCATATCGTTCCAGTGCTGGGCGGTGTGCCGGTCGCGGACTTGACGCGGGACAAGCTGTCCCAATGGCTTACGGGCATGGCCGGGAAGGCCGTGGGCGGCCAAGACGGCGATACGATACGTCAGCACCGGGCGAGTGCAAATCGCGTGCTGACGATCTTGAGAGCCGCGTTAAACCAAGCTTTCCGCGATGGCATGGTTGCATCGGACGTCCCCTGGCGGACCGTCCAGCCGTTCCGCGAAGTGGATTCGCCGCGCTTGCGATATTTCACGAAAGATGAAGTCACCCGGCTGATCAATTCCGCGCAAGGGAATTTCCGCGATCTTGTCCTTGCCGCGCTGCATACCGGCTGTCGCTATAGCGAGTTGGGGCGTCTGCGCGCGGGCGACTTCAACCCTGATTCCGGAACCTTGTTCGTTGGCCAGTCGAAAAGCGGGAAGGCGCGCCATGTCGTATTGACCGATGAAGGGCAGCATTTTTTCGAGACACTGACAGCGGGGCGGCCTGGGGGTGCCTTGATGCTCAGCCATGCGGGCGGCTCGGGCTGGGGCGCGTCGCGTCAAATCCGGCCTATGGCTGAAGCTTGCCGGGCCGCGCGGATCGAACCGGCGGCTGGCTTCCATATTTTGCGGCACACGGCCGCGTCGCATCTGGTCATGTCCGGCGTGCCGTTGAACGTTGTTGCGCACAATCTTGGCCATGCGGACACGAGGATGACGGAGCGGCATTACTCGCACCTTGCGCCGTCCTATATCGCCGAAACTATCCGCAAGTTTGCGCCGGAATACGGGACTGTCGAGGAAACGTCAGTGGTCACGCTGGCGCGCGGATGATGAGATGATGGCGCGACGCGGGAACAGGAAAGTCTACCTGAAGCAGCCTAGAACTGATGATGAAATTTGGGACATCGAAAAAGACAAAGTACTTCTCGATCGAACGTACGATGGCATTAGAATCACGTGGCAACACGCGATGAAGCGTAAAAATGCCGGTCACTTCATCACTCTTTATGACGAAGTGAAAACCTTTCAGTTCCGGCGCGATGCAAATCATAGGGACGCCGTGCGCTGCGAGGATTTTTCCCGCGCGCTTGAGCTGATGGCGCTGGCTACCGGCGACGCGCGCTTTCGCGGCGCAGCCGATGCCATGAGAGAGCGAGGGCTTGCAGCCGGAGGCATAAGGGAAACCCTGATTGCCATGGCCGACAACAACATGTTTAAGGGCGACGTTATCGCGATGCCTTGCGTTTACGGGTGGATTGAGTGGTTAAAAAGCAACGACCGCCGAGCGAGCGTACAGAAAGCCGCGATGCTTGCGGCAGTCGACCTTAAGATTCCAGGCGCATCATTTGCCGCCGTTGTCGATAAGCTTCGCAAGAAATATCCCAAGTGGCTAATGGCCGGCGGCGGCCGCGTGAGTTGGTAATTCTGTATCACTAAATAACCAAGCGGTAGAATTTTATCTCCGCTAGCGACGATGTAGCTCAAACAACCTTTTGGGGTGCACCGTGCATATGGCTGACGAACAGGACGCTTTTTCCATTCCGGAATTCTGCCGAAGGAATGGATTCGGTCCAGGGCTCTATTTCAAAATCGCACGAGACGGGCGTGGCCCACGCGTAATGCGTGTCGGCAGGCGGACCCTTATCTCCCGCGAGGCGGCGGAGGAATGGCGTCGCGAGCGGGAAGCCGCTTCCGCGCCCCGTATACCGGAGGCCGTGTGAAGCATGACCCAGACCCGAACCCGGCCTGGTGGGGCCGAGTCCGGGGATACATGTTTGCTTGGCAGTGAACGGTTCCCGGATAGCGCCCCCGCCCAAAAATATCAAGCCCAAAATTTAGTCCGGCGCTTCGGCGTCCGGCCGCCCTACCTTCGCGTCGTCGCACCAACGCCGCCGCCGCGGCCACGCCGCCTTGAGGTTCGGATTAGCGCCGCCGACGGCCGGGCGCCTTACGGCCGCTCACGCCCCTTTCGTCTCACGCACGATGACCTTGATGAGCTGATCGCCGTCGCGCTGCGAATAGAAGGGCGGCGCGCATGAACGCGCTTCCGCACCATCCACTTGCCGCGCTTTTCCCGCTTCTCGACGGCGACGAATTTGATGCGCTTGTTGCCGACATCCGTGCCCATGGGTTGCGCCAGCAGATCGTTCTCCATGGAGGCATGATCCTTGACGGGCGCAACCGTTACGCGGCCTGCCTCGAAGCCGGCATCGAGCCTCGGTTCGAAGTTTTCAACGGCGCCGACCCGCTAGCCTTTGTTGTTTCGTTGAATCTTGCCAGGCGGCACTTAAGCGAATCTCAACGGGCGATGGTGGCCGCGAAGATTGCGACTCTGAAAGACGGGCAGCGATCCGACCTCGTTCAAGGTCTGCCAATTGGCAGAGCTGCCGAAATGCTCAATGTCGGCGAGCGTTCTGTCGCGCGCGCTAAATCGGTTCTCGACGAAGGCGTGCCCGAACTCATCGACAAAGTTGAACGCGGCGACGTGAGCGCTTCCGCCGCCGCGGAAGTGGCGCGCCTTCCCGAAACGGAACAACGCGAAATTGTTGCGAGGGGTGAAAAAGAAATCCTCGCTGTGGCCCGGGAAATCAGGACGCGTAAATGGGACGAGAGGAAACTCGCGGCCATCGCTAGAACCAATGCAGTCGAATTCAACGCAAAGGAACTTGGGAAATTCGCTGTGATCTATGCCGACCCCCCGTGGCGTCTCGAAGCCGGACTGCCCGACCGTGCGGCCGAAAATCACTATCCGACAATGTCGCTGGAGGACATTTGCGAGTTGCCGATTGCCGACATTGCCCATGAAGACGCCATCCTCTTTCTATGGGTCACGGCGCCGAAACTCTACGATAGCATGAAGGTGGTCGATGCGTGGGGCTTTACATACAGAACCTGCATGGTCTGGGCAAAAGACAAGTTCGGGTTGGGTTATTATGTCCGCAATCAGCACGAGCATTTGCTAATATGCAAGCGAGGCGAGATACCGACACCACCCGAAACGGCACGGTGCAGCTCGCTGGTCGAGGCGCCGCGATTAGAGCATAGCGCGAAGCCGCCGGTTTTCTACGACATCATCGATGAAATGTATCCCGGTCTCCGCAAGATCGAGCTTTTCAGCCGCTCTCCGCGCGAAGGCTGGTCCGCGTGGGGAAACCAGGCGGAGCCCGCGCCATGACCCAGCATCGGCGCACGTCGTTTCTTGAAGCCGCAACGCAAGCCGCAGTCGGCATTCCGATCGGCTTTGCGGTGACGTTCGCCGTTGGATTGATGAGCCTGCCGGCGGCCGTTTCCGCGTCGCTTATCACGGGCTTAATGTTTCTAGCGTCCACGGTGCGCGGCTATGTGATCCGGCGCCGGTTCGAGCGGGGGCGCGCGCCATGAGCGATGACGAGGACCAGGATTGGCTCAGCGACGAGGAGCGCGGTGACCTTGAATGGTCGCGCCGCGCCATCGAGAATGCGGAACGCAAGAGGTTCGATGACGAAATGCTGCCGTGGCGCAGACCGAACGGGCCTTTGAGGCCGGACGCCCGCGAGCCGTTCGTCAAGAAGCAGGCCAAGGACGAGGCGAAGTCGCAAAAGCCGCCATCCGTCGTCATCGGCGCCGGAACCTTTATGCGGTCGTATGAGCCGATTTCCTACACCATCGACGGGATATTGCCGTCCGGCTATCTGTACGGACTCACGGCAAAGCAAGGGAGCGGCAAGACAGCTTTGAAAATTGCCGCGACTCTCGCCGTCGCGATGAATCGCAGGGACATACTCGGTCTGGATGTCGAGAGCGGCCGCGTCGCCTATGTGACCATAGAAAATCCAATCGACTTTAAAATGAAGCTGGCGGCAAACTGCTACGCCAACAACATCACGTATCAAGAAATCGAGCCCCGCGTTGCAATCATAGACGGGCGCGATACGCCAGAGCAAATCTACGACGGACTCAACCTCGATGCCGAAGCAAACGGCGGTTTTCAACTCGTTTGCTTCGATACATTCGCGGCCGGTTTTGCAGCGGCCGGCGCCGGAGCCTTCAATGATAACGAGGCGGTGCTCAACTATGTCATCCGCCTCCGCCCGCTCACAACATTATCCGGCCAGCCTTCGGTGCTCGTGGCATTCCACCCAACAAAAAACGCCGGCGAAAGCGAGCTAATCCCTTATGGCGGAGGCTCAACATACAACGAGATCGACGGCAATCTAACATTATGGAAAGAAGACCACGTCAAGCTCTACCACAACCGCCTTCGCGGACCGGAATTCGAGCCAATGTTTTTCAGGATCGAAAAACTCTCCTGCCCCGATATCGTGGACAAACAAGGCCGCCAAATCTTACTCCCTATCATGCGACCATGCACCGAAATGGACGCCGAGGAACGGCAGACGCAGGATGATAACCTGCAATTGGCGTTGCTGCGGGCGATGATTGAGAACCCAAACGGGTCTCAGCGGGAATGGACCATAAAGATCGGAAAGAGCAACGTGTCGGCCGTCACTCGTCTCCTCCAAAAACTAAATAAGGGCAAATATGTCAGCGAAAGCTTCGGTAAATGGAGAGTGACCAGAAAGGGTCACGATGAGGCGTCTGAAATCAGTTAAGCTCAAGCGTACCAGGGGTGGTATGGCTAAGCTTGAATTTTCTGGTACAAAAAGTGGTACAGAGAGATGCTTAAGTGTTTGAAATGTCTCATGTACCACCTGGTACAAAAAGCGGTACAAATTGCAAAAAAGGTCTGTACCGTACCAGGCCTTTCTTAGAAGGCCTGGCTGGTACACCCGGTACACGAACCACACCCGAATTTCGTAACCGCCGCGTTTCAAGCCGTCTCAAAAAGCAAGGAAGCTGAAATGATAGAACCAGGGAAGCACAAGCTCGACAAGTACATAGACCGGGCCATCCAGCGGCTTGGGATGGAACGCGAACTTACCGCCGGCACGATCGCGGACGAGACCATGAAAGCGCTTGTCCCGGGCTCCTATGAAGAGGTCAAGGAACGTGCAGCCTTCATTATGCGCGAGCTCTGCGACCCGGCTGCGATTGTCGAGGAACTTCTAGCGGCCGCCAAAAACGGACCACTTTCAGGCAATGACGAACGCCGCCTCATAGCCGCCGGATCAAGGATGAATGCGCAACTCAAAGGGCTTGAGGCGGAAATGAAGAGGCGACACGGCGACAGCTAGGAGCGTAACTGATGGACAAGAAGCCTGATCTAAAAACCGAGATTGAGCTGCTTTGGCTCCGAAAGCGTGAAGTGGACGAAAAACTAATGGCGCAACACAAGGCTTGGGCGGACGAAACGCGGTTGATCTACAAACGCATAGAGGCATTAGAACACCGCAGGAAATTCATTGTCGTTGGTATGAAGCGTTCCTGATGGCGCAAAGGCACCCTACGGTCAACTGCTAAGCTTACATAATTTTCCTGTGCTAAGCCTGTGCCGCTACAACGGCCGCGCTTTTGCGGCCAAGCACGCGCGGTTAAGCTGAGGCGACTTTCGCCATATCAAGGCGGAAACAAGCGCCGTGCAGTTCTGTATAGCGTTGTAATGTATTGCATTTTATCTGGCTCTGTGTTATTTGTCTAATAGGTGGCCAATATGGGCCGTTCAAACGTAGTCAGGCTTAAGGTTAAATCGTGGAAAGCGAACAAAATGGAGCGGCCTTCACCGGCATGTCGCGGCATCATCGCAGCGCAGTGACAAACCGGACCAAGCTTTTCGCTATCGAGGGCATGGACGGGCGTCTCGGACCGGCTCGCCGGTTCCGGGATATCCTTGAGCAAATCGAATGCGACGTTGGTGGCCATGAAAGCCTAAGCGAAGGCCAGAAGCAGTTATGCCGGCGTGCGGCTACGCTGAGCTTCACAGCCGAGTGCATGGAAGTGGATGCTGTCGCCGGCAAGCCTTTCGATATCGATTTATTCGGCCAGCTCACAGATCGCCTTGGCCGTTGCCTTCAGCGCCTTGGCCTTGAGCGAAAGCCCCGCGACATGACGCCATCGTTGCAGAGCTACCTACAGGCAAAGGCGGTCCCATGACGCGAGGAATCCCCAAAAAGCGCCAGCGGGCCGAGCAGCTTCGCAAGAAGCGCGCGCAAATGGCCACGGGCTTTGCGCAGGCGGCCAAAACGCACGGCGCTCGCGGCCGTCTGGAGGCGCTAGCGCATGAACATTCTTGAAGCCCTCGGCGATGCGAACCTGCTTGGCGCCTCGATCCGCGATCCGGACTCATGGAAGCCATGGCGGGCGTTGCTGGGGGCTGCTTTTGGCCTTCCGCTATCCGAGGACGCCTTAGCCCTTTACCGCCAGTGCACGGGCCGCCGTGTCCCGCCTAGCGGGCCTGCCGCGTACCTATGGCTTGTGGTCGGCCGCCGTGGCGGCAAGTCCTTCGCCATGGCCTTGATCGCCGTGTTCCTGGCCGTCTTTAAGGACTGGCGCAAATACCTAAGTCCGGGCGAGCGCGCGATCGTTTTGCTTGTCGCAGCGGATCGCGAGCAAGCAAAGATTTTGCATCGCTACTGTCAGGGAATTCTAAGCGCACCGATACTGCAAAGCTTGGTTTGGAACGTCACGGCGAGCGAGATCGAACTCAAGGGCGGCGTGACCATAGAAGTTGTGACGCGGTCCTATCGCAGTGTTCGCGGGCGATCGGTTTGCGTGGCCGTGCTCGATGAGCTTGCTTTTTGGCGCGACGACGATTCGGCCAACCCGGATGCGGAAGTCCTGAATGCGATCCGCGCGTCGATGGCGACGTTTGGTTCCGACGCGATGGTGATTGCTGGCAGCTCGCCGTATGCGCGGCGCGGTGTTTTGTGGGACGCGTTCCGTCGCTGGCATGCCAAGGATGATGCGCGCAACCTTGTCTGGCAGGCCGCGACGCGGGTTATGAACCCAACGATATCTCAAGACTTCGTCGACAGCGAATATGAGCGCGATCCGGCGAGCGCGGCGGCCGAGTACGGCGCAAACTTTCGTTCGGACGTTGCCGAGTTTGTCGATCTTGCGGTGCTTGAGGCTTGCACGGCCGATGGCTTGTTTGAACTCCCACCCGTCTCCGGCACGGCTTATCTTGCTTTCTGCGATCCGTCCGGCGGCTCCAGCGATGCGATGACGCTGGCGATCGCGCATCATGATGATGGTGTTGCCGTTCTTGACTGCGTTCGCGAGGTTCGGGCGCCGTTTCAACCCGAGGCCGTGGTCGAAGACTTTTGCGCGACGTTGGCGGCTTACGGCATCGCGAAGGTGACGGGCGATCGATATGCTGGCGAGTGGCCGCGCGAGCAGTTCAAGAAACGCAATGTGGACTATGTTCCGTCCGAGCGGGTGAAGAGCGACATTTATCGCGACGCGTTGCCGCTGCTCAATTCGCGCAAGTGCCAATTGCTCGATATCCGCCGCCTGATCTCCCAGCTTCACGGCCTTGAGCGCCGGACGGCGCGCGGCGGCAAGGATTCGATCGATCACGCACCCGGCGCTCATGACGATCTCGCGAACGCTGTGGCGGGTGCGATTGTTTTGGCGAGCCATCATGAGGTGACGCTGAATTTTCATGTGCCGACTGTCGGTCCTGGCCGGTCCGAATGGATTGCGGCGGGCGGCCTTTCTCTTTCGGCCGCTGATGGTGCCTACGCCGATGCCTCGATGCCGCCTGGTGGTTGGCCGGCCGGGAGTCCGCAAGCCGGTGGCTTGGATGCGCAATTCGGCTGGTCGATAAATCAAAGAAATTGATGGAGAAAATGAAATGGCGTTTGGAGCAACTGATATTCCGCCCCGTGGCGTTGATGATTTCCGCGAGACTTTGCGAGTCCGCGAGGTGAAACTGGCCAACGCCAAAAAGCAGCGTGATGTCATTTTGATTGACATTCGCAAGGCTCAAGTCGCCGCTGACATGGGTGATCAGCGTGCGCGTTTTGGCGGCTGGCCGGTTGGTTTTGTCGCTTGAGGCGGAGGTCGCCCAATCCAGGAAGCGCCTGGCAATGGCTGAAACGCAGGCGGCGACGGCCGCGGCGACGCGAGCGAGTGCGGACGCGGGAGCTGTCCCGAAAGTCAGGCTCTTCGAGGTTGTTTGCCCGGATGGCCGCAAAGTCCGCCATCGTCATGAATCCGCCGGCGCGCTGCAAAAGGTGTTGCAGCCGGGTTATCGGGTGGTTGCCGAGGTTTTTGGCGCGGGCATTGATGACGAAGGAGGCATGATTGAACCGATCGGGCAATCCACCATGAAAACGTTATTGGCTGCGCATGGCGACGATCTTCTGACGTTTCTGGCAGAGCGTGGCATCAAGGCAGCATAGGGGAACACGAGAATGGAATTTCACAAGGTATTGCCGGCGGATTCATCGATCGTGATGTTTGCGAAGATCGCGGTGAACCAAGGCCGGTCGCCAGGCTTAGAAAAGAACGAATTTTACGACGCGATCGTGAAGCGAGCGGACGCGCTTCGGGCCGACGGCGAGAGCCCCCAACAGGCTTTTTCCAAGGTGATCACGGATGATGAAACAGGCAGGCTTTTGTACAAGGCGATGCAGATCGCGCCCGGGGCCGAATTGAAACCCGTGGCGCAACCTGCGCCGCCGAGCCGGGAAGAGTCGGCGAGGCTCCTCGGCCCCGCGCATGCGCGGCTACATTCGCAAGCCATTGATCACCAGCGCGCGAATCCGCGTCTTTCGTATGAGAATGCCTACTCTCGAATGTACACGGCGCCGGAGAATGCCGGCTTGCGCGCGGAGATAAATCGCGAGCACCTTGCGGCGAGTATGGCGGCGGTGCATGGGTGAATTTTGATTCGCCTCGGCGGCGGTGTCGGTCGGGCCTAGTCTTCACCCGGCAGGACAGACCGAAAACGGCCTAGTCAGCCACGTTCCGCCAAAGGCGAAAGATCGGCGCGGGCTTTGGGCGCTCCACCCGTGGGGGCTTCGCGCCGGTCAAAGCGGCGGGGCAGTACGTGGACGTCCTGTCCCGCCGCAAAACTTTGAAGGGAACGGGCATCCGGATTTCGCGCGTGCCGGGGATGCCTTGGCGAAAGTTAAATTGCGGCGGCGGTTAGGGCTATAATGACCGTTCGAGATCGGCCATGCTTGCATTGAACCGAGGAACAAAATGAAACTCCGAATGCCAACAGGTAAGGGCATTGCAGAATTTTCTACAATTCGTAAGCTAGAGTCAGTCACCGCTCTTCACTGGGAAACCCTACCGACCTTTACGAGCTTGCGAATGGGCACAAAGCTAAGGAGGTCGAGACACACGCTATACAATAAGTTTGGAGATGTAATGACACACACTGGAGATGCGACTCCGCTCAATTCATTCAAAGAGCTAAAAGATGTTGTTGCAAAAGAATCCGCGCGAACATCAGCTTTATTTATTAGTTTTGTAGCATTTGGTGCATATCTGATAATTGTATTTTCTTCTTTAGATCATAAGGCTATCCTAGAACAATCTCTTTTGCATTTACCGATAATTAACGCAGACCTCCCCGTCCTTTGGTTTTCTGTTGTAGGTGCATTAATTTTCGTGGGGTTCCACTTTTATATTTTGATGCAGTATAACCTTCTAAATGCATTGATTGCGGAATATGACAAATCTTCTGTAAAGGACCATGAGGAATCTTTCCGTCCTGTCGACAATCTTCTATTTTTTCACATGGTGGGAGGTCGCGGAACCCTGGGCCTGGGTTTCGCGGAGCGTGCAGTTCGAATCATACCTACACTCATACTCGTTGTAAGTCCGCTGGCTCTTTTATTAGAGATCCAAATTATAATGCTTCCTTTTCACGTCGAATGGCTCACTAACTTGCATCGCTTATTCGTTTTATTAGATATAATTATAATTGTAATGCTATGGCCGAGAATGTCGTTAACGCTCCGACATGTTTTGAAAGCTATTCCCCTTTGTATTGTTTACATCCTGACTTTACTCTTAAGCTTGACAGCTTCATTTCCAGGGGAACGGGTATACAACTGGTTCCACAACCCTATGACTAAACTCCTGTTCGAAGGTTCATTCAATATTGAAACAGGCTGGACCACGAGTTTCTTCAGTAATCGAGTCATCTTAGTGGATCGGCAGGAATCACTTTCTCTCCGTAACAGAGATCTTCGCGGTGCGGTCTTTGATGGCTCTGATCTCAGCGGGGTGGATTTCTCTGGGTCGAACTTGCTTCAAGCGTCATTCAGGCGAACCCTTCTAAAAAATGCGAAATTCCACTGTATCGATGAGGTAAGGAAGGGAGGTTGCACCGATCTTCGAAGTGCTGATCTGTTCGGAGCAGACCTTGAGCATGCCAACTTCGACGGCGCCGAACTCGCGGGCGCCTTTCTTGACACCGCAAAGCTGCAAAATGCTTCCATGTGGGATGCTGATCTTATAGCGGTCAGTCTTCGTCAAACACATTTGGAGGGCGCATCCTTCGAGGATGCTGACTTGCGGGCGTCATCGTTTTCTGGCGCTCATCTCGAAGGGGTGGTTTTGACTGGAGCCAATTTAGAAGGTGCCTCCTTTGTAGGGGTCGATAAAAAGCAAGCGGGCGATTCAGTAGATGAAAAGGCGTTTACGACAGAGGACGATAATAATCCGCAGTCTGAAAAGCAGAATGAATTATTGCGTTTATATGTTAACCTAGGATGCGACGCTAAACTTAACGCACCCCACGTCGCTCGGGGGCTTATTCGGAATCGCAACCTTACTCACCTTGGCGATTAGCTGCCTATCGTCCGGCAGAAATTCATGAATGGAAGAAAGGAAAAGTGTCCTGGTGCCGATGATCTGTCCTCAGAAGACCGCGATATGTTAGAAGTCCAATGGCTCCTAAACCAATAGGTTATCGTCTTCGAGAAAAAGTCGTTTTTTGGATAGCCCATGCGAAAACACTTAAAATTAGCCATCCTGGTAGTCCTTATGGAGTGCTTGTCGGGTGTAGTTCGCGCTGATGACCCATTCGACGGGCTTTGGGCCTTAAGAGTGGTAATTGAGCAAGGGCCCTGTGCCAGACCTCCGGTGTGGCGTTACCAATTGAGAGTCACCAGGAGTAAACTGGGTGCAGCCGACCCAAACGAAACTGCCACCATAACTGGTCGTATAAACGATGCAGGGGTCGTTCGTGGAAGCGTCAAGCGAGGAGACGACAAGGCAACTGGCCAAGGAAGGTTGTCAGGCAACGCCGGATCAGGAGGTTGGAGTTCGATAACGAGAGGTTGCTCGGGAACTTGGACCGCGATTCGCACAGGCGAATAAGGGCGATCCGGCTGTCAGCTTAGATGCGTCGCGCACGAGAGATCATTTTCCGACCAATGAGCCCGCGACGAAACTTCTGTTTTCTTGTCTTGCGCGATGACGCCGAAGAGTGGAAAATGCCAGCGCGCGAGTGGTTCGAGACCCTTCGCCATCGTGTTCGTAGCAGTTTGCTCGAGCGTGATGGTTGCCTCTGCACACAAGATTCCCGACATTCCCGTGAATGTGGACGGCTCTATTAACCACCAAAATGGTGGTTACCCCAAAAGTCGGGCTGTGGCCCATGTAACGTCTCCATAAACGACAAATCGCGCACACACGCTAAACGTCCGCTTCGTTTCAATTCCCCTCATCGAGAACTCTGAGCCGAACTTCCGCAAAGAGTCGGAAGCAGAGATTCAATCTGAGACATTACCGCAAAGCACCGGCTAAGGCCATTGCGGCGGCACCTGAGCGTCCGGCGAGCGGAAATCAATGTGAGCGGATCGAGCGCAAGGCAGCGCGGCAGAAATGTTCGAAAGCGTCAGCACCGATTCTCGACATTATCCGCAAGAACGCGGCGCACGCTTCGCTGAAGGCGGTGGACGCTTCACGGGAATGCCCCACATGTCACTCCGCCTTCGCTATCTCACCTTGAAGCTTCGCGCGCTGTGCTGGGTCTTGCAGCGGCTGCGCGCGTCATATTCAAGAACTTCACCGATGGACGAGAGGCTATGCCGAAAAGATGGTTTATCAATGGTTCTTTCTCTTTATTTGCGTACCACGCTCGGCATAATATTTTTCCAAAGCCTCGAAAAATTCGGTGGCGCTTTCGAAGAGCCATTCCTCCGTCTCGAGGACAGGACGCGGCTGATGCGGCGCTAGTGGTAGATTAGCATCGATCATTGCCAGAACTTCGGCAATGGCCTTGGCCTTGCGATCCCGGCGCGATGAATGGATCATTGCTTACCCGGTTGCTTCAATATCTCCGTGCATCAACAAAGTTGACGTCACCATACGAGAGATATTTGGGCTCGGCATTTCGTCAAAACTTCGACAAAATCTCGCCCGGCATATAATGGATAGCTGGTGTGGGATTGGTGCAACACGACGCGGGCGGGGTGTACGTTGGCCAGTGCCCCTGATCTGGGGGAGAGGTCCAGACCAGGGGCGGCCTGTTGGGCAGCCAAGAGCGGACGAAGGAGCCGCCTCGGCGCAACCCCGCTATGTCCGTTTATCGCTTCAGGGCTCTAAAAGTTTCACCTGGTAGGAAACATCACGGCATCGTGACAAAGAACTCAAATCCAATGACGGGTGCGACGGGCGGCTGGAGCGATCGGAACAGTGAGCGCGGGGCCGATTTGGGGGGGTCGAAGGCAAGGGAGCTTCGGGAAAGCTATTTGAGCGATATTCCGCGGATCAACAGCGAATCAAGGAACTCCTCCTCGATGAAAAATAGCATGAAGTTGACGGTGGTCGAGCGCAACACTTTGATCGAGCTGGCTCATTTGCTCAATGAAGGGCTGGGGGACATCGCCG
The DNA here is from genome assembly GCA_002890675.1 of Candidatus Methylaffinis lahnbergensis. Classification (GTDB taxonomy): domain Bacteria; phylum Pseudomonadota; class Alphaproteobacteria; order Rhizobiales; family Beijerinckiaceae; genus Methylocapsa; species Methylocapsa lahnbergensis. Next base: position 14,368 of record PEFW01000029.1, read on the forward strand.
TAACGCTGGCCGAACCTTGGTTACAGGATGCGCAGCGAAATGCGCCGCGAATGACTGCTTTGATCCGGCGCAGGGCCGGCCTTCGCGCACTATGCAATGCGACCCGTGGACTGTCGGGATGACGCGCAAGCGCGGGATTTTTGTGGCGCATGGCGGCGGCCTGCGCGCCGATTAATATCGAGATTAGCATCAATCGGCCGGCCGCGCTTCAACCGCGCAAGACACTATTGATCTAGATATTGGCGCACTCCTCCATGGCTAGAGCACGTACCGCCGGAGTGTGGATGCTCCGAATGAGAAAATGACCCATCTTTACAGATAGCTGTAGCTCCTGCCCGATTCTTATTAGGACGCGGTACGCAGTCGCCCGATGCAGCTCGGTACTGTCCATACGGACACTCCTCCTGCGCATGTGCAAACGATACGAGCCCCATCACCGTGATCGTGACCGCCAAAACGAGCGCCATTTTTATTCTTTATTTTCCGCTACGGCTTTGCACCGTAGGATAATCCCTCGCCGCTCTCGAATCGAGTCTCAAAGGCGCGCTTGAATTTTATAGCAGCGTCGGTGCTCTCGATTACGATCAAATCATTATCCTGCCGCTTGAGCCCGGATGCGGAAAAGTTCGCGGCGCCGGTGCGCAGCAACCGTCCGTCAATTTGATAGCTCTTGAGGTGCATCGGATCGCTGTTCTCGTGCTTGATCCTTATCTCGACGCCCGGAGTCTCGGCGAGATCATTGAAAACCTTCATGGGCTCGCGCTCGGCAAGCTGGGCGCCATCGAGATAGATGCGGATATGGACGCCACGATCGGCGGCGCGCGTGAGCGCTTGCATTACTGGCCAGTCCGTCAGGACATAGGCGGCCATGTCGATTTCATGCTCGGCGCGATCGATTAGGGCGACATCGACTCCAGGTTTTCCGCTGGCGCGTAGTGAATGATGGGCGCGGGATCGGCGCGGCCCGGCTGCGCGAGCGAGACGTGCAAGAGGCAAGCCGCGATGCAGGCGCCACGGTACCCTAGCGGCACAGTCATTTGCCTTTCTTCTTGCGTGGCTTTGCCGGTTTCAGCCGCACACCAGGGCCGCCGTTATCTTCGTCAATGAATTCAACCCCGGCCTTTTCGAGCGCGGTGACGATCTTCTCGCCGGTTACGGGCCTGCCGCCTAGATCGCCTCCCTCGGCTTCAAGGCGCTTGATCATCGAGATCGAGACGCCAGACATTCGACGCCATAGACGATCTCGCCGAAACGCCTTGCGCCAGCGACGCGGAATTCCTCGAAAAGTTGCGCTATCTGCACGCTTACGAAACTCGAATGTTTGGCGGGCCGCCAGATGGCCACCAAGATTTCGGCATACTCTTGTCGCCTTGTCACTTCAATCCGGCAACATACGAGTAGAAAATGACTAGCAAGGTAACAGAAGAGCCGGACGCGCTTTCGACGGCGCGCGCTGATCTGACCGACGTCTCTAATTTGCTTTATGCGGCGTTTATGGCCGCGGATAGGCTGCACGATGAAAACGACCGTCGAGGAATGATGGCACTCCTCAAGGCAATCGACGTGAAGTTAGAGATTGTCCGGATACTACTCGACGGGTGCGCCCGGTCAAATGGCCGAAAGGGCAGGAGTAGCAAATGACAACCGAATACCGGACAATGGCGACGATTACGGTTGTATCGTCACCGCCGTCGCATGTCACTTCTGTCCGGTGAACGGATGACGTTGCGCCTTCGCTATCTCGCCTGGAAGCTTCGCGCGCTGTGCTGGGTCTTGCGGCGGGGCAACGTGGTTCGAAAAGAAAGATTCAATCGAAAGGCCCCTTCATGAAAGCAGCGGTTACAACCATCGAATGTGCGAGCGCCATATTTTTCCTAATCTCAGGGGTGTGTTGGATAATGGCCGCCCGAAGCGCAGCCGGCAAGATCGATCCCTCGCTGCTTGGCCCTTGTGGCAGACCGATACTCCGGTAATTGCGATTTTCCGGCCGGTCGGGCGCGCCAGCGGCTCAGTCTGCCGGCCAAGCAGGGTGATGACCGCGGCGCCAGCGGTGCCGAGACCGGCAATCCCGATGCGCAAGGAGGCGGCATGGAGGCAAAGCCCGCGAAGCCGGGGGGTGGGAGACGACAAAGAGTGGCGGCAGAAGGGCTTTTTGCCCGGTTTTCGCGAATCAAGGCCGCGTGGAGCCCCAACGAGGGCAATCGGGTGAAGCGCGCGGCAAAGAGGCAAAGCTGAATCTGGCGAAATCCTCTGATTCGATCCACGAAGGATTTTGCGGGAAGAAGGTAGCGGAATTCGCGGCGAAAGCCGAACCCATTGTCGGCACGCAGAAATCATGCTGTTGCCGTCGCCACGCACGGCCAACAAGATAAAACTTGCACATTTCGGAATAGCAAAACGCAACAGCCGCGTGAGACATTCGCGGGGAGAACGATCGAGAATCGCCGGCTACCGACTAGCCCGATCCATTGGCAAAACCATTTCCCGGATCCGGCGTTCGACGGCGCCGGAACCGCGATCCGGACCAAGGAATATTGAACGATGCAGCGCGCATATGCCTCTGTTGCTGGACAATATGATCTTCGGCTCGTTTTCGTCGCCGGATTGATTTGCGTTGCCGCTTGCTTGATATCCATGAATCTTTTCATTCGCGCTAATGACGCGAAGAGGGGGCGACCCTTTACATGGTTGTTCGCGGCGGCCACGGTCTTCGGCGCGGGCGTGTGGGCGATCCAATTTATTGCCGAGCTGGCCTATGAGCCGGGTATTCCCATAGGCTACGATGCCGGTCTGACCGCGGTTTCGTTGGTGGCCGCGATAGGGGCCGCCTGGCTCGGGATGTATGTCTCGCGCCGGTTTGCGGCTCCCGTGCTAGGCGGCGCCATGATCGGGGCGGGCATTGCCGCAATGCACTGTATAGGGATGGCCGCGCTGCGCGCGCCCGCCCAACTGTACTGGGGACGCGGGCTATGTCCTGGTGCCGGTCGCCATTGTCATGACCGTCGCGGCCGCCGCGATGCGTGTCTCGTCGCGAGGACCGGCCTTGCCGGGCCGCCTCTTGGCCGTGTTGCTGCTCGTCCTGGCGATTGTCGGACTTCATTTCACGCCCATGGCGGCTCTCACTCTTGTGCCCGATCCGCTTATCGAAGTGCCCGGCCATGCCGTCGTCCCAACCGTCCTCGCGGTCCTGATCGCTACGGTAACGGCTCTCATCGCGGGGCTCGGCCTGCTGGGCCTGATCGTGGATAAGCATTTGGCGGAGCGGATCCAGCGCAGCGAGGACGATTTGGCGCGCGCTCAGCGGATTGCCCATACCGGCAGCATCGAACAGGATTTGCGGACCGGCGCCATCGCATGGTCCGGCGAAACCTACCGGATCTTCGGTCTCGATCCGAATCTGCCCGCGCCCACGGGGGAAGCCTTCCTCGCTCTCATTCATCCCGACGATCGCGCCGCGTGCGAAACGCAAGCGTTTGCTCACCAAGCCGACCTGCGGCGGCGGCGTTCTGACATGCAGCGCGTTGCCCTCCGGTTTCGCATCGCCCAGTCTGGGGGCGCGGTGAGACGGGTTTATCACGAATCTGAATTGGTTTTGGATCAACGTGGCGTGGCGGTCCGCTGGATTGGGACATACAGGGATGTGACCGAGGCTTATGAGGCGGAAGAATCGCTCAAATTGGTCTTCGAGGACAATCCGGTTCCGATGTGGCTCTTCGACCCCGAAACCCTGAAATTCATGGCCGTCAACGAGGCGGCGGTCGTTCATTACGGTTATGACAGAGAGTCGTTCTTGAAGTTGACCTTGCTCGACCTAGTGCCGCAACGCGACAAGGGCGTAATCGAGCATGCGATTCGAACCAATCTCAGTGCTGGCGGAAGCCCCGACCACCTTTGGCAACATGTCAAGGCGGATGGGGAGGAAATTGACGTCCTCACGTATTGGCGCCATACCACCTTTTGCGACCGGCCCGCGCAGCTCGTGACGATCACGGATGTGACCGAACAGCGGAAGGCCGAAGCACGCATAGTTCACATGGCGCATCACGACGCGCTGACCGGTTTGCCAAACCGGGTGTTGTTTCACGATCGCCTGGACGAAACACTCTTACGCGTGCGCCGGTATGCGGAAAACCTCGCCGTACTTTGTCTCGATCTCGATCACTTCAAGGATGTCAACGACACCTTGGGGCACGCCGCCGGCGACAGGCTTTTGGTGGAGGTCGCGGATCGTCTGCGTGTGTGCTTGCGCGGCTCCGACATGGCCGCCCGCTTTGGCGGCGACGAATTCGCGCTCCTGCAAATAGGGCTCGCCGGACAGCATGAGGCGGGCGCCTTGGCCGAACGCATCGTGACGCTCTTGAGCGAGCCTTACGATATCGAAGGTCAACAGGCCTTGATCGGAGCCAGCGCCGGCATCGCGCTCGCGCCAGCCGATGGCGAGACCGCCGAGCAACTTCTGACGAACGCCGACATAGCGCTCTATCAGGCCAAGGAAGGTGGCCGGGGCACCTTTCGCTTTTTTGAGCCCGGCATGGACGCCGACCTTCAAGCCCGCCGTACGCTAGAACTCGATTTGCGCAAAGCGCTCGCAGTCGGCGAATTCGAACTCTATTATCAGCCTCTCGTCACGCTTGAGACCAGCGTCATTTACGGCTTCGAGGCGCTGCTTCGCTGGCACCATCCCGTGCGCGGCATGGTGGCTCCGGCGGAGTTCATTCCGCTCGCCGAGGAGACCGGCTTGATTGTCCCGATCGGCGAATGGGTGCTGCGTCAAGCCTGCGCTGGAGCGGCGGCATGGCCGGACGATTTGAAAGTGTCGGTGAATCTTTCGCCGGTTCAGTTCAAGAAAGGCAACTTGCCTCAATTGGTTGTCGCAGCTCTCGCGAGCAGCGGACTGCCGGCGGAGCGGCTCGAATTCGAGATCACGGAATCTACTCTACTGGTGGAAAGCGAAACCAACCTCGCCACCCTGCACAGCTTGCGTGCGCTCGGCGTCACCATTGCGATGGATGATTTCGGCACCGGCTATTCCGGCCTGAGCTATCTACGCGCCTTTCCCCTCGACAGGATCAAGATCGACCGGTCCTTCATTTCCGAGCTTGGCGAGAGCCGAGATTGCACGGCGATCGTCCGGGCGATCGCCGATCTTGGATCGCACCTCGGCATTCCCACGCTGGCGGAAGGCGCCGAGACGGAAAAGCAACTCGCCTGGGTGCGCGAAACCGGCTGCACGGAAATGCAGGGCTATTTGTTCAGCCGGCCGATTCCCGCGAGCGAAATCGCAAAATTGCTGAGTTCACAACCCAACTGCCGGCAGGCCGATCAATACCTTCTCAGCGCTTAGCGCGGACCGCAAAGAAAGCCAGGGGCCTCTGCCGGATCGTCGGAACGCCCTGCGCCCCGCAACGCTTTCTCCGTCACCGCTTCGCGCGCAAAATCCTGAAGTCGGTTTCACCCTCGCCAACCAGAGCCATCGCACATTTTGACAACAAAACCGCGCTATCCGCCGGTTCTCCAGTTTTCACTGAATCGCCCCGCCGCCGGGACATCCGCGATTTTCTCGGGTAAACATTATGTTAAGACTAAGGCGGCTTATCGCTCGACGAAAGCAGGTTTTCCGCTTGGTCGAAACGATTTCTTGCCCTTGAATGGCAGCACGGAACTACTAAGCGCTCATTTTCTCGACCGATTTCAATGCCTTCTTTGGTGCTGCTTCTAGCATAATTTTTGGTTCTTCCTTTGCGTCCGGCGGCGGCGGTCAGCACATGCGTAGCTGCGCGGCAAGGTTACGATCCGGGCGGCGCTGCTTTCATGGGCGGCCTCATTGGCGGTGCTGTCGGGGGCATTGTGGTCCAAAGGTTCCGCTAGGTCATCGACTCATTAAAGCGCTTCCAGATTCCGAGGGCGGCGAGTTTCACGCTGGCGAGGAATGGACAAAACTCTCTAACACCATTTTGCGCCCAGCCTTGTCGAAATCGACGGTGAGTTTGTTGCCGTCCACGCCGGCGACCGTGCCGGCACCAAATTTCGCGTGAAACACCCGCGCGCCCTTCGCGAAGGCCGAACCCGCGCTCGATCGCGCGATCAGTTCCCCCTCGATCTGCCACGGACCGCGCCGCGCCCGGCTTTCTTGAGAACTCCCCGGACTGCCCCGCATTGACTCGCCACCGCGCTGCTTCGCGCGCTGCCAGCCAGGCGTTGCATAGGACGAACCATAAGCGTCCATATTGGAAAAACGCGATTGCGCATAGCCGCCATAGGCCGAACCCGTCGCCGCCTCGACGACTTCGACGTGCGTTTCCGGCAGTTCGTCCAGGAAACGCGAAGGAATCGTCGTCTGCCAAAGCCCATGAATGCGCCTATTGGTCGCGAAGTATATTTTCGCCCGGCGCTTGGCCCGCGTGAGGCCGACATAGGCGAGGCGGCGCTCTTCCTCGAGCCCCGCGCGGCCCAAATCGTCGAGCGAACGTTGATGCGGGAACAGCCCTTCCTCCCATCCGGGCAAAAACACGGTCTCGAACTCAAGCCCTTTCGCCGCGTGCAAGGTCATGATCGAGACGCGGGCGCCGGAATCGGTGTTCGCGGCGTCCATAACCAGCGATATATGCTCAAGAAAGCTGCCAAGATCGGGAAACTCCTCCATCGAGCGGACGAGTTCCTTGAGATTTTCGAGACGGCCCTCGGCATCGGCGGACTTTTCCTTGCGCCACATGTCGGTGTAGCCGGATTCTTCCAAAACGATTTCGGCGAGTTCGCCTTGCGGCTTTGCCGCGATCAAACCCGACCAGCGGGAAAAATCGGCGAGAAGGTCACGCAAGGTCTGCCGCTGCCTGGGCTTTAGCTCCTCGGTCTCGACGATAATTTGCGCGGCTTGCATCAAGGGGACGCGCGCGCGCCGCGCATGACTGTGAAGGATCTGCAAGGTGGCGTCGCCGAGGCCGCGTTTGGGCAGGTTGAAGATGCGCTCGAAGGCAAGATCGTCCGCGGGCTGCGCGGTGCAGCGCAGATAGGCGAGCGCATCGCGGACCTCGGCGCGCTCGTAGAATCTTGGGCCGCCGATCACCCGGTACGGCAGGCCAAGGGTGATGAACCGCTCCTCGAATTCGCGCATCTGGAACGACGCGCGGACAAGAATGGCGATCTCGTCGAGGGCATGGCCCTTGCGCTGAACATGTTCGATCTCCTCGCCGATCACACGGGCTTCTTCCTCCGAATCCCAAACCCCGGTGACGGTTGGTTTCTCGCCAGCCTCGCCATCGGTGAAGAGGGTTTTTCCGAGCCGCCCCTCGTTATGCAAGATCAAGCCCGCCGCGACGCCAAGGATATGCCCCGTCGAGCGGTAATTGCGCTCAAGCCGGATGATTTTCGCGCCCGGAAAATCGGTCTCGAAGCGCAGGATGTTATCGACCTCGGCGCCGCGCCAGCCATAGATCGACTGATCGTCGTCGCCGACGCAACAGAGATTTTGGCGCCCCTGCGCGAGCAGCCGCAACCACAAATACTGGGCCGTGTTGGTGTCTTGATATTCATCGACGAGCATATAGCGGAACCGCTCCTGATATAGCCTCAGGACTTCGGGATTTTCGCGGAAAAGCCGTACGGATTCCAGCAAAAGATCGCCAAAATCGGCGGCGTTGAGAATTTTTAGCCTTTCCTGATAGAGCTTATATGAACCAGCACCTTTGCCATTGGCGAAAGCGGCCGCTTCGCCCGCTGGCACGCGCGAAAAATCGAGGCCGCGATTCTTCCAGTTGTCGATTTGGTGGGCGAGGGCGCGGGCGGGCCAGCGCTTGTCGTCGATATTTTCGGCTTGCAGCACCTGTTTCAACAAGCGCATTTGATCGTCCGTGTCGAGAATGGTGAAGCCCGGTTTCAGACCGACAAGCTCCGCGTGGCGGCGCAAAATTTTTGTCGAAATTGCATGAAACGTGCCAAGCCACGGCATGCCTTCGGCGACCGGCCCGGCCAGCGCGCCCACCCGCTCCTTCATTTCCCGCGCCGCCTTATTCGTAAAGGTCACGGCGAGGATTTCATGCGCGCGGGCGCGACCCTCGCCAAGAATATGCGCGATTCTTGTGGTCAGCACGCGGGTCTTGCCGGTGCCCGCGCCGGCGAGCACGAGAAGCGGGCCGTCGATCGCCTCGATCGCTGCCCGCTGCTCCGCATTGAGCCCATCGAGATAGCGGCGAGGCCGTGCGCGGGCGGCGATTCCCCGCGGCGCCGGCGCCTCGGGCAGGCCAAGCGAGAGAGCGTTGGTCAAGGAAGTTTGGCTCCTCTATGCCTCAAATGGGAATGCCCCGCGCGACAGCGAATCATGCAGCGCGTCGGCATTATGCGCCAAATTGGCTGGCGCCAAAGCGGAGCCTCAAAAACCCAGTCACGCCCTCATCCCAACGCGCCGTTTAAGCTAAAATCAGCGCCAAACCGGGGATTGCGCCAAAGACTTGCTTGCGACTTGCTCGCCTGTTCGCCAAACATGGCACATGGCATCGCAAAAACGCTTCAATTTTGGCCGAGCTGGAACTCTGTTCAACCGCAAGACCATCAAGCGCGAACTCACCAAGATCATATTCGACCCGACTGACCAGCAGCGCAAGGCCGCGAAGGATTGAGCGGCGCAGGTCCACCATCCGGACTTTCGCAATGCCAAGGAAACATCTGTCCGGGGCGAGTTCATACAGACGGTGCTTGTCACGCTGCTTGGCTACACGCCCTACCGCGCGGGCGAAACATTCACGGTTGCTACAGAGGAAGCTCTCGGCAAAGGCGCCGTTGATACCGCGCTTGGGGCGTTCTCCGGCAGCGAAAGGACCATTCTCGCGCCCTTCGAATTGAAGGGGCCGGGAACGGAAGACCTCGACGCCATCATGCCGGGGCGCAGCAAAAGCCCCGTCCAGCAGGCCTGGGAATATGCCATCGACGCGCCGGGCGCCAAATGGGTGCTAGTTTCGAATTGCGCGGAAATCCGGCTCTACGCCTTCGGCCATGGTCGCGAGCTTTATGAGACATGGGACCTCGAGCGTCTCGACGACCCGCAAGAGCACGAGCGGCTATGGCTTTTCATCGGTGCGCAAAATCTTCTTTCTGGCCGCACCGCTGCACTCCTCGACGAAAGCGCCAATGAACAGAAGGACATCACCAACAAGCTCTATATACTTTACAAGGAGACACGAGATAAGCTCATTCAGATTTTGGAGGACCAGCCTCCGCGCCTCACACGACTTGCAGCCATCGAACATACGCAAACAATCCTTGACCGCGTTATCTTTATCAAATTTGCTGAATTGACCTCGTTGTTGCCCCCAAAGTTGATCCACAAGGCATGGGATGAGAAAAGCCCCTTTCGCCAGAACAGCGCATGGGAGAATTTCGTCGGGCTTTTCGAGGCCGTGGACAAGGGCAAACCCGAACTCGACATCCCCGCGTATAACGGCGGGCTGTTTGCCAAAAACGCCATCATCGACGCCTTGGGTCTTCCGTATTATGTCTGCGAGAATTTCGACAAGATCGCGGAATACGATTTTTCAAGCGAGGAGCCGGTCAGCGTGCTCGGACATATTTTCGAGCAATCCGTCTCCGATATCGAGGCCATGCGCGCGCAAGCGCAAGGCCAAGAACCGCCCAAGACCACCAAGCGCAAGCGCGATGGCGTCGTCTACACGCCCCCTTTCGTCACCCGCTTTATTGTCGAGGAAACCATCGGCAAGACTCTTTCCGAGCGCTTCGCGGCCGTGCGCGACGCCCACGGCGTTGTCGAGATAAAAAGCGAAAAAGGAGTAACCTACGATTGGATGCCCGAGGTGGAGCGCGCCGTTTGGCTGGACTACCGGCAAGAGCTGCGCGGCCTCACCATCGTCGATCCTGCCTGTGGCTCTGGCGCGTTTCTCATCGCAGCCTTCGATTATCTCGCGGCGGAATATAAGCGCGTAGCCGAACGCCTCGCCGCGCTTGGCGAAGCGGTCGATGCAAGCGAAGGGGACCGCGAAATCCTCGCCGGCAATCTGCATGGCGTCGATCTCAACCCCGAGCCGGTCGAAATCACCAAACTTTCACTATGGCTGAAAACCGCGAAGCGGGGCAAGCTGTTGCAGGACCTTGAGCAAAGCGTCAAATGCGGCAACAGCCTGATCGCCGATAAAAACGAGCGTGGACGCGCTTTCGACTGGCAGGCCGAGTTTCCGGAAATTTTTGCGCGAGGCGGTTTTGACATCGTGCTCGGCAATCCGCCCTATGTGCGCATGGAGACGATAAAACCATTTAAGCCCTATCTCGAAAAGCATTATGCGGTGGCCGCCGACCGGGCGGATATTTACGCCTATTTTTACGAGAGAGGTTTTGAGCTGCTTCGTCCTGGCGGGCGGCTTGGCTATATTTCGTCGTCGACTTTTTTGCGCACCGGCTCGGGCGAAAATTTGCGGCGCTATCTTCGGACGCGGGCGGAAATCGAGACCGTCGTCGATTTCGGTGATCTGCAGATTTTCGAGGGTGTCACGACTTATCCCGCGATCGTGACCATGCGGCGGGCGCCAACCGCCAATGAGGTCGGCCAAGAAGGCGAGCTTCGCTTTCTCAATATCAAATCGGATGTGCCGGAGGACTTGCACCGCGCTTTTCGCGCCGAGGCGAAGGCCATGCCCCGCGCGCGACTCGGTGATGGCTCTTGGCAACTGGAAGGTGACACGCTCGCCGCGCTGCGGGCTAAGATCAGGGCGGGCAAGAAGACGCTTGGCGAGGTCTATGGGCCGCCACTCTATGGCATTAAGACCGGCCTCAACGAAGCCTTCATCGTGAGCCGGGAGAGGCGCGACGAACTAGTGGCCCGCGACATGCGGTCGGCCGAATTGCTCGTGTCTTTCCTACGCGGCGAGAACATTAAGCGCTGGCGGATAGAGAGCGAGGATTTGTTTCTGATCGACATCCCTAGGGGCAAGGTGCGGATCGAGGATTACCCCCCGATCCGGGACCATCTTCTGCCGTTCAAACCCGCGCTGGAGGCGCGGGCAACGAAACAAGAATGGTTCGAGCTACAACAGGCGCAGTTGGCTTATCAGCCAATTTTTTCTAACGGCGGAATTGGTTTCCCGGACATCTCTCAAAGCTCAAAATTTTCCCGGCTTCCGAGGAATACCCAATTGGATTGCACCTGCTTTGTCGCCCCTTTTGGGGACTACTCCGAGCTGGCTTATCTCAATTCGAAACTTGTCTGGTTTCAGCTGTTCGATATTTCGAACCCGCTTCGTGGCGGGACATGGCGACTGCGATTGAAAGCTCAATATGTTGAGCAAATAATCGTGCCAGCGTTCACCAAGGTTGAGCGCAGCAATCTATTTGATAATGGTCAATCAGCGTCAACGTGCGCCAAGGAGAGGTTTGAATCAATCGAGTCTGTTCTGCGCCGCATCCCCGACCTGTGCCCGCCGGGCCGCGCACCAAAACTCACGAACCGCTTGCGAGAATGGTGGAAACTCGATTTCAAATCCTTCCGGGCCGAAATCAAAAAGGCATTCAAGGATGACATTCCGCTGAAGCAGCGCAACGACTGGGAAAGTTTATTGCGCGAGGAAGGCGAAAAGGTCCGCCGCTTGACGACGGAAATCGAACAAGCCGAACGCGAGATCGATGCCATCGTCTACAAGCTTTTCGACCTCACGCCGGCCGAAATCACCCTCCTCGAAAGCTCGCTCGCAGGGCAATATTGACTGCCGCTTTTAGCCGCCGCGATCCCCCAAAGCGGTCCGCATCTCATCCGCCGTTGCAACCTGTCCCTTCGAACAAATGAGAACATCCACGCGCCCAGGTCTCGTTGCACGTGAAACATTTTGGTACGATTGACACAAATCGATTCGGTCCGGGCGCCGAGCTTTGATCCGCATGGCGGCGCCGGCTACAAGTCTCTGTGAATGTATGGATTTTGCTGTCCGCGGCGCATGCTTCAGCTTAAAGGAAAATAAAGTCATGTTGGCGGCGCATGCGCGGGGCATGATTCCATAACATCAGGCAACTGCATGGAAGACGAGGAAGCCAATCGCTTTTCCGCGCGCGCGGCGCGCTATGCGCGGGTCGGCGCCAATGCCGGCGGCGTCGCGGCCAGGATTGCTGGCGCCCGCCTTCTCGGTGGAGGCGGTGCCCCGGGCAGCCACGCTGTGGCCTTGGCGCAAGCGCTCGGCGGCCTCAAGGGGCCAGTGATGAAGGCCGCCCAGATGATGGCGAGCGTCCCCGGTCTTCTGCCGCCGGACTATGCCGAGGAATTGCAGAAGCTGCAAAGCGGGGCGCCGCCGATGGGCGCGGCGTTTGTCAAGCGGCGGATGCAGGCGGAGCTCGGGGCGGATTGGCAATCGCTGTTCGCCGCGTTCGACCTCCATCCGGCGGCGGCGGCGTCGCTCGGCCAAGTCCACCGCGCAACCGCAAGGGACGGCGCCGCGCTTGCCTGCAAACTGCAGTATCCAGACATGACATCGGCCGTCGAGGCCGATTTGAGGCAGCTCGAAATTGTGTTTGCTCTGCACCGGCGTCTCAATCCGGTCATTGACACGCGCGAAATGACGAAAGAAATCGGCGACCGTGTCCGCGAGGAGCTCGATTACCGCCGCGAGGCGAAACACACCGCGCTTTATCGCGATATTCTCGCCAATGTCGAGGAGGTTCGCGTGCCCGGCGCGCGGGCGGAGCTGTCAACCGGGCGGCTGTTGACGATGGAGTGGCTCGAAGGCGGCAAACTGCTCGCCTTTAAACACGCTGGCGAATCCTCGCGCAACCGCATCGCCGAAGCGATGTTCAAGGCCTGGTGGATTCCGTTCAGCCGGTTCGGCGTCATCCACGGGGATGCGCACCTTGGCAATTATACGGTGTTCGGGGCGGCCGAAGACCAAGAGGCGCGGGGCATAAACCTCCTCGATTACGGGTGCATCCGTATTTTCACCTCCAAATTCGTCGGCGGCGTCGTCGATCTCTACGAGGGATTGCTGCACGAGGATTTCGCTCAGACCGTGCATGCCTATGAAACCTGGGGTTTTCGCGGTCTTACCAAGGATCTCGCCGAAACCCTGAACATCTGGGCGCGGTTCATTTACGCTCCCATGCTCGACGACCGGGTGCGCAGCGTCGCCGATGGCGTAGCGCCAGCGAAATACGGCCGCAAGGAAGCGTTTAACTTCCACCAGGCCTTGAAGAAAGAGGGTCAGGTGCTGGTGCCGCGCGAGTTCGTGTTCATGGATCGCGCCGCGATTGGTCTTGGAAGCGCCTTTTTGCATCTCGACGCGAGGCTGAATTTCTTCCAATTGTTCCATGAGACGATGGGCAAATTTTCGGCCCCTGCCCTGAGCGAGCGGCAAGCAGGCGCGCTCGCCAAGGCGGGGCTGCCGGCGCCAGTTTAATCTCGCGGATGATCGCGGGGGCGGAGATCCGCGGCGCGAAAAAAAATATGACAACAAAAAGCTTGGCACCCGACGCGAGTCCCCGCGATCCGTTCGCGTCTGAAGCGCCGGCGGCCTTTAATTGGCCGTTTACATGCGCTATTGCGAAAGCTAGGGTGATCCAAAAAGCTGAATATAAGGTGGGCATGATGATTGAAAACGATGCTCAACCTGTGGGCCCTCCCGCCAAGGACTACGCCGGACACGAAAAAACCTAACGGATGTTTCTCCACTAAAATACACCGTGGCCGGCGTGGCTCTCCTTCTCGCCTTGCTGGCTTTTTTTGTGGACTAATTTTTGCCGGCCTCGACGGGGCTTCTGGTCAGCCCCAGAGTTGACCGGCGGACACAAATTGGGCTGGGTCAAAGGTTCAACAACCAGCGGAATTAATCATGCTGATCGCCATTCCCGCCGAAACCGACCCCGCCGAGTGCCGTGTCGCGGCCACGCCAGAGACGGTTAAAAAATTTGCGGGGCTCGGCGCGGAGGTCAAGGTCCAAGCCGGCGCCGGACTTAAATCCGGCATTCCGGATCAAGATTACGCGCTTGCGGGCGCCACGATTGGGCCCGGCGCTCTAGCCACCGTGAAAGACGCCGATATTGTCTTGCGGGTCCGGCGGCCCGGCGCGGCGGACATGGCCGGCGCCAAGCCAGGCGCCGCCGTCGTCGCGATCATGGATCCTTACGGGCATATCGATGCCCTGAGCTCCTTGGCGGCGGCGGGCGTTTGCGCCTTTGCAATGGAATTGATGCCGCGCATCACAAGGGCGCAGACGATGGACGTCCTGTCGAGCCAAGCCAACATCGCCGGCTATCGCGCCGTCATCGATGCCGCGGCCGAATATGGCCGGGTCATTCCGATGATGATGACAGCAGCGGGCATGATTCCCCCCGCGAAAATCTTCATCATGGGCGTCGGCGTCGCGGGGCTGCAGGCAATCGCTACGGCGCGCAAGCTCGGCGCCATCGTGACCGCGACCGACGTCCGGCCGGCGACGAAAGAGCAAGTTGTTTCGCTTGGCGCCAAATTCGTTGCCGTCGAGGACGAGGAATTCCAACAAGCCGAGACGGCGGCCGGGTATGCCAAGGAGATGTCGGCCGGCTACAAGGAAAAACAGGCGGCGCTCACCGCTTCGCATATCGCCGCGCAGGATATCGTCGTCGCGACGGCCCTTATTCCCGGCCGCCCGGCGCCGGTCCTTGTCACGGCCGCCATGGTCGAATCGATGCGTCCCGGCGCGGTGATCGTCGATCTTGCCGTCGAACGTGGCGGAAACTGCGAACTGACGAAACCCGGCGAGACCGTGGTTTCAAAAAATGGCGTCAAGATCGTCGGCCATTTGAATGTCGCCGGACGGCTGCCCGCCACGGCCTCGGCGCTCTATGCGAAAAACCTTCTGGCTTTCGTCGAGACCCTGATCGACTCGAAAACCAAGTCGCTCGCGATCAAGTGGGACGATGAACTGGTCAAGGCAACTTTGCTCACCAAGGAAGGGGGCCTCGTGCATCGGAACTTCCAAGCCGGGGCTTAGCCCAAGATCGCAACAACAATCACGATCTCAATCGACAATAAATCAAGCAGGAGGGCATGAGATGGCAGAAGTCGATCCACAATTGCTGGACAAGATACGGACCGCGGCCGAGGCGGCGCGGCAGACCGCCGACAGCGCGCAGGCCTATGCCGAGCAGATCGCCGCGGGCGCCTCGGCGGCGAGCGGTGGCGCAATCGATCCTTTTATATTCCGGCTGGCGATTTTCGCGCTTGCCGTGATCGTCGGCTATTATGTCGTTTGGGCCGTGACCCCCGCGCTCCACACGCCGCTAATGTCGGTCACCAACGCGATCTCTTCGGTCATCGTGGTTGGCGCCCTTCTCTCGGCCGGCATCGACGCAAGCGCGGACGACGGTTCAAGCACCGCCCGCGTGTTCGGTTTCCTCGCCCTGACCCTTGCTTCAGTCAATATCTTTGGCGGTTTCCTCGTCACCGAACGGATGCTGTCCATGTTCAAGAAAAAGGGCTGAAGCGGTGTTGAACGGAAATTTCGCGGCTCTTTTGTACCTCGTGTCGGGGATACTCTTCATCCTCGCGTTGCGCGGCCTGTCCTCGCCTGAGACCGCCCGGCAGGGCAACAGGTTCGGCGTAATCGGCATGGGTATCGCGGCGGCGACAACCTTCCTCTATCAACTGCCGTGGGGGTTCTCCTCGTTTCTGGGGGTCTTGCTCGCCGTGGCGATCGGCGGCTCCATCGGCGTTTGGCGGGCCCGCACAATCGCGATGACGGCGATGCCGCAGCTCGTCGCCTTGTTCCACGCTCTCATCGGCCTTGCGGCGGTATTCGTCGCCGCGAGCGCGCTTTATGCTCCGCAAGGTTTCGGTCTCGGCATGCCCAACGAAATTCATGGCTCGACGCTGTTTGAAATGTCGCTCGGCGCCGCGATTGGAGCGATCACTTTCACCGGTTCGGTGATCGCTTTCCTGAAGCTCGATGGGCGGATGTCCGGCAACCCCATCCTGCTTGCCAACCGCCATGCGATCAATATCGGTCTTGGCATTTTGCTCGCGGGCTTCATTTTTGCTTTCGTGCCGACCGAGGCCCATCCGGTATACTGGCTGATCGTCCTCGTGTCCTTAGCGCTCGGCGTTCTGCTGATTATACCGATTGGCGGGGCGGACATGCCGGTTGTGATTTCGATGCTCAATTCCTATTCGGGATGGGCCGCAGCCGCCGTCGGGTTCACCCTCGCCAATCTGGCCTTGATCATCACCGGCGCTCTCGTTGGTTCGTCCGGCGCGATTCTTTCTTACATAATGTGCAGGGGGATGAACCGCTCTTTCATCGCCGTCATGCTCGGCGGCTTCGGCGGCGAATCCGCCGTGCCCGCCGGCGCGCGCGAAGCGGAGGCGCGGCCGGTGAAGCAAGGCTCGGCGGAGTATGCCGCCAAAATCTTGCTTGCCGCGAAGAAAGTGATTGTCGTGCCGGGCTACGGAATGGCGGTTGCCCAGGCACAGCATGTGGTGGGGGTCATGGCAGACATCCTGAAGAGCAAGGGCATCGACGTCAAATATGCGATCCATCCGGTCGCCGGGCGCATGCCGGGGCACATGAACGTGCTCCTCGCCGAAGCCAATGTGCCCTATGACGAGGTTTTCGAACTCACCGACATCAATCCAGAGTTTCCCGATGCCGATGTCGCGTTTGTCATCGGCGCCAACGACGTCACAAATCCCGCCGCCAAAACCGATTCCTCCTCGCCGATCTATGGCATGCCGATCCTCGATGTGGAGTACGCCAAAGACGTGCTCTTCGTCAAACGTGGAATGGGCACTGGCTACGCCGGCGTCGAAAATGAATTGTTTTTCAGGCCCAATACAACGATGCTTTTCGGCGACGCCAAGAAAATGGTCGACGCGATCGTGAAGGCCATGGGCTGAAAACGCGGCGCAAAAGCGCGGTGCTCCTTGTTGGTGCCAGGCGGAGCGAACACCAGTTCGCCTGAAACCCCGTACTAATGCCGCCGGATTAGATGCAAGGGGCGATTCGGTTGAGGCGATCGCGGTCTAGTCAATCATATAGCGCACGCCGGCGCGCACCTCGTTAGCGCGGACCCTCTGGGTCACGGACGTCCCATTCACGGGTGATATGCCGGTGATAGGGCCAAGATCGAGAAAGCGGTAACCGACGTCAAGCTGCGCGTGGTCGGTCATCGCAATAGCTACTCCGGCCATTGCCGCCCAGGCGAATCGGTAGGTCATGCTCGATTGGTTGCTATCAAAATCGCCAAAAGTGACGACATTGCCGCCGTTTGTGATTAATCCGCAGCGTGCTTGGCAAGGGAACCCATTTAATGTGAAATTGACGGATTGATTGGTCCGCGTCCAGCTGACACCGGCTCCCGCGCCTATATAAGGCGTAAAGCCGTCCCAGGTGCCGAGATCGAGATGGGCGTTGGCCAGCAAGTCCCAGCGGCGAATTTCGCTATCGAAATGACCGACGCAGTTCGCGGGCACCGGATTTCCCGTGGGTGGGGGGTTACTCACATTGGTGAAGCAGGGCGCTGCGCCACTGCCGATCGCATGGATCTGCGAGCGATAATCGAGAACGAGATCCGTCCGAAAATAATTGTTGACCTTGTATCCCCCCCGATATCGGCGCTGAAAGTGTTGAACACGGACGGCGAGGAGCCAAACGTAAATGGGGAAATATTGGGAAACGTTTCTTGCGCATAGGCAATATCGCCGCGCACATACCAGTTGGAGGCGAACTCAACCCTCTCCGCGAGGGGCGCGGGGGCCGCGAAACCGGGGAACGGCTGCCCGAAATCCGCGCCGGCCGCCGGCTCCGCCAGAGCGCAAAAGCCGGCCAATGGCAGAACGCCAATCATCGCCGCCGCCAATACGATGTCTCGCGCCAAATCTTTGGAATTCATCGGTGTCATCCTTTCGAGCGCCCGGCTGCCGCTTCCCGAGCCAATGTGAAAGGAAGACTGAAGTGTATTTCTTAAACGCCGCTTAACCATGACGGTTTGGCGGATAGGGCCGCCAGTTTGACGCAAGCTCGGAAAAATCGGCGCGCGTGAACAGCAATTCAGCGGACTCCCAGGATGGACTTGCACAGCTTGGCTTCGTCACTATAGTCGCGCGGGTCTTTCATCCCCCGCGAGTTCTCTATGGCGGCTGACATAAAGGACGTGAAAAGGGTCGTGCTCGCCTATTCTGGCGGCCTCGACACGTCGATCATCCTCAAATGGCTGCAAATCACTTATGGCTGCGAGGTCGTAACCTTTACGGCCGATCTCGGCCAAGGCGAGGAATTGGAACCGGCACGCCAAAAGGCGGTTCTACTCGGCATCAAGCCGGCGCATATTTTCATTGAGGATCTGCGCGAGGAATTCGTCCGGGACTACGTTTTCCCGATGTTTCGCGCCAATGCGCGGTATGAGGGGCTCTATCTCCTTGGGACCTCGATCGCGCGGCCGTTGATCGCGAAGAAGCAGATCGAGATTGCCCGCAAAGTGGGCGCGGACGCCGTGGCGCATGGCGCAACCGGCAAGGGCAACGATCAGGTGCGCTTCGAGCTTGCCTATTATGCGCTGGAGCCCGACATCAAGGTCATCGCGCCGTGGCGGGAATGGGCCCTGACGTCGCGTTCCGCGCTCATCGCCTTCGCGGAAGAAAACCAGATCCCCATCGCCAAGGACAAGCGCGGCGAAGCGCCGTTTTCCGTCGATGCCAATCTTCTACATGTGTCCTCGGAAGGCAAGGTGCTGGAAGACCCCGCGCAAGAAGTACCGGACTATGTTTATTCCCGCACCCTCGATCCGGAGGATGCGCCAGACCAGCCAGACTATGTCGAGGTCGATTTCGCGCGAGGCGACGCGGTCTCTGTCGACGGAAAGCCAATGTCGCCCGCGACCCTGCTTGCGCATTTGAATGGGCTTGGCCGCGCGCATGGTATTGGACGTCTCGATCTCGTCGAAAACCGCTTCGTCGGTATGAAATCGCGCGGCATGTATGAAACCCCCGGCGGCACGATCCTTTATTTCGCCCATCGCGGCATCGAGCAGATCACGCTCGATCGCGGCGCCGCGCATCTCAAGGACGAGCTGATGCCGAAATATGCCGAGCTCATCTACAATGGATTCTGGTTCTCGCCGGAGCGCGAAATGCTGCAAGCTTTGATTGATCGCAGCCAGGAATTCGTCACGGGCCGGGTGCGCCTGAAGCTCTTCAAAGGCTCGGTTTTCGTCGTTGGCCGCTCAAGCCCTTATTCGCTCTACGACCAGGATCTCGTGACCTTCGAGGAAGGCGCAAGCGCCTATGACCATCGCGACGCCGCGGGCTTCATCAAGCTCAACGCCTTGCGGCTGCGCACGCTGGCCAAACGCGCCCGCAAGGTCGCCGGTTGAAACCTGCGGCACGAAAAATAAACGCGAATCGCGCGATTGACTTCGGTGCGCGGATTAAAGAATGTCTCTCATGACACGGTGGAGACAGTAACCGCAGGGAGGAACATATGCGCCGGTTGATGATCGTTGCGGCTGCGGCCGCATCGGTGGTGGCCGCCATGACAGGCGGTAATTCGCGGGCAGCGGCCATGCCGAATGCGGCGGTGACAACGGTGGCCGAAGCGGTTCCTTGCAAAAGGCCCAATATTTCTGGGGCGGACGCAACTAGTGCTGGTATGGCAATGGCTGGCAGGGATCCGGCGGGTACTGGTGCGGCTACCCTTGGCGTACGGGCTATGGCTGGGGCGGCGGCTATGGGTGGAACAGTTGGGACGGGCGTGGGGGTGGCTGGCACGGCGGCGGCTGGCATGGTGGTGGCGGTCACGGCGGTGGCTGGCACGGTGGCGGAGGCCATTGGCACGGCGGTGGAGGCCATCGCCGGTAATAGCCTTGAAATACCACGCGCCGGCTTATCAGCTGTAAAATACTGGACTTGAGATTTCAGGCAGTGCCGGATGAAATCACGCCTTGCCATTCATCTCTTGGCGGCGAGTTTGGCGAGGGGATCGATGTTGTCAAGGATGCGCAGCACCGGCTGCGCCGGCGCGAGCGACGCTCGCGTCCTTGACAACATCGAGTCCGCCTCGCCGATCATGCCCGCCGTTGAATGAATGACGTAATCTGACATTGACCGTTGGATCAAATCCAGACTTGTACATGTCAGCGTGCCGACCGGCGGAGCCCGATAGCTGCGCGCCGGACACGCGATGCCCAATAGGATCGCGGCGCGTGGAAAGCGCCGGACAAGGAGCGGCGCAATGTCCTTCGAAAATCGATCCGCGGCGGGCCGCCGCCTGGCGGCGGCGCTCGCTCAGTACAAGGAGCGCTCGCCGATAGTCCTTGCGCTTCCGCGCGGAGGCGTGCCTGTCGCGGCCGAGGTCGCGGCGGCTCTCGGCGCGCCGCTCGATCTGATCCTGGTCCGGAAAATCGGCGTTCCGGGGCAGCCCGAACTCGCAATGGGCGCCATTTCCGACGGCGCCGCGCCGATCGTCGTGCGCAATGCGGAAGTCATCCAACACTCCGGCGTCACGGAAACGGAATTCCATGCGGTCCGCGTCGCGGAGCTCGCCGAAATCGCGCGCCGCCGCCGCCGCTATTTTGGCGCCCGAGCGCGGCAAGCTGTCGCGGGCCGCACCGTCATTGTCATTGACGACGGCATCGCGACCGGCGCGACAATGCGCACGGCTCTCCGCGCGATCCGCGCGCGCGCGCCAAAGGAGCTGGTGCTCGCCGTGCCTGTGGCGGCCAAGGACACACTCGACGAGCTGCGGGACGAAGCCGACAGTATCGTCTGTCTTGAATCTCCCGTCTGGCTCGAAGCGGTCGGTTTTTTCTACGCCGATTTCCGCCAGGTCACGGACGCCGAAGTGATCGCGACGCTTGCCCGCTTTACGGACGGTCAAGCCCGAGGCGAAAGGGGATAAAAGTCGTGCAAAACGGCAGCTATACTCCAGCTCATTGAAGAGCTGGGGAAAAAGCACTTGCGTTTTCGGGTTGGACGGAAGCTCGCGATTGAACAACCGAGCGGGCGTCAGTGCATCGAGATTCACGGCGCTCTATTCCGTGCACGTGCCCGTCCATGTTTCTTTCGACAATGCGCGCTAGTGGTTCAAATCTAACATTTGAGTCCCTATTGGGATTCCCCAGATTTGCGGCATGTGCGAGCGCGATGCGCGCAGGAAAATCCATCACCGTTTCGTTGGCCGATCGGCGTCGGCTTGAAAATCTCATCGACGATCGCAATGTCGCGCAGAAGTACGTGTGGCGAGCCGAGATTGTTCTCTTCACGGCCGATGGGGCCGGCACGAACGAGATCATGCGACGAACCTGCAAGTCCAAGACTTGCGTTTGGCGCCGGCAGGAACGCTTCTTGGAAGAAGGGTTCGAGGGTCTGCTTCGCGACAAGACCAGGCCCTCGCGGATCAAGCCGCTCGATGGCGAGGCGGCCGAGCGGGTTGTCGCCCTGACGCTTGGCGATCCACCCGGCGAA
>PEFW01000003.1 GCA_002890675.1 Candidatus Methylaffinis lahnbergensis
CGCGAGGCCGAAGCGGGCTTGAGCCGCATCATCTTGCTCGTGCTCGACAATGCGGGATGGCATGGGCCAGCCCATCTCAAAATCCCCGATGGTGTTCGCCTCATTTATCTGCCGCCTTATAGTCCCGCGCTGCAGCCCGCCGAAACGCTTTGGGCGCTCGTTGAAGAGCCGATCGTTAACCCGCACATCGCGACCATCACAGACCTCGACGAGAAAATCGCCGCCCAGTGCATCGCCCTCTCAGAGCAGCGCGAGCAAATCCAGAGCCGAACGGGCTTCCATTGGTGGCCAAAGCGGATCGCTCCGAACTAATCAACCGGAAATGGTATTAAACACCGATTTGCTATTTGGTATGCTGCCGCCGCAGGAAGCGGTCAATTGTAGTCACAAATTGAATATTCTCGCAGCGAAAAACGTTTTCGGCATCGCAAAGTTCGTTTACCGCGGTAACGACAGGCACGATCGTAACGGTCACTGCCTTGCTGCCTTTCGCGATCTCGCGCAATGCCGCAGTTACGGTCACCTGTTTCTTGGCCGGAGTGAGGGGATTCGGCGAGCGGAAATCATAGGGCTCACCTAGAGCGGGCGTTTATGGAATGAGGCTCCGGCATATTACAAGGGAAAACAGACAATTCCGGCGCGCCTAACCGCGTTTTTGTCCTATAGCTTGCGCCCCGCCGCGTTGCTGGATTTCGGGATGCGTCATCCGGCTGCCAATGGCGGTTGCGCAGTTTGCCGGCCGGCAACCCACGATGTACAGTTGTGTCAAAAGTACTGTTGTGTCAAAAGTTTGCGTGGCGCGCTCTCGGCCGTGCTTCTTCGCGACATGCGGACGCGCGGCGGCGCAAGACTTGGCCGCCTAAGGCAACCGCCGCGCAGGTTTCAGCCTGGCATGTCGTGTGCGCGATCCCGAGATGGTGCTGCGCGATCGTATCTTCGCCTACGCAGGATCGACTGCAAGCCGTCAGCCGGCACTGCATGTATGGTGGAGAGTATAACCGCCCGTGGTCGTGGCATTCTTGAATGTCAGAGCGCCGGAGACACGATCCAGGTAATAGTAGCCGCCGTGCGAAGTGTCATGCCAGGCAATTTGGCTGTTGGTGATCTCGGCCGGAAACGAGTTGGCGGTGCTCCGGTCGTAATCGACGTTGACGCCCCATGTCGTTCCACTCTTCGGATTGGTGCATTGGAAATCGACCTTGGATTGGCGACCCGGCTGAGCGCCCGCCGCGCCAATTGAGGCGGCCAGCGTCGCGACAGCAAGCGCCAACGTCAGCGCGAACCCGCCATAGGCGGCGCCTTCCCGGGATAATTTTGAAAGAGTAGTCATCAGTTTTCTCCGCTTGAGCGTTGCCCATTAACATTCCAGAGAATGGGGCGCGGCCGCTGCAAATGGTACTGGGACGAATACGGGGAATGCCGCCTCGGTTGGCGCCCGGGTCCAATGGAGCGGCCAGCCGGTCGCTTTCGTCAAACAGACTGGGCAGAGCCAATCAACTGCTGGCGCTATTATTTTTCAAGCAGGTGCCGGAACCGTCCGTGGCGGCGCTGTGCAGAGACCGTCGGCGCCGCCTGGTCGAGGCGAGCCTCGCAGATAAGCCCCCAGGTCTCTGCCGGCAAATAATTTCGCTCAAAAATCGCCTATTTGCGTCCGTTTTTTTGCGAAAGATTTCATGCAGGATCGCAACATGTCACGGCAGCAGAGCCGGCATTGCAGGAGGCCGCGATGGGTGGGTCAAGCGATCGTCAATTGCGCCGATGCCGCAATAGCAGGATTTCGGCTTCCAGCCGCCGCCGCGATTTGAAGGATTCGCACAGCATGCATTGTACGAGGTCGATCGTGTTCTTCGCACTGAGTTTCCGCATGATGTTTTCGCGGTGAAACTCGACGGTACGCGGACCGATGCCAAGCGCGCGTGCAGCTTCCTTGCTGGAGGCTCCCCTCACGATCTGAGCCAGCGTCGCGCGTTCCCGTGGGGTCAACAACTCATGACCAGGAAAAGGCTTCAACATAATGTCCAGTGCGTCGCTCAGTTTCTTTATTTCCCGCCTGGCTTGCGTGAGGTCGGGAGTTTCCAGAAACGCCCAATTGCCGTTTCGCCTCGTTATGGTGCATTGGTGCGCACGCGCCACGTCCAGCAAGTCCACGGCCCTGCTGGCCTGGAGCGAGTAGGTGCAGAGAACGATCATTTTCTGGCCGGCGAGAGATCGATCAAGTTCATGCTCGTACTCGCAGAACCCCTTCCAATGTTTCGATTCGGACCAGAACGCATTGCCGCTAACCCTCATCCCCTCGTAGCCCCTGGCCAAGGCGCCTTTGAGCTTCTCGCTCCAGCCGCCGGCGATCTTATTCAGATCGAATTGACCTCCATTGATATACCACTCGGTGCCCTCGAGTATCTCGATGCGCCCATGTGCCAGATGCTTGTCAAAATCCGGCATTTCGCGGCGTAACAACTTCTTTGCGTCTTCCTTCGTGACCGGGTCGGAGACCACCCACACACAGAATTCGTTGCTTGCCAATCCGGCCGCGAAATAGGCGGCCGCTGTGTGAAGCAGGTCCGCTTTGGTCTCGAAGAAAACACATAGATGCGCCCCCCAAGGCACGTCGCCCATGACGCGAATGCCGGTTTTGCGCAACGCCAGATCGGGGGAATGCTGCTCAGCAAATTCGGCTTCCGCCCGCCGTGGGAACGGGACCTTGCGGCTGCGGCTATGAATTGCGTTGTCGTTGGTCGCGCGCTCGCGCGAGCGCAACTGCTCGTCCGACTTTTCTCTGAATATCTTGGAATCCGATGCCACGGTGCACTCGATCCTCCGCATGGCGGAATTAATATCCGCTGCCTTACCGCGTGGGGCGATGTCGCACTGCCGCTTTTTATCCCAGGCTGCCGCCCGCGGCGGCCGAACCATAATGCGCGGCGGGACAAGCCGCAACCGCAGTTGGCGGGATAAACGAAGATAACGTTGGGCGGACGATTCAAGCGTGCCAGCCGCCGGCAAAGCAAAAGGAGTTACGCCTTTATTGGGATGGGACATTTAGCCTTTGTGCCGGCCTCGAAAGCCCCGCTCATGGGGCAGGGGGAATGCCAGGCCATTCGCGACTTTCCCCCATCGATTGCCCGGAGCGGCCCGGTTTTTTGTGTTGCTATTTCGTTTTGGTCCGTCCAGCCAGCCTGCATTCTAAAACCAGACAATAGTGGTCAAAACTGGCCAGCGCCCGCGCCCGGCAGGGTTTACTGATGAATGAACGGCTACGTCAACTGAGCGCATAATTCGCCCGGTCGACCTACAGCTCGCTGAGGCGGGGCAAATTTTGGCGGACGACACAATCGATCTGGACGGTCGACGTGGGGTAGCCGCGCAAAAGGCGACCAGGATGCGCCGCAAGCTCGCCGCGGATGAGGCCAGCCTTGCCGCGGCGCGGGCGCGCCAGAAAGAACTGGACCAGTTGCTTCTCGCCGCGCCTGCCACTGGCTGGGTTGAAGCCGTGGCCAAGGCCCGTTATCTTCTGATCCTGCTTGCGCAGACGCCGGCCGCCGAAGATCTGCGGCGGGCGAGGCTCATTGCGGACGTTTTCGCCGACTTCGAGCGGCTGCTTGCAGAACCGATAAACCCGCACGTCACGGGTGACGCCGGGCTCGCACAAGCGAGCCTGATTCAGAGGAGGATAGCGATGGCAAAAGGTCAGCAACGCGGGAACCGCGAAGCCAAGAAGCCGAAAAAGGAAAAGCCAAAGGTCGCGGCGGCCGCGCAAGGGTCGTTCGGGCTCAACCCCCAGAAATCGACGGGGGCGAAGGACGATCAAGGCAAGAAGAAGTAGCATTCCGTAAACCAACTTGGCTCACCAGCACGAGACGGTCCCCGCTGGGCCTAACTTCGCTGTTTGGGGGATATCCACGGCCCGGCGGCTCGCCTTCCGGCGGCGGCACGGGGGCGGGGACGTTGGTCGGCTACCCCCGTGACGCGATCGAGAGGATGGGTCAGCCCTGGCATAACTCCGGCCGCGCGTTATAATGATGTATCCGGAAAATGGCGGGATGATTTGCGGCCCTCTTGAGCTAAGCAAACCAATAGTTTCCGCCGCTCTCTTGCTTCGATCGTTACGAGGTAGCGATGAACTCACCATCCATCCCGCCAAAGAGTCCCCGGGGTGCAACGGGCACCGAGGCGATTGGGATAGCCGTAGTCGTAGTTCTTGCCCTTGGTTACCTTGGCTTCATGCAGTTTAAGAATGTTTTAGTCGGCCCTCAGTCCGGCGGCTATGTGGACATCGGCGCGATCGTTGGAGAATGGCAGGCGGCTGGCCGCCCCTGGCACATCGTGTTTCGAACCGACAAGACGATTGGCATGAGTTCCGTTGATTCCGCGGAGCCAGGTAACATGGAACCAGGGACGTTTCGGCTGTGGACCGAGGGAAATGTCTTGATCAACATGAAGAACGGCAAGGTTTTTACGGCAACGTTTAGGGAGCTTACGCCCAACCAATTCGACCTTGTGGACTCGGAAAACGGGGCGGTGACGGTCTTCGCGAGAGCGCCGTAGCGCTGGTAACAACCCGCACTTATAACAGATCTCTCTGACGAGAACCAAAGCCGAAGGCCGTCATTGCGAGCGAAGCGAAGCAATCCTGTCCCCTTGCGGCCCTTCTGGATTGCTTCGTCGCTTCGCTCCTCGCAATGAAACCCCTCCCCAGGAGTCGTCGTCCACGAGACTTGGTGTCAATGGCCGCATAGGCCCAATATGGCGAGCTTGCGGAGGTTCATATTTCTAAGGTCCGCTGACCCAGTTCGCTGGCGTTTGACGTGAGCCGACAATCCATAAAGACGCACTTTGCCTTTGCCGAGACGTGTGTCTTCCAAGAATCTCGACCAAAGGCAGTTTCGGATAAAACCCATCCTACAGATCGTTTTGACGCTCAAGTGCGCCAACTGACGGATGCCGGCTTAACTGCCAACTCTTTCGCGGCCACGATAATCTTCGCACCCGCGACGAGAGAGAATCATGAAATTATCTCATGGTTCAACCACGCCCGCCGCTCGCGTCCCATTTTTCGATTGGCTCGCCGGCGAAATACGCGGCGGCTTTTGCGATGGAACGCCCTGAGATGTGTAAGTGAGGCGCGATCTCGGCCAAGGGCACCAAAACGAAAGCGCGTTCGAAAAGATCCTTGTGCGGCAAATTCAATTGGGCATGCGCGAAAGCCGCGTCGCCGTGGAAAAGAATGTCGATGTCGATGAGGCGCGGCCCCCAGCGGACCGACGGTTTCCGGCCCATGTCGATCTCAACCGCATTGGTCGCGGCAAGGAGTTCGAGCGGCCGCAGGCGGGTTTCTCCTATAGCGCAGGCATTGGCGAAAAAGTCCTGCTCCACATAACCCCAAGGCGCGGTGCGGTAGATCGACGAAACCGCTGTCACTCGGACAATACCGCGCTCCTCCAACAGCTCCAGCGCCCGCGCGATGTTGCCTGCCTTGTCGCCGATATTGCTCCCGAGCCCAAAGCCGGCGTTGGTCGGCGGGCGGGCGCCCAAAAGGTCAGCGGCGGACGATGGCATCGAAAACCTTGAAGGCGGCGACGTGTTCGGCCACATCGTGAACTCGGAATATGGAGGCGCCATTGGCGGCCGCCGCGAGATTGGCGGCGAGCGTGCGAACGAGGCTTGTCTCGACCGGCGAGAGCCCGGCAAGCAGCGACTTACGCGAAACCCCGACGAGGATCGGCAGGCCGTAGTCCTTCAGCGTGGCAAGATTGGCCAGGGCCGTGAAATTTTGCGCCCGGCTTTTGCCGAAACCGATGCCGGGATCGAGAATGAGGCGCGCGCGGGGAATACCTGCGTCGCGCGCGAGACGCAATGACCGGTCGAAGAAGCGGCGCATGTCCGCGATGATGTCGAGATCGGGATCGACGCCGTCGCGATTGTGCATCAGAACCACTGCCACGCCGGTTTCAGCGACCGTGTCGGCCATGGCTGGATCTTTCTGCAATCCCCAAACATCATTGACCACGCTGGCGCCGAGTTCTGTTGCGCGGCGCGCGACCTTGGCTTTGGACGTGTCGATCGAAAAGGGAATGTCGATGGAACTCGTCAGCTTGCCGAGAATGGGTTCGAGGCGGGCGAGTTCCTCTTCCGCCGCGACGGGCGTATGGCCCGGGCGCGTGGATTCCGCCCCCACATCGATAATGTCGGCGCCATCGGCCGCGAGCTTTTCCGCCTGTTGCATGGCGGCATCGAGGTGTACGAATTTGCCGCCATCGGAGAAGGAATCGGGGGTTATGTTCAGGATACCCATAATGACTGATCTCGTGCCAAGCAGACCGAGGAACCGGTCGCGGCGCTCGATCATTGGGAGACGCCCGAATTGCAGGACGAAGCCAGGCTCCGATCAACCATTGCCACAATGATACACAATCGCGGAACGATAAGTTGCGTTATGTGCCGAAAACTACTCCGCTTCACAACTCGTGTGCTACCTAACCCCGACAACTCGTGTGCTAGCGACAATGTTTGGCACCGGCATTGTGCATCACGAACAAAGGTGGTATGATCTGCTAACGCGCGGTGTTGTACGTGCACCTCCTGGGGGGCTGGATGACTAATCGGGGATGGATTTTGGCGGTCCTGGGCTTCATTGGCCTGATTTTGTACTTGGAATCAACACCAGCATTGATATTGGGGAGCGCGTTACCAGAATTGATATTGGACCTTTCCATTTTGTACATTACCCCACCGACGGTTATGTTCCTACTCCTTCTTCTAGAGAGTTCGTAATCGCTGAGGCGCAACCGACGAATTTTGCGTTTTTGTTAGACTTAATATTTAGAAATCTGAAAGTTGTCGCTGCGCTAATACCTGTCGTAATTCTACTTGCCTTGTTTTCATCTAGTCTACGCTTCCGCTCGAAGCGCCGCTCGCAATACCATGAAGTACGCCGTGGGAGACTTCCTCTATTTCTAGTTGGCGCGATTATTATTGTTGTTGCTGCCGGCGTATACGCTTTTTGGGCGGACACGAAAGCAGAGGGAAGTGCTGCGTTGTTAGCACCGCCGGGACCGGTCTGTATCCCGAAGCGTGATTCTGCAAAAACTGCCGTTGTTTTGATTCATGGCTGGAATGGCGATGATACCAGCTGGCGCAGATTTCCAGAACTCCTTTGTAAGGATGAGGATTTTTTTGATACTGAAGTTTTTGTTGTCAATTACCCAACCTATATGGCCAGACGCCAGCTCACAATTTACTCGTTGGGACGTTGGCTGCGCCAGACCTTCTTTTCCGATGCTCTTCGCAATTTCCAAGAAATCCATATCATCGCGCATAGTATGGGCGGTCTGGTGGCGCGGAGCATTTATCTAGACGATAAGCTTGCAGCGTCCAAAATTCGCTCCATCAATTCAATTGCCAGCCCCTACGAAGGGGCGGACTTGGCTAAGCTTGCAAAAGCGCTTGGAATTAGCAAGGACTACACAAAAGATATGGCGCCGGACTCGAAGTTTATTAACACTTTGGCGGATCGTTGGACCGACGTAGACCCAAAGCCAGTGACCTACTGCTTCACAAGCCCAACCGACGGGGTTGTAACGTCTTTAAGCGCTAAGAGACAATGCGATTGCACTCATGATTATCCACAGTGGAACCACATAGACCTGGTAAAACCAGTGCTAAGGACGGACGAGAGATATTATATGCCGATCCGGGGCCTGAAGAATGCAATTGCTGCTCATCAACTTCCCCCCTCGGCTGGGCATCCACAATGTTTCAGTCTTGCGCGATCCGATGAGTACTTGAAACTGGTCGCGCGACCATAGCTAGCGAACTCAACCGGGCGCGGCCATATTATACGGGGAAGAAAATTTCGCCCTTTCCGAGAGCCGCCATGTCTCCGGCGAAACGGAAGAGCGGGCGGGAAAGAAGCCTCGCGGCGGCGCGGCTTTCGGGGCGCAGAAGGCCCGAAAAAACGCTGGCGAAGGCCAAATCATGCGCACCGCAATCGACGAACGCCGGTCCCAGTTCGGGCGGGTTCGCAAGCACGATCGTCCCCCGCTGCATGAGGTAACCGGGCAGGCTGCCGCATTCCCCGAGCACGATCAGCGTTCCGGCGATCATCCGGCTTCCAGGATAATCCCTGGCGGAGCCTTCGATCACAAGGGTGCCGCGGCGCAGGCGGTCGCCCGCGCGCTCGCCGGCATTTCCGCGCACGATCAACACCCCCCCGGTCATGCCTTCCATCTCGCCTTCGAGCGGCGCGCCGAGAAAGCCGCCAGCATCGCCCGCGATCTCGAGTCTGCCGCCCGACATGGCGCTGCCCGCACAGGGCCCGCAATCGCCCATTGCGACGAGATTACCGCCGCTCATGTTGCGGCCAAGCGATTTGCCGCAATCGCCTTCGACGACGATTTCTCCGGACTTCATATCCTTGCCAATGTTGTCAAGGCGCGTTGACCCACCCTCGAAACGGATCGAGTCCACGCCGCCGGAGCGGATCTTAAAAATATCGCCGGCCGTGACCTTTTCGCGGGTGGTCTGCACTTCGATCTCCGCGATCTCCTTGGGCAATTTGCCATCGAGCAGATGCGGGACGAGAGGAGCGAGGTCGAGCCTTTGACCGGGCTCCTGCTTGATGGTGAGGACGAGCGATTTCACGGCAAAAGATCCTTCAGATGAAAATGGAAGGGGCCGAGCTTGCCGCCGTAATTGCCGGCGCCGACGCGCACCGCCCCATGTTCCGGCCCCAGCTTCACGATCGCCGCGAGGCCGGCTCGCATGGCGCCGGCGACAGCCTCTTCGGTCAACCCGTCGATGACGATTTCGAGGACGCAGCCGACATCCTCGTCGAGATTTGACGCCACCGCTCCGCGCAGGGTCGGGCAATAAGCGTCGTTGGTTGAAGCCATCATGGCTTTGTATTTGGAGCCGACCTTGGAGCCGGACCGCGCGATACCGCCGGGGAAAGGAAGAATGACACCCTCGATGCCGTTCATTGCCGCGACCGCGAGTTCGGCCGCGCGCATCGTGGCCTTGGCGGTCGCGCCCATGATGAGGAGATTACCGCCGCCAACCGCTTTTTTGGTAAGCCCCGTCGTCGCCTCGCAAAGGAACTCACCATCCATGACCGGGATGCGCCAGAAGTGCCGGTCGCCGAACTTCTTCGAGACTTGCCAGCCATCGCCGAAATAGCGGAGCGAATCGCCTATCGGCAATCTGTCGGCGCCGTCGAGATCAGCGAAACAGGCGGAGCCGGGCGATGTCAGAACGCATTGGCCGGCCCGGTCGACAAGCTGCGTCTGCAAAGTGTCGCTCGACATGGCGAACATAAGGACGCGAACGCCGGGGCGCCCGTCCGGCGTGCTTTTGCTAGGGCGTTCGCAATCAATACCCGCTTCGGCGCCGCAGCCGATGACGGAGGTTGCAAATCCGGTCATCGTGGCGGCCGCCTGTCTCGCCCAGCGGCGATTGGGCGCGGTGATCAGGATCGCCGTGCCGCGCATGGGGAAGGCTTCGGCAAAACTATCGTCGACGCGGACGCCATTTCTTTTCATCGGGCGCATGCGACCTCCGCGAAGGCATCGGCGCGCGGAAGGAGATTTTCCTTGACCGCAAACAAGTCGCGAGAGACGCCGAAATGATGGTCGTAATAGCCAGCAAGGCGGCGGTCGATCACCTTATCATAGCCAGGATTGACCTTGAGCGCCTTGCCCCAGCGATAACGGCTGACGCGCCCGTCGCGCACGACGAGATCGCCATCCTTGAACACAAGATGGGCAATTCGAAACATTTTCGCCAAATCCTTGCCGGGCGAATAGACGGCGATATCCGCGAGTCCGCCTTCGCCCAGATGACCGCGATCTTTCAGGCCAAGCAACTTCGCGGGTGCGGCGCGGGTCATGATGGCGATTTCGTTGAGATTGTATTCGCGCGCGATCGACGGCAGCGTCGTCATGGCGACAGCGTCTTGCGGCAGACGCGCGATGGCCTCGGCGCGGGCGTCGCGGCTCATGATCAGCGCGAAAATCTCTGGATAGGTCGTAAACGGCGCGCCATTTGGATGATCGGTCGTGAAGAAAACCCGCCATGGATCGTCGATAGCCAAGAACAATTCCAGTCCACAGGCCCATTGCACGGCATTGACGAAATCGTTCTCGCGATAAAGATAGGGAACGATGCCGCCGCCGTTGTCATCGCCGTCGTGGATCACGGATTTTTTTGGCCGCGCCGTTTCGGCGCCATTGAACTGGCGCAGTACATCGGCCGAGACGGTGACCGTTTGCCCGAACATGACCTGGCCAACATCGATAGTGACATTCGGCGCGGCGTTGACGGCCGCGGCGAGCTCGGCGGCGGCGGAAGAAAAGCCGTGGCCACCTTCGGCTCCGTAAGAGTAGAATTGCAGATGCGCGAAGTGAAGACGTTCGCCCCGCGCCGCCTCGATCGTCGCAAGCGCGGTCGCGACATTGCCCGGAATGCCGAGATTATTGGCGTGCAGATGCAGGGGGTGCGGGATTTTGAGATCCTCCACTGCCCGCTGCAAGGCCTCGACGATTTGGCGCGAGGTTAGGCCATAGAAGGGCACCACATCGTCGAGGCCAAAAGTCCGCGCATTGTATTTGAACGCCGCCGCCCCGCCCGCATTGATGCATTTGACGCCAAGCCCGTTGCTGCCCGCCACGGCCGACGCGACGTAATCGGTTACCGCCGCTTGTCCTTCGCCCTCACGCAACAGCGACAACAAGAAATCGTCGTTGCCGAGGACGGTCAGCGTTCCTTTGTCGATGATCGGAATGTCGGAGAGTTCGAGATGGGCTTGGAGCGCCTGATGCGGCACGATGGCGGGTTCGATCACCGTGGTGAAGCCCATCGAGGCATAGATGGTCCCAGTTTCGAATGTCGACCATTTGGCGGTGCTTAGCGGCAACGAGGGAGGATTCGGCAAATGGTTTTGATGTTTTTCGGGAAGCAGCAGGCGCGCGGTGTTCACATTGCCGCCGGCGATATGGGAATGAATATCTATCGCGCCCGCCATGACGATCTTGCCGGAGACGTCATGCACTTCGTCCGCCAGCCTGCCCGGCGGCGCCGCGACGATGCGGTCATTTTCGATCCATAGATCGCCGTTCTCGTTGCGCTCGTTCACCGGATCAATGAGGCGGCCGCCTTTCAGGAGAATCAGCATGAGGCGTCTTCCCCGATGCGTTTTGCGATTTCGCCGATAATCGCCGCGACCGAAGGCGCGGGGCTTCGATGCGATGCAAGGCGCCCGACGATTGAAGCCGTTTCGCGCGAAAATTCCGCTCCGTCATGATCTATTCCAGGGCAGCCGACCTCGACGCGGACCTGCGGCTCTCGCACGAAAGCCGTTTGCGGGGAGGCGAGCGCGACCAGGGGAATATTTTTCTTCCATGGCGGCGCCTCAGGGCCATAGGCGGTGATCCACAGCGCGGCATCGGCTTCGCCGCTCTCGATCATGCGGGTTGCGTCGAACCGCCATGTGTCATGCTCGGGAAAGCCACGGCCGAAGGATGTCCGCACCGGGAAGCCGGTCATCCAGCCCGATGTCTGCACGACGCCGGCTGCATTGGAATCACTGCCGAGCGGCAGACCGGAAAAACGCGTCGTCTTGTTGAGATCGCGGATTAGCCCATGCAGCATCTCGATCGACAGGCTATCGAGCGAATCGCCGCCCCAGACCGCGACGCCAAAACGCGCATTGTTAAGAACTTCCACGAATTCGTCGAGCTTGCGCAGCACGCGTTTGGCGCAACTTACCGGCCTGCCGGCGGCGCGGGCCCGCAAGGCGGCGAGCGTCATGTGCAGATTCGAAGAGTCAAGGGTTTGGATCGCGAGCCCTTCCAGCTTCGCACCGCCGCGTCCGGGCACGACCCACAAGAGCTTGCGCGGCTCGCGGGCAAGATCGAAAGCCGGGATTTCGGCGGGCGACAGGCGCGCGATCATCGCGGGCCAGATTTTGGTCAAATCCTTGCCGATGAAGAGCAAGACATCGGCGCGCAGGCGCGTCTCATTCGGCGTCGTGAACATCAGCCCGGCCTGGCGCATGACGTCGAGGTCGGCGAAAATCCGCGCGGAATGCATATGATCATAGGCGCCGCGCAGCTTTTCGGCGAGCAGAATGGAAGCGCGGGCGCCTGCGACATCGGTGCCGAGACCGGCGATTACAGGCATTCGCGCGGCCGACAATATCTCCGCCGCGCGCTCGGCCGCCGCCGCAAGCGAAGCAGGCTTGCCGTCTATCCGCGCCTCACTCATGGCTCATTCCAGCCTATCCTCGCAGCCGCCATGGCATGGCTTGTTGTTCTCGCCAATCTCAAATACCGATCTTAATAAATGTGCGTTTTTCCGGGCCGCGTACGCTGCCGGCATCGATGCAAGCTCACCGCTACGTCATGCCACCAATCCGTGCAAGACGGCGATCGATTTTTTTGGCTGCGTCTGTCGCCGGGAACATCTTGTAGCGGAATGGCCGAGGACGCATCAATGACCGTTGACGCGGATGCAATAATATGCCCTTACGCCCCTTTTTGGACGTTATCCTGAAAAGCGCGGGTTTGACGAAGCTTTTTTAACCCCAATGGAAAATCCACAGGAGGAGTGCATGCCAAGTCAAAAAGCAATTCACGAGACTCCGCGCGAAATTACAGAAGCCGTGTCTGCCGCCGCGTGCGCACAAGCGGGTTCTCGCCCTGGCAGGCGACGGGAATGTGATCGGTTCGCCTACAAAGGCCGGCCTGCGGCCCGCCCGGTACCGCCGCCCAAGGCCCCGGCTCCGCCGCCAAAGCAAACCCCGGCGCCAGCTCCCGGTGCGCCGAAGCCGCCCGCGCCCGCGAAGGAATCCGATGCGGGGCAAAAATAGTCGTTTGAACGTAGCGGCTTTGACTCTTTGAACACCCGGTAGTTGGGCAGTTCCCGCCGCCGTTCGCGGCGGGCTTGGCGGGCGCGCGCCGGTTTGCCATATTGGCAGATGTCTTGGCTCGTCCGCCCGGACTGGCAGAGCGCGAACCAACCAGGAAAGCACTCACTCCGGCTTAATGGAGGTGCGAAGGCAGCGCGATGCACGTCATCGAAATCGATTTTTGCGACCCCGCCGAGGCTGCGCACGCGCTTCGCGATCTGCCTTTTCTGACCTTTCTCGATAGTTCAATGGCCGACAGAAAGCTTGGCCGCTACAGTTTTGTCGTGGCCGATCCATTCGCCCGGTTCGAGGCCCGTGAGGCGGGGAACGACTGGGTATCGCGCTTGAAGTCCATGTTGGCGGCCTATCGAACGGCGTCCTCGCCCGGGTTGCCTCCTTTTCAGGGCGGCGCCGCTGGGCTTTTTTCCTACGAGCTTGGGCGCAGTCTGGAGCGCCTGCCGGCGCCCGCCTTGGACAAGCTCGCTTTCCCCGATCTTTCGCTTGGGCTTTACGATGTTGTCGTCGCCTTCGATTTGATCGATCGGCGCGGGTTTACCCTTTCCACCGGGTTTCCCGAGCGGGAAGAGCCAGAGCGGAACCGTCGCGCGGTCGAGCGCGGGCGCTGGTTCGAGGCGCGGCTCCAGCGTGCGCCCATTTTGTCTCCGGCGGGAAATATGCCACTCGAAGGCTGGACCAGCAATTTCACGAGGGTAAGCTATGAGCGGATGGTTCGCGAAGTCATCGAGCGGATTCTCTCTGGCGATATTTTTCAAGCCAATGTGGCGCAGCGGTTCGAAGCCCCGGTGCCAGGAGACTTCGATCATTTTGGCTTTTACCGCCACTTACGCACGCTCAATCCGGCGCCTTTTTCGGCCTATCTCGACCACGAAGATTTCGTCATCGCCTCGGCCTCGCCCGAGAGATTTCTGAAAGTCGAGGGCGATCGCGTCGAGACCCGGCCGATCAAAGGCACGCGGCGCCGCTTCAAGGATGCCGTGCTCGACGCCCTGCAAGCGCGGGCGCTGACCGAGAGCCGCAAGGATCGTGCCGAGAACGTCATGATCGTCGATCTCTTGCGCAACGATCTTTCGAAGGTTTGCCTGCCGGGCTCGGTGCAAGTGCCGCGGCTTTGCGGCCTTGAGACCTATGCCTCGGTTCATCATCTGGTTTCGTCCGTCGTTGGGCGTCTGCGGGAAGGGCAGGGCGCGGCCGATGTTTTGGCCGCCGCTTTTCCCGGCGGCTCCGTCACCGGCGCGCCAAAAGTTCGCGCGATGGAAATCATCACCGAAATGGAGGGCAATGCGCGCGGCCCCTATTGCGGTGCGATCGGCTACATCGGATTCGATGGCGCCATGGACACCAGCATCGTCATCCGCACCGCAGCCTTTCGCGGCGGCACCTGCGTCGTGCAGGCGGGCGGAGGGATCGTCACGGCGTCCGATCCCGCCGCCGAATATGACGAAACGCTGGACAAGGCGAGGGCGATTTTCGAGGCTTTCGGCGCGAAGGAATTCGCGCGGTGATTCTCATCATCGACAATTATGATTCCTTCGTGCACACGGTCGCCAATTATCTGCGCGAACTAGGTGCCTTACCGGAAGTCGTGCGCAACGATGCCGCCCTGCCGCGCGAAAGACCCCAAGCCATCGTGATTTCGCCTGGACCCTCCACGCCGGATGAGGCGGGAGTGTCGATGCGACTTGTTTCAGAATACTCCGGGCGCGTGCCGATCCTCGGGATTTGCCTTGGCCATCAATGTATCGGCCAGGTGTTCGGCGGGCGGGTCACCCGCGCCGCGCGCCCGATGCACGGCGAGGCGAGTTTTGTGCGCCACGACGCGTCAAGCATTCTGGAAGGCTTGCCCAATCCGGTCAGTGTCGGGCGTTATCACTCGCTGATCGTGGAGCTTGACCAGCCAGATGGTCCGCTCAAAGCGACGGCTTGGTCGAACGAAGGCGAGATCATGGCTTTGCAACATCGAGGGCATCCTACATTCGGCGTGCAGTTTCATCCTGAATCGATCCTCACGGACCATGGCCATCGGATGCTTCGCAATTTTCTCGGCCACCTCGGGCGCCAATGATGCGTGTATGGCAGGACGGCCGGATTGACGTGCCGGAAGAGGCGCATGTCTCGATAGCCGATCGCGGTCTTCTGCTCGGCGACGGTTTGTTCGAGACGATGGCGGTCCACAACGCACGGGTTTTCGATCTCGAGGCGCATCTTGAACGGCTCGCTTCCGGTCTCGGCGTTCTGGATTTTGTCCAGGCAGTCGATCTTTCCAAGCTTCGCTACGCCATCGCGCGTTATATTGCCGCCGAGGAAGCATCGTCTGCCGTCTTGCGCGTAACCGTGACCAGGGGAGCCGGCCCGCGCGGTCTCGCCCCGCCAGAGACGCCTCGCCCAACGATCTTTATGACGCTTTCGCCCATGCCAGCCGTGCGGAAAACTCCCCTTTCCCTCCATATCGCAACCGTGACACGGCGGAACGAGCATTCGGCTCTCTCGCGCATTAAAGCCTTGCCCTATCTCGACAATTTGCTGGCGCTTGCCGAGGCCCGCGGGCAAGGCGCGGACGACGCGCTAA
Source organism: Candidatus Methylaffinis lahnbergensis (assembly GCA_002890675.1). Lineage (GTDB taxonomy): Bacteria > Pseudomonadota > Alphaproteobacteria > Rhizobiales > Beijerinckiaceae > Methylocapsa > Methylocapsa lahnbergensis. The sequence continues at coordinate 15,489 of PEFW01000003.1, forward strand.
TGCTGAACACACACGGAACCATCGCCTGCGCGAGCGTCGCCAATGTCTTCCTCATCCGGGAGGGGCGCCTGGAAACGCCGCCCGTAAGCGATGGCGCATTGCCGGGCACGATGCGGGCGCTCGTTCTTTCGCTGGCGCAACAGGCGGGGTTGGCGGCGGTCGAGAACTCGCTCCACGTCAAAGACCTTGCCGGGGCGGACGAGGTTATTCTTACCAACAGCATAAGCCGCGTGTTGGAGGTCAGGAACTGCAATGGCACGCCCCTGCCGCGGCGGGCGGGAGCCGCCGTTGAGCGGCTGCGCGAGCTCATCGCGTCCCGGTTCGATGCGGGGTGAGCGCGCCGCGAGCGACCCAAAATCCGCCGCTTTCGTCGTGCCCCATGCGAAGGCATGGACATAGGTCTCGAGGAAGCGGCGGGTTGGCGCTATGGCGGCGGCTGCGCCGGGGCGCCACCTACGGCAAAATAGTGTGGCCGCTTTTCGTCCAGCTCTATGTAGGCAAACACGCTGCTAGTGCACCAGGCGGCGCCAGCACTCCCCGGCGCGTTGCCCGAGCAGTCGATGGGCAATCTGGCGTCCGGGTTCAGCGCCGTCGCGCAACTGGTGTCGCCCTGCTCGCATATGGGCCAGGCCGGCACTCCTCCCTTCGGCTGTGACTTGAGCTTGAATGTATATTGATTAGCCGAATTGTCCACCCAGCTTAACGGACAGGCATTGGGGTCTGTGGAGCTGATGCCAAAGCTGGGGAAATCGGGATTCACAGGCTTGTTTGGAACAAGCGTGCAGACACCGTACTTCGTAAACTGGACTTTATCGGTTGCCGCAAATCCAAAACTCACGTTAATAAATGGGGTAGCGTGGTTCGGGTTCGGCAATCCATTCACCCCTCCGACGGCAAGGATAAGCCCGTCGCCCTCCACTTGCATATTCCCCACGGCGTCGTCGACGGAGTAGGCATAGACAAACGGCGCGTTAATATAGTCTGCGCCATGAATCAGCACCGCGTAGGGGTTGAATCGTCCTCTTAGCGTATTTTCTCCTACCGCAGCTGGCCAATACTGCAATAAATCAAATTTCTTTTTGACCGCTTGATACTTGGCAAAATTTCTCGGTTTAGGCGGGTTATCCACGAAGTAGCCTGGAGTATTTTCAAGCAGGTTACCCCTGGTGTTAGTACAATTTATATTAAATGGAGCCCAGCCATGCACATGCGCCAGCAGCAATACCCTGGTCAGCGGCACGGGATTGGGATTCATCCCGTCGGAGTTGCAGCCAAACGACGGATTCTTGTAGGTACTAACGTAGTTGGCATAGTTGGCCTGGAACAGGTCCCTTACGTCGCGCATGAACGGACAAATTGGTAATGTTCCATTTTGTGCGACGCATAGTTTCCAACGGTCTGCGAGGTCGTTTATCGGTGCCCATGGCCATGGCGGCGGCGGCGGCGGCGGCGGCGGCGGGTTTTTCGGCGGCGCCAGCGGCGGCGTCAGATTTGGGTTGCCCGGAAAGATATTGAGGGCCGACGCGATCTTGAGAATTGGTTGCTTTTCGTCGTCAAGCATTAGCGGCCAACCTACCCATGGCGAACTCGGCGCGACGAATTTCTGGAGAGCCGCCTTAAAGGTCTCGATGGACGTTATCATGCCGATATAACCAACTTGAATGTTATTGACCGGCTCCATCGCGACCGGCATGAAAGCGGTATCGACATAAGACACATCGTAATCGACGTTATGCACATCCAGCCCAAACGGATCCGTCTTTTGGTTGACGGCCCCCAAGGTATATTCGGTCAGCTGACTCGGCTCGTTGTTCCCCAAACCGGCCGGATCCTTGAAGATTTGCAACGGCTGCTGACAGGTGGGACACCTCGGGAGGGCCGCGCTCGCGATGGGGTTACATGTGAATTTGGCAAAGTCGGTCTGACAGACGCTGCTGGGGAGGGAGGAGCCATTACATTTGACCTGGCACCCCCTTGCCGGTAAATTCGTGCCCATATAGTTCGCCGTTAGGGCGGCCGGGGGCTGATGAGCCGAGTTTAGGTTTTTAAAGATTTCAATGCGTCCCCCGCCCCACCAATCGATATATTGATCGGGGCAGCCCGGTTTTGACGGACTCATGGGGCAAGTCGGTTGCACCTGAGCGGTAGGGACCAATTGCGTATAGAACGGAAGCCTTATCGTGACATTGCCGTTTGGCGGAATACCGTCTCCCGTGGGATTGATATAGAGTCGAAATTGGTTACGCTTGGGGAATGGGTTGTTGCCAAGTTGAGCCTTGGGAACCATTAGCGCCGCTTGCAAAAATAGATCTGGCACGGCCGTGCCGCTCGAAAGCACCGGATAAATGTTGTACGTGGGTGAATTATTGAAAATCGTGATTGTCATCTTAGGCACGCAGCTCGGCGAAGGCGTGCATGGGGTCTGCGCGGCGGCATTGCCAGCATAACCAAGAATTAGCACAAATAAGAGGGCCGCAAAGCCCGTTGCCCGCGTTGATTTGTCTACCCAAAGTGTTTTCATAATCTATCATCCGTCTTGGAGATCATGTTAATCCCGCTGGAAAGGCAAATTTCTTCGCGCCTGGGCGCCCGCGACGTTCCGCGAGCGGGACCGCGCCGTAAACTTCACAAACCACCACCCACCGGATGACAGCCTTGACGAGGGTGAGGTTGCCCCTTTTTAAGGATTATGTCAATTTAAGGATATTGCCAATTGAAAATCCTCAACATGAGGGCACCACGCGGTGACATGGGTGCGCCGAGTGGCGGAAATGCGGGTTTCGTTAACCATTGGCGGTTGGCACCCTCCAAAAACCATGGCCGAATTGGTGATGGCCTAATTCCGCTCACTTCTTTGAAGCGCAGGGCAAAGAACGAGAGGGCGAACGTTGATCCTCAGCTTCTGGTATCATGCTGCCGAGATGCAACCGCCGCAAACGATTTGATGATGAACGTTCTTCTTCTTGGCTCCGGCGGCCGCGAGTATGCCATCGCCATCGCGCTCGCAAGGAGCCCGTTGCTTAAAACGCTATTTGTCGCAGCGGGCAATCCGGGCATGGCGGCACTCGCCTGCGTGGCCCAGCTCGATATAAAAGACCATCCGGCGGTCGCCGCCTTTTGCAAGGCAAAGCGGATCGATCTCGTCGTGATCGGTCCGGAGGCGCCGCTTGTCGCCGGCATCGTCGATGAACTGACGTCGGCAGGGATCAGGGCTTTTGGCCCAAGCAAGGCGGCGGCCCGGCTCGAAGGCTCCAAAATTTTCGCCAAGCAGTTTTGCGCCCGCTTCAACATACCCTGCGCCGCTTATGCGTGCTTCACCGATGCCGCGTCCGCCAAGGCTTACGTGCGCGGCAAATGCACGCCGATTGTTATTAAGGCCGACGGTCTCGCGGCGGGCAAGGGCGTCACCGTGGCACTGAGCCTCGACGAGGCGGAAGCCGCGATCGAGCGGATGTTTGCGGGCGAATTTGGCGCGGCGGGGCAAAAAATTGTTGTGGAAGAATTTTTGGACGGCGAGGAGGTTTCGTTTTTCGCGCTTTGCGATGGCGCGCGCGCGGTGGAGTTCGCCTCCGCCCAGGATCATAAGCGCGTGGGCGAAGGCGAGCGCGGCCCCAATACCGGGGGCATGGGCGCCTATTCCCCCGCGCCGGTCATGGACGCGCGGCTGCGCGAACGTGTGATGCGGACGATCGTCTCGCCCACGCTCGATGGAATGGCGGCGATGGGCGCGCCTTTCAAGGGCGTCCTTTTCGCGGGTTTGATGATTTGCGCGGATGGGCCACGGCTCATCGAATACAACGTGCGTTTCGGCGATCCCGAAACCCAAGCCATGCTGCCGCGCCTCGAAGAGGATCTGCTGGCTTTGCTCCTCGCCTGCGTCGAGGAACGGCTGCCGGAGCGCCCGGTTCGGCTCTCGGCAAAAACCGCGCTCAGCGTCGTGCTCGCCGCCAAGGGCTATCCCGGCGCGCCGGTCAGGGGGAGCGAAATTTTTGGCGTCGAGCGTGCCGCGGCAATGCCGTTCGTTTCGATCACCCATGCCGGGACGAAGCGCCAAGGCCAAAAGCTCGTCGCCGACGGCGGCCGCGTCCTAACTGTCACAGGCGTTGGCGCCGATGTGGCGGAGGCGCGGGCACGCGCCTATTCGGCAATCGATGTGATCGATTGGCCAGGCGGTTTCCATCGCCGCGACATCGGCTGGCGGGCTTTTGCGCGCGATCCGGCCCAATTGGACCGGAGCACGGGCGGTCCGGCTTAAAGCTAAAGCAGCTCGGAAAGTGCTGACCGTGACCGGGGCAGGCTGAAGGTTAAAGGCATCATGGCCCAATGGCCACCCCCACGGGGGCAGTCCCCACCGGGATATTGGCCACCACCGTGTTGCCGGGCCTGGCGATCACCGAGACAGTGTTGTCGCCCTCATTCGCGACGTAGACCTTTGTCCCATCCGGGGTGACCGCGACCCCAAAGGGGGTTAATCCCCACGGGGACCGTCTTCACCACCGTGTTGCCGGGCCTGTGGATCACCGAAACATCGTCGGAACCACTATTCACGTAAACGTGTGTTCCGTCCGGGGTGACGGCGAGGTCAATGGGGTTAGTCCCCATCGGGATCGGTAACCCCACCACCGGTTTGGTGGCCGTGCGGATCACCGAAACGGTGCTGGATCCATAATTCGCGACGTAGACGTGTGTCCCATCCGGGGTGACGGCGACGCCAATGGGGGTAGTCCCCACCGCGACCGTGGCCACCACCGCGTTGCCGGGCCTGGCGATCATCGAAACAGTGTTAGAATTAGAATTCGCAACGTAGACGTGTGTCCCATCCGAGGTGACGGCGATGCCCTCGGGGCTAGTCACCGGGATCGTCTTCACCACAGTGTTGCCGGGCCTGGCGATCACCGAGACAGTGTTGTCGCCCTCATTCGAGACATAGACCTTTGTCCCATCGGGGGTGACCGCGACGTAAACGGGGAAGTTCCCACCGGAATCGTGGCCACCACCCTGTTGGTGGCCGTGGCGATCGCCGAAACGGTGTTGGAGACCTGATTCGCGACGTAGACGTGTGTCCCATCCGGGGTGACGGCGAGATATTCGGGGTTAAGCCCCACCGGAACCGTCGCCACCACCGCGTTGGTGGCCGTATCGATCACCGAAACGGTGCTATCGTAACTATTCGTGACATAGGCGAAGGGCGCCGCCGCCGCCGGCGACGCCATCAAGCCCAGCCCCATCGCCAGCGTGACGGCGAAGAAGGCCATAAATCTCCCCGCCCATGCGGCGCGGCTTCCATTGCTGTTATTGCTATGCATAATATCCCCTCCCATTATGAGGCCGCATAGTTAGTGGCGGCCGTTTCACATTAAGCGATAATATCTATCGGCTTGTCGTCATAGACCGGATGGATCGCAAGGAGGCGAGGGCTCCCGGTCTAGTTTGCCGGCACTGTGCGCGTCTCAGGGAACGGAATGGCGACTAGATGTTACACTGTAGCTGCCGGCGCCAGTGGGTGCCGCGTCGGCGTGGTCAGCGCCCTCAAGGCTCATTGCGCCGAAATACTCACGGCAAAGGGAATACTCCCCACCGGAATCGTGGCCACCACCCTGTTGGTGGCCGTGTGGATCACCGAGACATTAGCGGAGTCCCGATTCGCGACATAGACGTGTTTCCCGTCCGGGGTCACGGCGACCGACTCGGCGGCGGTCCCCACCGGAACCGTGGCCACCACCATGTTGCCGGGCCTGGCAATGACCGAAACATTGTTGGAGCCCTGATTCGCGACATAGGCGTGTGCCCCATCCGGGGCGACGGCGACCCCTACGGGGTTAGTCCCCACCCCGACCGTGTGCACCACCGTGTTGATGTCCGTGCGGATCACCGAGACAGTGTCGGACGACTTATTCGCGACGTAGGCGCGCGTCCCGTCCGGGGTGAAGGCGATCCAACTGGGCGCATTCCCCACCGGAATCGTGGCCACCAGCGCGTTGCCGGGCCTGGCAAGCACCGAAACAGTGTTGGAGATAAAATTCGCGACATAGACGTGGGTCCCATCCGGGGTGACGGCGACCGCCTCGGCGCCGGTTCCCACCGGAACCGTCTTCACCACCGTGCGGGTGTCCGTGCGGATCACCGAAACAGAGTTGGAGGCGAAATTTGTGACATACGCGCGTGTCCCGTCCGGGGTGAAGGCCACCCCTACGGGGATAACCCCCACCGGGATCGGCAACCCCACCACCGTGTTGGTGGCTGTGGCGATCACCGAAACGGTGTCGGAGCTCGAGTTCGCGACATAGACGTGTGTCCCATCCGGGGTGACGGCGATACCGTCTGGCACACTCCCCACCCCGACCGTGGCCACCACTGTTTTTGTGGCCGTGTCGATCACCGACACAGTGTTGGAACCTCCATTCGCGACGTACGCGAACGGCGCCGCCTCCGCCGGCCGGGCAATCAAGCCCAGCCACATCGCCAGCGTGACGGCGAAGAAGGCCATAAATCCCCCCGCGCATGCGGCGCGGCTTCCATTGCTGTTATTGCTATGCATAATATCCCCTCCCATTGTGAGGCCGCATCGTTAGTGGCGGCCGTTTCACATAAAGCGATAATATCTATCGGCTTGTCGTAATAGACCGGCTGGATTGCAAGAGGAAAGGACTCCTGGCCGCCAGTCAGCCGGAGCATTGTGCGACTGGAAACACCATCGCATCGCAGGATGGAAGCTGCGCGTTTTTCTCGAACTTGGCAATTGTAAAGAATGTTAAAGACATTCAGCGTCATCGCAGTCAATGGCGGCGTGCTCGACTCCGCTGCCAACAATCAGATCAACGGTCACGCCCGCTCTGGCTTAAAGCTAACGCAGCTCATAGCGTTCTGGCCGTGGCCGAGGTGGGCTGAAGGTTAAGTGCATCATGGCCCAATGGCCACCCCCACGGGGCGAGTCCCCACCGGGATCGTGGCCACCACCGTGTTGCCGGGCCTGGCAATCACCGAAACCGTGTTGGCGCTCGAATTCGTGACGTAGACCTTTGTCCCATCCGGGGTGACGGCGACCCCAGCGGGGCCACCCCCTACCGGAACCGTCTTCACCACCGCGTTGCCGGGCCTGTGGATCACCGAAACATTGTTGGAGAAAAAATTGGTGACGTAGACCTTTGTCCCATCCGGGGTGATGGCGACCCCCCCGGGGGAATTCCCCACCGGGATCGGTAACCCCACCACCGTGTTGGTGGCCGTTTTGATCACCGAAACAGTGCCTGAATCAATCACGACATAAAGGTGTGTCCCATCCGGGGTGACCGCGATCCCTCCGGGCTCAGGCCCCACCGCGATCGAGGTCACCCCCGTGTTGCCGGGCCTGGCGAACGCCGAAACACTGGGGACAAAGCCTCCAATCGCGACGTAGACCTTTGTCCCATCCGGGGCGATGGCAACAGAACCGGGGTTCATCCCCACCGGGATCGTCTTCACCACCGTGTTGCCGGGCCTGTGGATCACCGAAACATAGCCGCCCGTAAAAAGGGAGCTGGTGCCATTATTCGAGACGTAGACCTTTGTCCCATCCGGGGTCACGGCGACTGCACCGGGGGTATACCCCACCGGAATCGTCGCCACCACCGTGTTGGTGGCCGTGTCGATCACCGAGATAGTGCCGGAGCCCCCATTCGCAACGTAGACCTTTGTCCCGTCCGGGGTGACGGCGACCCCCCCGGGGAAACTCCCCACCGGAATCGTCGCCACCACCGTGCTGGTGGCCGTGTCGATCACCGAGACGGTGCCGTCGTTGTCATTCGTGACATAGGCGAAGGGCGCCGCCGCCGCCGGAAGGGCCATCAAGCCCAGCCCCATCGCCAGCGAGGCGAAAAGGGCCACAAAACCCCGCGCCGACGCGGCGGCTTCCGTTACCCTTGTTGCTACGCATAAGATACGCCCTCCCATTATGAGGCGGCATCTTAGCCGCCCGGCAGTTTCGCTTAATTCGATAATATCGAGAGACAAGCCGTAATAGACCGGCCGCCAGCCAAGCGGGGCGCGAGGGGGTGGTATTGCGCGACTAAAAATCCCTCCACATCGCGGGGACGGACGCTGCGGGTTTTTCTCGAACTTGGCAATCGTAAAGAATATTAAGGACCGTCAGCAGGAGCGCCCAACCTGCTGCCTCCAGGTTCACGCCACGTAGCTATCGGGCATTTCCATCGGGCCGCCATAATAGTTTAGATAGCGGTCCCCCATGTCGTTGAGCGGCATGATCGTGAAGACGTCGGTCGTTCCGAACTGCGTATCGATCACCGCGCCGTCGCCAAATTTCGCCCCGGCGCGCAGGTAAGCCTTGAGCAGGGGAGGCAGCGCGGCTACGCCCTTGCGCGCATCGATCGCCTTGGCGTCGAGGACCGCCATATCCACGCCGCGCCCGGCAAGCGGGCGGACGCGCCATTCCTCGTCCGCCAGCGCATGCTGATGCAGAAAACTCAAAGGCAGGGCAAGCGCAAGCGGATCGACGCCAGGAAGACTCGCGCAGCCGATCAGCACGTCGATGCGATGATGTTTCGCATAGACCCAAAGGCCGCGCCACAACAGCTCGATAACGCGCTTCGATCGATATTGCGCATCGACGCAAGAGCGGCCGAGTTCCAAGAAGCGCTTGCCGGGTTGACGGGCCAGTAAGGGCGCGATATCGAATTCCGTTTCGCTGTAAAAGCCTTGGTGGCGTGCTGCGGTATCCCCGCGAAGAAGACGATAGACGCCAACGATTTTGGGCTTCTTGCGGCCGAACCGATTGAGCTGATCTTTGTCAATGACGAGAAGATGATCGCAGATTTTGTCGAAACGACAGATGTCCCGCCGTGTCAGCGCGGCGCGTTGCTGAGGAGTAGCGGCGCCTTCTTCGTAAAAAACCTTGAATCGCAGCCGCTGCGCCTTGCGGATCTCCCGGCTCGTGGTCGCCAGCCTCACTTCAAACGGGCCGAAACGCCCAAGCACCGCAGGCAGGCCGGAAAGATCGCGCACGATCCGGTTCGGTCTTATGAATGCGGCGGTGTTCCGGACGGCACCGCCGAAACCGAACGGCGCGGCAAAATTCCACATCAGCCAGCGAATCTCTTCGTAACTCTATGGATCGATGCTAGAAGCCGGACGTAACGGTTTGATGACAAAAGGGCAAGCTCCACAGGGAAAGAAAAGCGACGGCACTGTCATAAAACTGCAGGCTAATCCCTTTAAAAGGAGCGCGAATCGAAGTCCTAACCTTTGGTGAGACATGGCTTATCTCCGTTTTACGGCGGTCGTTCTTGTCCTGCTCTTGTTTTTGTCCCTCGCTCCCTTGCAGTGGATCGCGTTGCGCCGGCATTGGCCGCTACGTCTGTGGCTCCCGGTCGCCCTCGGCCGAACGCTCGCCGCCCTGCTTCGCCTGGATGTCGTCGCGAAGCGCGCCCCGCCGCCGCAAGGGCCTCTTCTGATTGTCGCAAATCATCTTTCGTGGCTCGACATAGTGGTGCTTTGCTGCGTCGAGCCCGTCTGTTTCCTCGCCAAGCGTGAAGTCGAAGCCTGGCCGATCGTCTCCGCTTTCGCGCGGCTGCAAGAAACCGTTTTCGTGGATCGCAAACGGCGAAGGACAATCCCCGCCGCCAACGCCGCAATGGCGCAGCGAATGCTCGCGGGCCGCCCCGTGCTGCTTTTCCCGGAAGGCACGACCGGCGACGGCTCGGCGCTTCGCAAGTTTTTAAGCTCTCATTTCGCCGCCGCGCGGGATGTTCTCGCCATGGCGAGCGGTATCGAGACGGTGTGCGTACAACCTGTCGCTATCCACTATTCTTCGCCCGCGGCGGCATGGATCGGCGATGCGGCCTTGCTCCCGCATCTTTGGTCGCTCCTCAAGGGTGAGCAGATCCGGTGCGATCTCGCCTTTGGCGAGCCGCTCGCCTACGCGCGGGGAGACAATCGCAAGGCGATAGCGGGCGAGGCCGCATCGGTGATCGCCGGCATGCTCGCGTCCGTGCCACGGGCGGCCGACCTGTCCGCGCAAGCCGGAACGCCGGCCCTCGATCCCATCGCGGCGAATCCCTGACGCATTTTTCAGCCCGCCAAAGCGGCCAATTGGCCCAGCGTCATTGGCCGGTTGCGCCGGTAAAGGCTCTCGCCCGGGATAAAGTCCTTGATTCGCAATCCGCGAGAAGGCAGCTCGTAATTTGCTTGCGCGGAGCTTGCCGAGCCCCGAACTTGGCTTTGTTACGTTTTGTAACCGGAATTGACAATAGAATGTAAGTTGGTGATAAGAAATAGCTTTTTTTATTTCCACAAGGGCGGAGGCAATGGTCTTTTGGCGGTGCGCGATGATCCCCTTTTGCTCCCTCCAGCGCTTATGCTATGCACGATTCGCTCAAATCGGATCGGGGCGATCCGGGACCGCCAAAAAGCGGCACGCGAGATGCCGCCGCCAAGACGCCGGACCTTCCAATCGTTTCGTGAACCCAGCATGACCGCCGAACGCAAAGTGCAAAAGTTCAACAGCCTCGCCGAGTATGCCACGAAGCGCTTCCGGCTTGCCGGAAAGGCTTACCTCGACGGCGGTGACCCGTTTTTCGCGCCGATCGACAGTTTGCGGCGGGAAGCCGGGATAAACGGCCGGCGCTTCGTCAGTTTCGCCAATTACGATTATCTGGGGCTCGCGTCGCATCCCATGGTTAAGGCCGCGGCCGCGGCGGCTTTGGATAATTTGGGGATTGGCGCGCTCGGCTCCCGCCTCGTCGGCGGCGAACGATCGACGCATCGCCGCCTTGAAGCCAGTATCGCCAAATTTATCGGCGCCGAGTCGGCGCTTGCCCTGGTCAGCGGCTATCTCACCAATGTGACGACGATTTCACATATACTGGGGTCGCACGACGCGCTTTTCATCGATGAACTGTCGCATAACAGCATCGTTAGCGGGGCCAAGGCTACCCCCGCCGAAACCATTATTTTCCGTCACAATGATCTCGATCATCTCGATTTTCTCTTACGTGAGAGACGCGGCAATTCCCGTAACGCCCTCATCGTCGCCGAGGGCCTCTACAGCATGGATGGCGACATCTCCGACCTCGTCCGCCTTGTCGAGCTCAAGGAGCGACGCAGGGCTTGGCTTTTGATCGACGAGGCGCATTCGATCGGCGTGCTGGGGAGCGAGGGACGCGGGCTTTGGGAACACGTTGGTGTCGATCCGCAGCAAATCGACCTCATTATCGGTACTTTATCGAAGACATTGGCGTCTTGCGGCGGGTTTGTCGCGGGCAAGGCGCCCGTGATCGAATGGCTGCGCTATACGCTGCCGGGCTTCGTCTATAGCGTCGGCCTATCGCCAGTTATAACGGCGGCGGCGGAGACCGCCTTGCAAGTGATGCAGGAAGAGACTTGGCGCATTGAACGGTTGCGCCACAATGCCGAACTCTTCGTGGAGCTTGCCCATGACGCGGGGCTCGATACGGGGCCTGCCATCGGGCGTGGCGTCGTCCCGGTCCTTTTTTCGGACAGCCTTGAGACTCTGGCGGCTTCCAGCCATTTGATGGAGCACGGCTATTACGTGCCGCCGATCATTCAAATCGGGGTGCCGAAAGACCAGCCGCGTCTGCGTTTTTTCATCTCCGCCCTGCACACCGAGGCGGAGATGAGGGGCGTGACGGATCTGTTGGCCAAGCGGGAAAGCCAGCGTGAGGCGCCGGCCCGTTTGTTGAGCGCGGCGACCTGACGGCAGCGCCAAGTTTCGGTTCGCGTATCCTGCGAGCCGCGCGGCGCTTGCCCGAACGCGGTGGCGGTACCGCCGCAGGCCGCCCTAGGCTTGAAAAGAAGCAAGGCAAATTCAATGAGCGGGACCGGGCGCAAGATAGAGATCGTTGCGGCGAACGGACTGCGAAACTTTCTCGCCTTTTGCCGGCTGCCCCGCCTTCTCTATAAGGATCACTCAGGCTTCGCCCCCCCTCTCGATGCCGAGCGCTGGACCCTATTCGCAAGGAAACTCAATCCGCATTTCAAGCTCGTCCAATCGGCAGCCTGGCTCGCCCGCAAGAATGGCCAGCTTGCCGGCCGGATTTTCGCCCAGATCTACGACGAAGCCCACGCGCCGCTTGGCGCATCCCGGGCGCAATTTGGTTGTCTCGATGCAATTGACGACGACGAAGTCGTCGCCGGCCTAACGCGAGCCGCGGAAGACTGGCTGCGCCAACGCGGCGCCGCGCTCGTGCATGGGCCGTTTTCGCCCTCCGTGAACAGCGAGACGGGACTGCTCATTCAAGGGTTCGAAGCCACGCCCATGGTGTTCATGCCCTGGAACCCGGCCTATTTGGGCAGTTCCCTGGAGCGCCAAGGCTACAAAAAGGCGCGCGATCTCATATCCTACCGCTACGATGCCGGCGAGAAAGACCGGCAGGCGGGCAAAAGCGTTCTGGAGCGGCCCGAATGGCGCGAGAGGCTCAACATCAGGACTCTCGATCTCAAGAACCTCGGCAAGGAAGCAGCGATTATCGTCGATATATTCAACGATGCCTGGAGCGAAAATTGGGGGTTTGTGCCCTTTACGCTCGCCGAGTTCATGTCGAGTGCAGACGCGCTCAAGTTGGTAATGCCGCCAGAGGGCGGGTTCATGATCGAGCTCGACGGCGTGCCGCAGGCGTTCGGTATCATATTGCCGAACCTGCATGAAATAACCGCCGATCTCGGCGGCCGTCTGTTCCCTCTCGGCCTGCCGCGCCTCGTCTCGCGGGTCAGGAAGCACAAATTCAAGTCCGGGCGGCTCGCGCTTTTTGGCATTCGCCGCGCCTTGCATCGCAAGGCCGCCGGCGGCGCGGTCATTCTGGTTTTCATCGAGGAATTGCGCCGCCGCGGCAAATCGAGTTCGATCGGACACGTCGAATTCGGCTGGGTTTTGGAGGACAATCTCGGCATGCGCCGGCCAATCGAGCTTTCCGGGGCGCGCATCGACAAGGTGCATCGCGTCTATGAGAAAAATCTCGCGGCTTGATTTTAGAGCGCTGAACACTTTATGCTCGCTTGATCTTGGCCGCGGAGCAATTTTCCGCGTTCGCGGAACAAGACTTCGTGAATTGCTAGAGGACGATCGGCACATGGGGCTTTACTCGATAGACGCCGGACTCGACCGCAAGGAACGCGGGGCGGCGGAGGCAGGCTTCATCGCGACGCCGATAAAGCGTCCACATCCGCCGCGCCGTCGTGCCATTTTAGCCGCGCATCCGGAAGCCGCCGGTCTCATCGGCCACGACCGGAGGACGGCGGCGATCGCTCTCGCCGTCGTCGCCGGACAGACCTCGATTGCCGCGCTCTTTGGTTATCTCGGGCCCGCATATTGGTGGGCGGCCTTGGCCGCCGCCTTTTGCATCGGCGCCTTCGCCAATCACGCGATGTTCGTCGTCATCCACGACGCGACCCATAATTGCATCTTCAAATCCAATGTCCTGAACAAATGGGCCGCGATTCTCGCCGACCTGCCAAACACTTGTCCGACCGCGATGGGATTTCGCTGCTATCACATGAAGCACCATTCACATCTCGGCGATTACGATTACGACGCCGATCTCCCGAGTCATTGGGAAGCGCGTCTGTTTGGCGGGAGCGCGGTAGGCAAGGCGGCATGGATGTTTCTTTTTCCGATCTTCCAGCTTACCCGCCTCGGCCGTCTGAAAGGCTCCGTGCCGATGTGGAGCCGGTGGACATTCGTCAACGGCGGTTGCGTTTGCCTCTACGATCTCGCGGTTCTGGCCTGCTCCGGCCCGAATGCGCTTTTCTATCTTTTCGCGTCCTTCTGGTTTTCGGTCGGAGGCTTGCATCCGCTCGGGGCGCGCTGGCTCCAGGAGCATTTTACCTCCGATCCGGCCCAGGAGACGTTTGATTATTACGGTCCGTTAAACCTCGTCGCGCTCAACATCGGCTATCACAACGAACACCATGATTTTCCCGACGTGCCTTGGTCGCGGCTGCCACGGCTGAAGCAAATAGCGCCGGAATTTTACGCCGGACTCAAGACGCATAAATCGTGGAGCGGGCTGTTGCTCAAGTTCATCTTCGACCCGCAATTCACTTTGTACACGCGAGTCGATCGCCGCGCCGCCGCGCCGATTATCAGACCTCGTTGAGCTGATCCGTTGCCGGCGAAACGTCCGCAAGGGGCGGCGCCTTAGGCGTGCGCTTCCAGGTCTCGGTCGCCCCGAAAACGGTTTTTAGGATCGACGGCGCGTTGGAGAGGCTGACATAGATCATCAGCGGGGGCAGGGAAGCGAGCGTCGCGAGATAGCGCCAAAGCGAGCCCCGCCGCAAAATAATGTAGGGCATGAGCGTCATCCCAATGCCGATGAGCAGGACCAAGGCCGCAATTGTTGCGATGACCGGCAGATAAAGGGCGAGATCGCCGCCCCGGATGATCGCGCACAGAGCCAAGCAAAGGGAGGCGAGCGCAACGCAAGGGTAAAATGTCTGGATGAGAATGAGCAAACTCGCCGGCAGCTTTCGCCAAACCGGCCACTTGGCCATCCAGACTTCGCCGAGTAGCATGCGGGCGACCTGCACAAAACCGTTCGACCAGCGTCGCTGTTGGACCTGCCAGTGCGAAACCTTTTCGGGGACAAGCCCAGGCACAGGGGGATCCATCGCGAAAAGACCATGCCATCCGGCGATTTCGGCGCGCACAGTGAGATCGAGATCCTCGCAGAGCGAATTGCCCGACCAGCCGCCGGCCGCCACGATCGCCGCGCGGCGCCAGACCCCGCCGGTGCCGTTGAATTGAAACAGCCAGCCGGCGCGATAGCGCGTCGCCTGTTCCATGACGAAATGGGCGTCGAACATCAGACCTTGCGCGCGGGTCAGCCAATTCGTCCGGTAGTTTGCGAATTCGCAACGCGATTGCACGAAGCTCGCGCTTGGATCGGCGATCAAGGCCGGGACGATCGCCCGCAGCCAATTCGGCGGCGGCCGGAAATCGGCGTCGAGAATGGCAACATAGGGGGCATTCGAGTGCGCGAGGCCAGCAGCCAAGGCGCCCGCCTTGTAGCCCGGCCGCCCCGCGCGGCGAAGGTGGGAAATATCGCAGCCTTGCCGGCTCAGCTCCCAAACGACAGCGCTGGCAATCGCGGTCGTCTCGTCGGTACTGTCGTCGAGAAGTTGGAGATGCAGCTTTTCGCGGGGCCAATCGAGGGCCGCCGCGGATCGCAAGCTGTCTTCGACCATCGCGGGTTCGTTAAAAACCGGGATCTGCACGAGAACATGGGGAAGGTCGCCTTCGCTAACCAAGGGTGCCGGAAGCGGCTTGCCGAGCAGCCTGCCGGTCGCTTGCTCAAAAATATTGATGCCAATGAGAAGGAGAAAGCCGCCGCCAACAAATAAAAGCCCGCAAACGGCGGCGACAAAGCCGGCCTCGCACAAAATTCGGAAAAGATCGACGAAAACCAATTGCCAAGCCCCCGTGACACGGTCGCTTCCGGTCCGCTGCGCCTGCGCATTGCCATGCGTCTTTTCGCTCGGAACGGCCGTTTTGCCCGGATTGTCTTTCGCGCTGGCCGCGCTTCTTCGCTAAAGCAACCGAAACTTTTATACAAGCCGCCCAAACGGGCACTTCACAAGCATTGAATCTGATTAGCGCGGTTTCGGCAACAAACAAATTGCAACATTTTGTTGCAAAATTTGAAAGACAGGAATGTTTAACTTTGAGTCTGCGCGGAGGAGCTTCCATCAGATGGGTCAGGTCATAAGAAATCGTTAACGAATACGCTCTTGGGTTTCCGGAACGTTAACCTGAAAACGCGCCATGACTTTGTCCACGAGCCGAGGCGGCAAGATGCGGGCGAGGCGCGCCAGCAGATAGAGGGACCTTGGAAAAGCAATGATCGCTCGGCCCCGTTCGAGACCGCGTTGAATGCGGATGGCGGCGTCGCTGCCGGTGATTTCGAGCGGCTTCATGGCGTCAATACTGTCGTTCAGTGGGGTCTTCACAAAGCCGGGGATTACAAGACTGACGTGAACGCCTCGGGCCTCGATGCGGCCGCGCAAGGATTCGCTATAGGCATGGACCGCCGCCTTGGTCGCGCAATAGGAAGGCGCGTAGGGCAAGCCGCGTAAGCCCGCGATCGAGCCGACGAAGACAATTTGGCCGGTCCCACGCGCGCACATCGGCGCGATCAACGGTTCGACCGTGTTCAAGACGCCGATAAGATTGATCCCGACAATGGCGCGAACCGCGCCCGGGTCCTCAGTGAGGCCTCCCGGCGCCAAGCCGGACGTGATGCCCGCGTTGGCGATGACGAGGCCGAACGGCCGGCGTGTGTCCTCCGCGATGATCCAATGCGCCATCGCGTCTCGGTCGCACACATCCAATTGGCCGATGCTGACTTCGGCGCCTCGCGCGCGGGCGGCGGCGGCGGTGTCCTCCAACCGTTCGCGGTCGCGCCCGACGAGAGACAGGGATATCCCGTCGCGCGCGTAAACCAAGGCCAGCGCCCGGCCAATACCGCTCGATGCCCCGGTAATGAGGATGGTTTTCGGCCGCATCTCAGCCAAGCGGACCGGGAATTTTGTACAAAACCGTCGCTTCCCCCACAATCGCAAGATCGTTGTTTTGCGCGCGCGCGGTCAGCCGCAGAATGAGTTCCGGTCTCGGGACCTCCCGCCTGCGCATGACTCGGCCGGACACGCGGATGCCTTCGCCGGCCAGCACCGGCCGCAGAAACTTGCCCGATAGCCGCGCGATGAAAAGATCGCGCCGCCACCCCATGATCAAAGGTTCGAAGCAGGAGAACATCAGCATGCCATGGACCGGCGGCTCCGCAAGCCCGGCCGTCCTGGCGGCACTGGGTTCGAGATGCAAAGGATTGTCGTCGCCGGAAATGGCCGCATAACGCGCGAGCGCTTCCCGCGCAAACGGCCCGAAGTTTTGCGCGCGAATTTCGTCCCCGGTCTTTGGCCAATCCGGCGGCGCCAGCTCCATTCCCGCTACGATCATGATGCCGGTTCCAAATTAAGCGGCACGATGCGCAGCACGGTTTCGAGATGCGCGCATATCACCCCTTGCCCGGTCGAAACAGCCGTTCTTAAAGTCAAGCGCGGTGGCTTTACGGTGCGGCGCGCCTCGATGGCGAGGACGTAATCGGTTTCGATTCGCAGCTCATGTTCGTAGGCAAAGCATTGGCCCTCGTGAATCGGCAAAAAACCTTGGCCGCCGACCAATTGCAAGATCAAGCCGCGGACGGCTGGATGCGCCAGCCAGCGAACCGGGAAGGTGAGAGGGACATAACCGTCTGTGGGCCCGCCTCCAGTCTCGCGCAAAAATCCCGCAACCTCGCCCCGGTCCGTCCGGACCCGGATTGGCGGCAGACGAATTAGCGTATCCGCGCTCGGGCCCGGCGCAAAGTCGGAGCCAACCGGTTGGCCGTGACCCCGCGCGTTCATGCCGCGCGCCGCACGACGAGACTGGCGTTAATACCGCCGAAAGCGAAGGAATTGGTCAACGCGGTGCGGATCGGCATGGGACGCGCTTCATTGGGCACGGCATCGACGGGGCATTTGACGTCGGCCTCGCGCCAGTTGATGGTTGGCGGCGCAACATTCTCGCGAACCGCGCCGATCGTTACGACAAGTTCGAGCGCGCCGGCGGCGCCCAGGGCATGTCCATGGATGGGTTTCGTGGAGGAAACCGGAATGGTCGAAAGCCGATTGCCGAAGACAAGCCTCAGCGCCTCCGCTTCTGTGGCGTCATTGGCGGTCGTCCCGGTTCCATGCGCGTTGACGTAATCGATTTCGTCGCCTTCCACGGCGGCGTCGGCCAACGCATACCGCATACATGCGGCCGCTCCTTGCGCATCGGGACGCACGGGATCCTTGGCATCGGCCGAGGTTCCGTAGCCGGCGATTTCGGCGAGCGCTTCGGCACCGCGGGCGCGCGCCAGCTCCGCGTCTTCGAGGATGAACACAGCGGCACCCGCGCCAACGACCATGCCGTTGCGTCCCTTGGAAAATGGCCGGCAGGCGTCCGGCGTGAGCACCCGCATCGCTTCCCAGGCCAGCATCGTGCTATTGGTGATGCAGTCCTCGGTTCCGCCGACGATGGCGCGATCCACGTACCCGGAGCGGATGAGATGCGCGCCCATTCCGATCGCCTGGGTCGCCGAGGAACAGGCGCTCGCCACCGCGAAGCATGGCCCGGTTGATCCATAGCGGATGCTCGCCTGGGATGGACCGGCACTGGCGATATGACGCGGAATAGCCAACGGATCCGGGCGGCCCTGCTCCACTAACGTCAGATATAGAGCATTTTCCATGGTATGCATGCCGCCAACGCCGGTTCCGATGATGGTCGCGGTGCGCGGACCCATGGGCTTTGCAAACGCAAGCCCGGCCTGGGCGACGGCTTCGTCGGCGGCCACCAGCAAATATTGCGTGACCGGATCGCAGAGCGGCAATTCGATTGCACTGAGATAGCATGCCGGATCGAAATCCTGGACCTGGGCGGCAATCCTGATGCGCCCGCGATAGGGACGCGCGAAACGTGCTTCCCCGACACACGAGCGGCCGTCCCGCGCGGATTGCCAGAGAGCCGGTGCGCCAATGCCCGCGGCGGAGACAGCTCCCATGCCGGTCACGACGATTCGCCGCGCCTCGGCCATTCAGCTTTTTTCTTTGTCGATATACGCAGCGATCGCGTCGATCAAATCGCCGATGTTTTTTGCGTCGTGGAAAGGGGCATCCATGGGAATATAGACGTCGAACTTGTCCTCAATGGCGGTCAAAATCATCACGATGTCGATCGATTTCAGATCGAGGCTTTCGATCGTCGCATCCAAAGTGGCTTTCTCGCGGTCAACCATTCCTTCCTTGACGATCACGTCGATGATCTGGTTGGCGAGCTCGGCACGATCGAGGACCTTTGCTTCCACCGATGACTCCTTGCAAATGACCAACAGGCACACGCGGCGACGATGCGGGCAGGCTGCCGCGACTCATGGACCGCGCGCGAGCAACTCTACGCCGAACCCAACTAGCCGGCAATCCCGCCAAGCAGCCCGATTGTACAGCGCGCGCTGGAGGCCAGCGCGGGCGCAAAATATCCGGGCCGGAAGAATGGGTTAGACCATTCCGCGATCGAAATAAAGGCGTCTTATGGAATCGCGACGACCGGCGTCCCAACCTCGACGCGATGATAAAGGTCCACGACGTCCTCATTATACATCCGGATGCAACCATAAGACGCGGCCGTGCCGACGGATCTGCGCATGCTCGCGGTGGTGCCGTGGATCGCGACTTCGGAAAGATTCAGGGTGATTGCCGCGGCACCCATCGGGTTGCGCGGCGACCCGCCGGGTATAATCCTCGAAAGATTCGGGTGGTCTCGCAGCACGACCCAGGGCGCCGACCACGCGGGCGAGACGAATTTGCCTTGAACGAAGGTTTCGCCCTGCCAAGCCTTGCCCGCCCGGCCGATCGCGATCGGATAACGCACGGCGGTTCCGGAGCCGGTCGTAAAATAGAGCCTCCGCTCGCTTTTGCTTGATAATAATGGTGCCGGCCGGATAGTTTTGCGAAAGGGACACATATTCACGGGCTTGCGATTCGGCACTTACTGCCACGATTCCCGCGCAAGCGGCGAGGCAAATGCCAAAACATTTTTTGGAGATGATAGACGAAAGACCTACACGATAACCTGCACTTCTAAGAAAGTGCTCATTTATATGTTGCTTATCCACTGGCGCCTCCATCGAATACGGATTTAATCGACGGAGGACAGCCTAACAGCTAGGCCGTTAACCAATTTATACGATTATTGCGATCCCCTGGGAAAGTTATACATATGGTTAATATTTGGTTACTGCGCCTCCGTTGCTTCGCCGGCGGCTCAAGTCCCACGCACTGGGGTCGCCCCGCGCGAATTCACATGCGCCAGGAGCTGATGACGCCGGTCTGGCGTTCATGAGAAATAATATTCTGGCCAATCCAAGAAATTGCGGAATCGGCCGTGAGCAGGACTCTGGAAAGTCCATGCCGTTTGTGCTATAAAATTTTTCTCCTTAGCAAACAGTTAGGGTGAGGAGCGTTTGGACGAGCTGTGTAACTACGTGATCTTCTTCAGCTTTAGCATACGATTTCTCAATCTATTCACAATTCACCCCCCGGTTGATATAAGCCCAGGTCATTCTGACTTGCAAGACCGCCGAGGCACTTCTTAGTCATGGGAGAGGTAGAGAATATTCAACATTTTAAATATGACTTTCAAAACAATTAAATGTAAATTCGACATATATAATATAAAATTCGACAGCCTTAGCATACGATTTCTCAATTTATTCACAATTCACCCCCGGTAGATAATATTCAACATATTAAATATGACTTTCAATACAATGAAATGTAAAGTCGGCACATATAATATAAAATCCGACACAATTTACAATTTAATGTCGTCCATGTAAAATTAAATTTTTTTAATTTACCCTATTGCGCGGCACTCGATGCGAGTGTACTATGCGCGCCTGTGCCATTGTGGCGCGGGTTCTTTAGAGCGGGTTCTTTAGAGCCGGTTCTTTAGAGGGATCTGTTAAAGCGGCTGTTTAGATGAAGAACATCCGCCTTCAAAGGGGGTAATGCTCATGAGTAAATACATCAAATACGCATGTATATATGCAGGCGCGTCAGCTCTGGCGCTGTGTGTTGGCCCGGCTTTTGCACTGCAGAACGTGGCCAATACGTCGCAGAAGGGGAGTCTGCTGATTTTCCCTCTGATCAACGTTGATACGGAAGATTCGTCAAATACGCTGATCGAGATTTCGAATGATCAGAACTCGAAAGTCCATGTCGAGTGCAACTATGTGAATGAGAGAAAAGATAGGGTGGACTTCGACTTCAACCTAACTGGGAAAGCGACGGCGTCTTGGGAGGTCTTAACCGGCAGTGGGGATATAGCTGCTCCTCTCTTCCCGAGCGGCGGCACATTTCCTGGGAATCCCCTCAGGGGCGAGCTGATTTGCTTCGCGACCGACGTCGCTGTCCAGAATCAGATTGCGTTTAACCACCTGACCGGGACGGCCACGGTCGTAGCTCTCGCCGACACGGATGCCAGACAGCCAAAACAGGCCTTTAGATACAATCCGTGGAGCTTCGTGGCGAGGGACGCGACCGGTATGGCAGCCGCCGACAACACGATACAAGGAACGCCGGGTGATTTGCAGTTGACCGGGGCTAACGACGGCAGTTCGTACGATGGGTGCCCAGCGTATAACATCGTAAACTTCATGCCTAATGGTGCAACCCTAGATGGAGTGAAAACCATCGACAACGATCTGGTTGGCGTCAGTTGCAACCAGGATCTGAAGCAGGACTTTAAGCTGCACACAACCAAGCTGAAGTTCACTCTGTGGAACGTAAACGAGAATTCGTTTACAGGCACCTGGATCTGCGTCGACAGCGTGTTCAGCGTCGGCTTCGGTAGTGGCGACCGTAGTACTGGTCTTGTCAACGGTTCGAACTTCGACTTCTCAGTACTACGAACCGACAACGCCAGATACCAGGTGAAGGGGGTGGCGAGCACCCAATGCCCGGTCGTTCCTTTCGGTACGACCGAAATCTCGGGGCTGCTTGGCGTAGCGACCTCGTCCCTCGCGATCGGCGGCGGTACCTTGGAAGATGCAGAAGTCGGAAGCACCACCCAAGGGGCTGGATTGCTGCCGGGCTTCGTCCTGTGGGATACCGCGGGGAGCGTTGGGTTCGCAAAACATCATAAACACGCTGGCTAAAAAGCGTAAGGTGATTGTGATTGATAGGAGGCAGGACGGGTAGGTTCTGCCTCTCCCCAAATCCGGCGCCGGGCGTTGCTCGGCGCCGGTGCTTTTTGTCGCTAGCGCATGTTGGCCAATAAACAGGCACAGGGGGCTTCGGGATGCGGCCTTCTCGTCGCGGGCTCCGGCGGGTTCTGTGCTACGCATCGGTAGCATAGGAGAAACATCCATGGACCGTCGTGAATTCATTGCCGCTGCCGGAACCGCCGCCGCGCTTGCCTCGGCGTCACTGGCCTTTGCTCAGGCGGACGAGCAGCCCATAAGGTTTGCTCTGGCGGCGAGCGGGCTCCCTGAGGATGGCATGTGGAAGAGTAAACCTGTCTTTGCGGACGTCAACGGCGACGGCTTTCTGGATCTTGCCGCCATTTCTCGTCTGGGCAACGGCGCCCATGTCTGGCTGGGTGATGGCAAAGGAACGTGGCGTGACTCTTCCGAGGGACTCGGCCCTCCCTTTTCCTGCGGGGGCGGCGTAGCCTTTGGCGACGTCAACAACGATGGCCACCTTGATCTCGTGGTCGCAGATCATTGTGCTGGGGTATTTGTATATCTGGGCGATGGGCGCGGTCATTGGAAGGAGAGCGCTGGACCGTTGAACCCTGCCGCCTCGCAGCACAAGTCTTCCGCTGAAGCTGAAGATGAGGAGAATGAGCACGGGAATATTGGCGCTGAAGACGTTGCGGTCGGGGATGTTAACGAGGATGGCTTCTTGGATCTGGTGGTTGCCTCTCGCATGGAGGGAGGCATAACAGTGTATTTTGGGGATGGGTCAGGGAAGTTCTGGAAGGAAGCGACTTCCGACGGACTTCCTAAGTCCGGTTGGGCTGACAAAATTCTGCTCCAAGATATCGATGGCGACGGACATCTCGACATCGTCGCCAGCTATTCCGACGGTCCCAGGGTCTGGAGAGGCGATGGCAAGGGGCACTGGCAACCCTATTCACGCGGGTTGCCGACTTCCACGGCCGGTGGTCTTTATCGCGGACTTGCCGTGGGCGATGTCAACGAGGACGGTCTTCCAGATATAGCCGTTGCGAATATTCTCACCGGCCCCGAAATATATTTGCAAACCAAAGACGGCGCCTGGCAACCAACGCCTCCCTTGCAGTCTTCGATGAATGGGGGAGCTACGGCTTTGGCATTGGGAGACTTGGATGGCGATGGCCACTTGGATTTGGTGGTAGGCGGTAACCAGTCTGTAACTAAGCAATATGGTCTGTTCGTCTTCCGAGGAAATGGAAAAGCGGAATGGACCGAATTGCAAGGGACAAATCTGCCTTTGAGGGATTTGACCTTTATCTGGGGGGTTGCCCTAGCTGATGTGGATGGCGATGGCCTGCCAGACTTGGCCGTCACTACCGGAGAGGCACCTGGCAAGCGGCAAAAAAGCGAGCCGCTGCCGAGAATGCAAGTGTGGATCAACCAATATCGTAAGGGATCTCCAAAGCCCTGATATGGGGGACCGTCATGATCTTGTGAGCGGGGCCGGTTAACCATCACATCACGCTGCGGCGAAAATTTTTATCGAACATGATGGTGAATTGGGTCTGGAACCATTCGCGCGCAAAAATTTTTCCACTCGCCGGCGGCCTAAGCGCGGTTCAACCCGCCCGGTTGCGGATCAAATCCTCGACAACTGCCGGATCGGCCAGGGTTGAAATATCGCCGAGCGCGTGAAATTCCTTTTCGGCGATCTTTCGCAGGATGCGGCGCAAGATCTTGCCGGAACGGGTTTTTGGCAATCCGGGTGCGAAATGAACGATGTCCGGGCTGGCGATCGCACCGATATCCTTGCGCACCCAGGCGACGAGATCGGCGCGGAGTTCCTCGCTCTGCTCGACCCCGGTCATCAGGGTGACATAGGCATAGATGCCTTGGCCCTTTATGGCGTGCGGATAGCCGACGACCGCGGCTTCCGCGACCTTTGCATGCGCGGCGAGGGAACTCTCCACTTCCGCGGTGCCGAGCCGGTGACCGGAGACATTGATGACATCGTCGACCCGGCCGGTGATCCAATAATAGCCGTCCGCGTCGCGGCGGCAGCCGTCGCCGGTGAAATATTTGCCGGGATAGGCGGAAAAATAGGTCCGCACGAAGCGCGCGTGGTCGCCATGGATCGTGCGCATTTGGCCTGGCCACGAATCGGCCAAGACAAGATTGCCCGAGCAGGCGCCTTCGAGGACGGCTCCGGCGGCGTCCACCACCTCCGGCTTTATTCCGAAAAACGGCCGCGCCGCCGAGCCGGGCTTCAGCTCCATCGCGCCGGGCAGCGGCGAAATGAGAATGCCGCCGGTCTCGGTCTGCCACCAGGTATCGACGATCGGGCAGCGCGCGTCGCCCACGACATGGTAATACCATTCCCAGGCTTCCGGATTGATCGGCTCGCCGACGGAACCTAGAAGCCGCAACGAGGCGCGGCTCGTCGCCTTGACCGGCGCGTCGCCGGCCCGCATCAGGGCGCGGATCGCGGTCGGCGCGGTATAAAAAATATTGACCCGATGCTTGTCGACGACCTCCCAGAAGCGCGACACGCTGGGGTAGCTTGGAATGCCTTCGAACATCAGCGTCGTGGCGCCATTGGCGAGCGGACCATAGACGATATAGCTATGCCCGGTCACCCAGCCGACATCCGCGGTGCACCAAAAAATATCGCCTTCGCGATAATCGAAAACAAATTGATGCGTCATAGCGGCGTAGACGAGGTAGCCTGCCGTTGTGTGCACCACGCCCTTCGGCGCGCCGGTCGAGCCCGACGTATAGAGGATGAAGAGAGGGTCTTCCGCGTTCATCTCGGCGCAGGGGCACTCGCTCGCCACTTGGGCCGCGGCCTCGTGGTACCAAACGTCGCGGCCGTCCACCCAAGCAACAGTGCCGCCGGTATGCCGGACGACGAGCATGGTCTTTATGATTCCGGCGGTTTTCGCGGCGGCCTCGTCGGCCTGCGCCTTGAGCGGCGTGGTGCGGCCGCCGCGCCGCCCTTCATCGGCGGTGATCAAGAGTTTCGAGCGGCAATCTTCAATTCGGCCGGCGAGCGACTCGGCGGAGAAACCGCCGAAAACGACCGAATGGATCGCGCCGATCCGCGCGCAGGCGAGCATCGCATAGGTCGCCTCGGGGATCATCGGCAGATAGATCGTGACCGTGTCGCCCTTTTTGACGCCATGCGTCGTGAGGACATTGGCGAGGCGACAAACCTCGCCGTGCAGTTCCTGATAGGCGATCTGTTTCGAGTCCTTCGGGTCGTCGCCTTCCCAGACGATCGCGATGTGGTTGGCGAGTCGGGCGAGATGCCGGTCGATGCAGTTTTGCGCAACATTGGTGGTTCCGCCGTCGAACCATTTGATCGAGACGGAGTCCGGTCCGAAGGACGTATTTTTCACGCTGCCGAAGGGTTTGATCCAGTCGATGCGGCGTGCTTGCTCGGCCCAGAAGGAATCGGGATCGGCGACCGACCAAGCATAGAGTTCCAGGTATTTCGCACTGTCAATATAGGCGCGCTGCCTCCAGCCGGGGGCGACCGGATAGGTTTTTCCAGACATGGCTTTCCTCCCGGAGGCAACGCGCGATCGCGCTGGCGATTTTTGGACCAGCTCAAGGGCATTCCTTTTCAACTCTTTCGAGAGCTTGCGCCAGGCCGGTGAGAGAATAGATGTCCGTCGTCACGTGACCCTTCAGCGAGGACGCCTTGACGATGAGTTTCGAGCCTTTTTTCAAGGCATCGACGAATGCAGCTTCCTCGGCCTGGTTCTTAATCCAGGCGTTGGCGCCTGCGACAATGAGATCGAAGCGGGACCCGGCGATTTCCGCGCGGCCACCGCCTTCTTTCATCGGAAACCCCATGATGACAGAAATCTCCTCGCGCACGTTCTCGCCTGGCCGGTTGGAGATAAAGAAATAGGCGGGATCGCGCTTCAATCCGGCGGGAGCCCTGTCCTTGGGCGTCGCCAGCGCGTAACAGGTCTTGGACTTGTCACTCTGCGCGAGAAACACTCCCCAGTCGCCGTAACTTGCCAATTGCGAGGGCTTCCCAGTCTTTGTCGTGTCCGCGCTCGCGGCGCCGGATTGTTCGGCTTTTGGTGCAGGCTTGGTCTTGGCGGATGCGGGGCCGGCGCAGGCCAGCGCGGAGGCGAAGGCGAGGGCGAGGGTTGGAACGGCGGGGAAACCGGGAAAAATTTGGCGAGACATGGCGGATTGATACTCCTGGCCGCCTGGAGCGGAAAAGGGATGCTGCTTCGCCTCCTCTATATGCCGTGAGCGGGGCGGTGGAAAGGCATCGTAGCGGCCAATCGCGGGAAATTTGGAGGCTCTCAGGGAAGATCTACGCGGCGATGAATACCGCTTTTCGCGGCCTTTTGCCTCAGAGTCCCTCGGTCTTCGCGGCGGCAAGAATGGCGCCCGGCCGCTCCAGTGTACCCTTCTGCACCAATACAATAAAGCCTTCGCCGTCGCGGGCCACGCCCGGCACGTCGAAGGTCGCGGTCTGGCCAATCCAATCGCCGAGCTTGTCGATCGCGCGGACGACATTCGTATAGGTTACGCTCTGCCCGGCGTTTTCACCGCGCGGGATGAGAATCGTGCTGGCGCGGGCAACCCGCAGCGCAAAAACACTCGCCGGGCCGCCGGCGCCCTTGGCGACCTCGACCATAAAATGGCCGCCAGTTTCGGTTAGACGCATCGGCACGGTCACCGCGCCATCGACCCCCTTGGTCATCTTAATCGCCTGCTCGATTTCGGCGCGGTCGCTGCCAGCCACACCGGCCAGCCCATTCACCATGACTTGCGGGGTATAGACCTGCCCCTCGCCGTGCGCCTCCGCATAGGCCCTCTGGCGCGCCGTGAAGGCCGGGGATGCGAGCGTATCCTGCCAGCCGATATAGTCCCAATAATCCACGTGGAAGGAAACCGCGACAACCCCGGGTTTATGCGCGATTGCCGCGAGCCATTGGTCAGCAGGCGGGCATGAGGAACAACCTTGGCTTGTGAAAAGCTCGGCGACATAATCGATCGTGCCGGGCGTGAATGGCCCGGCGCCAAGATTGCAGCAGGCCACCACAACCATCAAAGTACGCGCGCAGGCAACCAGGATCGAGCGATTGGAGAACGCCATGAGCGGACCGCCAAGTTTGCAACGATTTCCCATGTTCACCGAACTTAGAGGAACGGATGTTTGGTGCCAGTCAATTCATGTTTACCGGCCGCTGCTAAAGCCCGCGTCGCCCCGGACCTTGCAGGCGCGCCGTTACGGCCCGAGCGGCGTCGTCTGCGACGTTATGACCTGTGACAAGATTCGCTCGCGCGAGATACATCGCGGCCCAGATTTCGCGGGCCGTGTTGCAAATCGTGTGGGCGCGCGCCATTGTGTGGGCGACAGCTATTCTCATTTATTCTCAATGGCGCCGCTTGACGCGCCACGCGGAGCGGACGGTTTGGCCCGCGTGAAATTTCTTCTTGCCCATTTGTCCGACCCGCATGTCGGACCAATGCCGCGTCCCCGCAGGCGCGAGCTGATCGGCAAGCGTGTCACCGGCTATTTGAACTGGACGCGCTCCCGCTCGCGCATCCATGACATGGCGGTGCTCGAGCAAATTGTCACGGACATGAAGACGCATTATCCAAGCCACGTCGCGATGACCGGGGACATCTCGAACATTGGTCTGCCGGCTGAGTTCCAACTCGCCCGGAACTGGCTCGAAACCTTGGGCGCGCCCGAGGACGTGAGTTTCGTGCCCGGCAATCACGACGCCTATGTGCGCGGCTCGTTGCCTTATCTCGCCCGCACCTTCGCCCCCTGGACCACCGGGGAGGCGAGCGCCGGCGAGGGTTTCCCTTATCTGCGGATTCGCGGCGAGGTGGCCTTGGTCGGCTTGTCATCGGGGGTTCCCACGCCGTTGTTCATTGCGGCGGGATATTTGGGCCACCGCCAATTACAAGCCGCCGAGAGGCTTCTTGTCGAAACTGGCAGGCGCGGGCTCGTCCGCGTCGTGATGCTGCACCATCCGCCGCATACCGCAGCCTCGCAGCTCGGGCGCGGCCTCGTGGACGCAGGCGGCCTCGCGGCTCTGATCCGCCGCGCGGGCGCCGAGCTTATCGTGCACGGCCATAACCACAGGCTTTCCTTGGCGCGGATGGACGGTCCAAAAGGTGTCGTGCCGGTTGTCGGCGTGCCATCTGCCTCGGCCATTCGCGGGACGCCGCATCAACCAGCCGGATACCATCTCTTCGAGATCAGCGGCAGCGGGACCGATTGCAAAATCGCGGCCCGGGCGCGGGGGCTGCTGCCGGGGACGGCCGCCGTTGGCGATCTCGGTCCGCTCGTGCCGTGACGCCCGTGCAGCCGCGCCACGGCGAAGGTTTCCCGGCCGCGAGAACCGGCGAGCCAAAGCTTGGTCCGACACAGCGAAAATTGTTGTTTTGTTGGACGTTCGCGGCGCGGAACGCTTGCGTGGATGCTAGTCCGCGACGGTTTCGACGGTGACTTGCACGACGCCGGCCCGGCGAAAACCGAGAACGTCGGCGGCGCCAGTCGAGACATCGATGATTCTGTCCTTGATGAACGGCCCCCGGTCGTTGACCACCAGCACCGCCGAGCGATTGTTGGAGAGATTGGTCACAAGAACATGAGCTCCGAACGGCAGCGAGCGATGTGCGCAGGTCATCCAGCCGCGTCCGCGGTAGTAAGAAGCCTTGCCTGACCAGCTTTGAGCCTGCGCGGCACCGCAAAAGGCGATGAACGCAATAGTCACAATGATAATATTCTTCAATATTCACACTCCATGTATGGTATCGTTAAGCTCGGAAGTCCGAGCTTGGATGACCTTGCATGGAGTATGTGATGAAAAAACGACCATATATTTGCACAGCCAAGCTACAATAATATTCAAATATTTGTATAGTATTTGAGTATATATATTACGTAGTGCAATTGTAATCCGCTATTCGTCAGCATCTCGATGGAATTTTTGCATAGTGCCAAGTCTATGAGAGCCGAATCAGCGGTTGTCTAAATTAACCTGGCGAACAGCTTTTGAAAAGCTCGCCATGTTTGCTCCGGTTCTGCACTGTTCCGACTTCGTCATGGAGGGCCTTGCCGATTGCCGGCATAGCAATCCGGAACGGATCGCGTCCCGCGATCCTATTGCCGTGCGCCACGCTTGACACAGGAGCTTGCGCTGTGTATTAAACCGAACGATTATTTAATCATACGGTTATATACAGGATGTCGCCTGGTCGCCTCAGCACCACTCTCGCGGCTCTCGCCGATCCGACGCGGCGGGCGATCCTCGCGCGGCCGCGAGGCGCAATGGCGGCCCTGCCGGATCGAGTTTGCCGCCCTCAAGGACGTCGACGACTGGCCTGAAGCGTATCGCCGTCTATGGGACGCCCGCCTCGACCGGCTCGACGATTATCTCAAGAAACTACAAGCCAAGGAGAAGTAACATGGACGCAAGAAATAACGCCGGCACCGGGCAGGACGCGCGGACGATTGTCACCCCCCGCGTGTTCGACGCGCCGCGCGAACTCGTCTTTGAAGCGTGGACCAATCCAAAACACCTGGTGCAATGGTGGGGGCCGAACGGCTTCACTACCACCATTCGCGCGATCGACGTGCGGCCTGGCGGCGTTTGGCGGTTCGTTATGCACGGCCCCGACGGCGTCGATTATGAGAATCGGATCGTCTACAACGAGATCGTGAAACCCGAACGGCTGGTCTACAGCCATGGCGGGGGCGACGATGTCGAGCCCGTGCAGTTCCACGTAACGGTAACCTTCGAGGATCAGGGCGGCAAAACCAAGCTCACCATGCGGGCGCTCTTCCCGTCCGCCGCGGAACGCGACCGGGTGGCCGAAAAGTATGGCGCCATCGAGGGCGCAAAACAAACTCTGGAACGTCTCGCCGAGCATTTGGCGACGATGGATTAACCGGCAATTTACGTGCCCCAACCAAAGGGAAGAGACGTGACGAAAATCGATGCGAAAGCAAGCGCCCCTGCTAGCGCCGTAAAACGCGAGGTCGTGATCACCCGCGTCTTCAATGCGCCGCGCGGGCTCGTCTTCAAGGCGTGGACAGATCCCGAGCACATGGCGCGTTGGTGGGGTCCGAAGGGCTTCACAAACCCGATCTGCGAGTTGGACGCGCGGGTCGGCTGCGCCTGGCGTATCGTCATGCGCTCCCCCGCTGGCATCGAATATCCTTGCGGGGGTGTGTATCGCGAGATCGTGGAGCCCGAGCGGCTCGGTTTCACCAATATTGCGACGGACAATGAGGGAAATCCTGTCCTCGACGGGCTCACAACGGTCATCATCGCCGAGCACGGGGGCAAGACGAAACTCACCCTGCAAACGCGCGCTGTCGCGGTGGTCGCCCATGCCGCCGCATACCTTGCAGGCATGGAGGCGGGCTGGACACAAAGCCTGGAACGCCTCGCCGAAGAGCTGGCGAGATCCTAGGGCGTTCGCCAAGTGAGCGAAGAATTCATTAAGACGGATTCTAGCGCGGCGATTGCGGACGGCCGTTGGGGATAAGATTATCGGTCAGCAGAAGGAGTTCAGGTTCGCAACTGGCCGCATAGGGTTTTTTGAACTGGATCAAAGGAGAAACCATAGATGACAACAACCACAGTCCCACATCCGCCAATCGTTTCGCAAGGGAAGTGGCTCGATGAGCGGAAGAAACTTCTCGTGCGTGAGAAGGAGCTCACCACGCATCGCGACAACATAAATGCCGAACGACGGCGGCTGCCGATGGTCGAAAAGGACTATGGCTTCGACGGACCGAACGGCAAACAGAGTCTCAAAGCCTTATTCGAGAGTCGTCGCCAGCTTGTCGTCTATCACTTCATGTTTGACCCGGCGTGGGACAAGGGCTGCCCGGGCTGCACAAGTTGTGTAAACGCCCTCGGCGATCTATCAATGCTGAACGACCGCGACACGACGTTCCTGCTCGTGTCCCGCGCCCCGCTCCCCAAGCTCGAAGCCTACAAGGCGAAAAAGGGATGGAGCATCCCGTGTTTTTCGTCATTTGGCAGCGACTTCAATTACGACTTTCACGTCACGAACGACGAGAAGGTTGCTCCGGTCGAATACAACTATCGGGACAAGGCCGAGATGGAGGCAAGGAAGGCCCTTAACGCAGCGGATGGCGAGGAGCACGGCCTGAGCGTCTTCTTTAGCCTCGACGGCGAGGTTTTCCATACATATTCGACATATGCGCGCGGCACCGAAGGTCTCACGGACGCCTACAGTCTTCTCGACACGACCCCCTATGGGCGACAGCAAGACTTTGAGGACTCGCCACCCGGTTGGCCTCAGAAGCCTACCTACGGATAGATCATGGCGAAGGCCTGATGTACCGACGACATTGTTCGTCGTGGCACACTCTAGACGACCACGCTGTGTGCAACACTCCAACCAAAGAATAGGAGACACAATGCAAGTCCAACCCTATTTGATGTTCGAAGGTCGCTGCGAAGAAGAGATCGGCGGCGCTTGGCGTATCGTCATGCGCTCCCCTGCTGGCACCTTGCTAGGGCGTCACCAACCGAGGGAAGAATTCATTAAAAAGACAAAGAGGAGAACTAAATGCAAAAAATCACCCCGTGCTTATGGTTCGACGGTCAGGCAGAAGACGCCGCGAACTTCTATGTCTCCATATTTAAGAATTCGCGGATCACTGCCGTGTCCCGTTATGGCGACGCTGGTCCCGGTCCCAAGGGCGGCGT
Source organism: Candidatus Methylaffinis lahnbergensis (assembly GCA_002890675.1). Taxonomy (GTDB): domain Bacteria; phylum Pseudomonadota; class Alphaproteobacteria; order Rhizobiales; family Beijerinckiaceae; genus Methylocapsa; species Methylocapsa lahnbergensis. The sequence goes on from PEFW01000003.1 coordinate 46,987, forward strand.
CATGACCGTCGCGTTCGAGCTCGACGGACAATCGTTCACAGGCCTCAGCGGCGGTCCGATGTTCAAGTTTACCGAGGCGATCTCGATGATCGTCAACTGCGAAACGCAAAACGAGGTTGACCACTACTGGGAGAAGTTGTCCGCCGGCGGGCAGACCCAGCAATGCGGCTGGTTGAAGGACAAGTTCGGTGTCTCTTGGCAAATCATGCCGACCGCGCTTGTCGAGCTGAAATGCGACAAGAACCCGGCCAAATCGCAGCGAGCCATGCAGGCCATGCTGCAGATGACCAAGATCGACATCGCCAGACTGCGAGAGCCGCGTGCGCGATGAAGGTCCGCGTATCGAAGCTTTGCTGACGCGAAAGGAGAACCGTAATGACCAACTATGTCGACGTTTTCGTGGTCCCCGTCCCCGAGAGTAAAATCGAGGCTTACCGCAAGCAGGCGGAGTTATTCGCCAAGGTCTGGCGCGAGCATGGTGCTATCTCATGCATCGACGTTGAGGCCGACGACGTGAAGCCAGGGACGTGGACTTCGTTCCCCGCAGAGCGTGGACCTGAAGCCCGGCGAGAAAGTGTTCGTCGGCATCATCACCTACAGATCGCGCGCCCACCGCGACGAGGTCAATGCCAAGGCGATGAAGGACGAGCGCATGGCCGACATGAAGCCGGAATCCATGCCGTTCGACGGCAAACGCATGATCTTCGGAGGGTTCAAGCCGTTCGTCGGCGGATGACGGGCAAGGCACGCCGCTGCGATCCTCGCGCCGCAATAATGGGGTCAGGTGTCCCTCGCTGGAACGATACCCAGAGGGAAAGGAGACGCGACGATGAAGTTCATGATTATAGTCAAGGCCAGCAAGAACTCGGAGGCCGGAGTCATGGCGAGCGAAGAGCTGCTCACTGCCATGGGCAAGTTTAACGAGGAGTTGGTGCAAGCCGGTGTGATGCTTGCGGGCGAGGGCCTTCATCCGACGTCCAAGGGCGCACGCGTGAGGTTTGCTGGAAACAAGCGCACTGTTATCGACGGCCCTTTTGGCGAGCCGAAGGAGCAGATAGCAGGCTTCTGGCTATGGCAGGTAAAGTCGAAGGAAGAAGCAATCGCATGGGTCAAACGATGCCCCAATCCGCATAATGAAGACTGCGAGATTGAAATCCGCCAGGTTTTCGAGGCAGAGGATTTTGGCGCAGCGCTCACGCCCGAGCTACGGGCGCAAGAGTAGCGTTTGCGCGCGCAAGCCGGGGAGCGGGCGAAGGCCGCAAAGCAGTGAATTCCGGACTCCCCGTATTGTCAGGCGAGTTTCGTCCAACCCCTGAAAAGGAGATACAATGCAAGTTCAACCCTACCTGTCCTTCGAAGGCCGCTGCGAAGAGGCGGTCGAGTTCTACCGCAAGGCGCTCGGCGCCGAGGTGACGAGGCTCATGCGCTTCAAGGAAAGCCCCGAACCTGGCATGTGCTCGCCCGGCACCTTGGACAAAGTGATGCACATGAGCTTCCGCATCGGCGATACAACTTTGTTGGCATCCGACGGGCGGTGCACGGGGCAGCCGAACTTCCGGGGCATCTCGCTGACGCTCACGGCGGCTGACGATGCCGAGGCAGAGCGGCTGTTCGCGTCCTTGGCCGACGGCGGGCAGGTGCAAATGCCGTTGGCCAAGACCTTCTTTTCCTCGCGCTTCGGCATGATCGCCGACCGCTTCGGCATGCCGTGGATGATCATCGTGGCGCATTGAGGGTCGGTTCCCTCGCCCGGCCAGCGGGAGAGGGCAATCGCCTATCGCCGCTCTAGCTATTTTTTTGGGCTACGGCCTTGCCGTCCGCCAACCGAGCCGCGGCGTTGACTTCGGCATGAATTTGGGCCGGGGCGGCGGTGAGCAGGCCATGGCGGGTGTCGCCGCGATTATAGACAATCGCGCATCCGTCGAGACTTGCCAAGCGCCCCCCTGCCTCGTGAAGGATGAGATCGGCCGCCGCGATGTCCCAATCATGAGCGTTTTCCGACGCGAAGCCCGCGTCGAGCGCACCTGACGCGACATTGGCGATACGCAATGCAAGCGAGGGAATCTTGGGCTGCAACGCGAATTGGAGCCCGGCTTCGCGTAGCCGCTCGGCAAGCAGCACAGGCGCCGCCACCCTTGCCCCGGCACCAAGCGAAACAAGTTTCGAAACCTCGATTGCCGCGTCATTGAGCCGGGCGCCGGCGCCCCTGACCGCGACATAGGTTTCCCCGAGCGCCGGGGCATGGACGACGCCAATCAGCGGGCGCCCCTGTTCGACAAGCGCGATCGCGATCGCCCACGCCCCGTGGCCTCGCATAAAGCTGCGCGTGCCGTCGATCGGGTCGACCACAAGGACAATATCCTTCGAAAGACGCGCCGATGTGTCCGCGGTTTCCTCGGAAAGCCAGCCCGCTTCCGGCACGAGGGTCTCGAGACGCTGCCGCAAAAAACGATCGACAAGATGATCGGCTTCGGTAACCGGAGAGCCGCCCGCCTTGTGCGAAATCTCGGCGCTGGTCACCGCGCCCGGGCGAAAATAAGCCAGCGCCAGCGTCCCGGCGCCGCGGGCGGCGTCGACGAAGGACGCGGCCAGGCCATCCCCGTGCGAGATCGGAACCAATGTCATGTGCCGGAGTGTGAAATAGGTCCCATTCGCTTATCCTGCTGCAGTGCGGGACACAAGCGTTTCCCTTCGCCGCGCCGTCTCTTGCGTGCCACCTCACCCGGGAGCACCCCGCGGCACCGTCGCATCGATCCTGTCCGTTGGCGCATCCAGATCCGGCCAGATCCGGACCCAACCGCCGGCCCCGCTTCCGCGTAGGTGGGCTTGGCCGCGCTTAGCGACAAACCCGCTGTGCTGTCAGGCGGTTCGACAACAAGTGACCGACCTTTTCAAAAACGAGCTGCTGAAAAAGGCGGGCATATCCATTTAGCATTTGGTTTGGTGGAGAGCCCGACAGCATTTGGGCTTTCTTCTCACTCTTTCTTCTCGCTCCTGAACAAAAAAGGCGCGACGTCGGCTACCTTTGGCGGCCGCTTGGTCCCGAATGGCAGCGGCCGGCAGACGGCCATGGCGGAAAGTCCAACGCGTGCCGTCAAGAGTCCGTTGAGAACGCCTTCGCCGAGACGGGCCGACAATCTCGCGGCGATCCCGTGACCGACAAATTGTTGGATGAGGCTGTCGCCGACCGCCATGCCCCCCGTGATCGCGATATGCGCGGCAATCGTGCGCAGCAGCTTCAAAAAGCCCAGCAGTCCCGGCCGCCCACCATAGATCACCGCGATACGCCGGATGAGCCTTATCGCCTGCGCCCCGACGAAGACGACGTCGATGATCGCGCGCGGCGCAAGGGCCGTTACCATCGACACGCGCTTGGCCGCGGCCGCGATCTCGCGCCGCACGTCCAAGTCGAGCGGCTCGACAAGGGTGCGCTCGGCGATGTCGATGAGATCGCGCCCGTCGACGATATCATGCGCAACCTTGCGCAATTGAGCGCGCGCGCGCGCCGTATCGGGCCTTGCGGCATAGAGCGCGGAAAGATCCTTAACGAGGCGCCGTGCCTCCTTAAAATCGTCCTTTTCGCGCGCACGGGCGAGCCCAATATGAAGTTCCGCGATATGGCGCTGGCGCAGAATACCGCCAATTTCCCGCATAGCGAGAACGAAAAGCGCGGTTCCGGCGGCGCCCGCGAGCGTAAGACCAACGACGCCGAAAACCGGCGACCAGGCGAAAAGATCGTCGATGAGTCGGGTCAGCCAGAGCCCGAAACCGAGCGACACGAGGCCGCCCGTCGCGGCCCAGAAGAGACCGCCCCAAGACAATAGCGAGCGGGCAGCGACTCCTTGTTTCTGTGCGGCCTCGACCGCCTCTTCGCCAGCATCACGCCCGGCCAGAAAAGCCGCGGCCTCGGCCTCGTAAGGGTCGGCCAAAGTTTCGATCACCATGGCCTCTTTCGGGGCCGCGGCGCCGGGCTCCGGGGTCATCGCACCGAGGCGGAACGCCCGCGGGCGGGGTTTTGGTTCAAAGGCCACGCAAAACCTCGTTAATCCCTTGCCGCGGCGCTACGTGATCACCGGGAATTGGCAAAACTCTTGTCTGGTCGATCATCGAAACAAGCCTTTGTCGAGGGCATTAGCCGAGCCGGTCGCCAAGGAGAAACTGCAGCGCGCGGTCGAGCCGGATATGGGGCGGTGGCAGAAGCGAGTCATCCTCTGCCCGGACTGGGACGGGAGGACGGAAACGGACGAAACGGTAGTCGATTTCATTGGGCTCGATGCGCGGAGCGTCGCGAAACACCGCTTCGGGATCAATCGGGAGTTCACCGGGATAAATCGCCGCCTCCGCCTGTCCATCGAAAATCTCATCGCCGATCCGCTCGCCTTCGAGTGGCGTGCCGATGACGGCTTCAAGCGTGGGCTCGTCGGGGGCGCCGACCATGCCCTCGCGCGTTGCCCTTACCGCTGAGAGCGCGATGACATCGACCTCGGCGCCAACTGATTCGACGCGGGCGATGGCTCTTTTGGTGAGATGCCGCAAGATCGCCTCGAGCCGGTCGTGGCTTGTGTGGTGCAGATGATCGGCCTTTGCCGCGGCAAACAGAATCTTGTCGATCTTCGGCCGGAACAAGGCCGACAACAGATTTCCGCGCCCGACGCGAAACGCGGCGAGAACATCGGTTAGGGCGGACTCAAGGTCGCGCATCGCGGCCGGTCCCGCGTTCAATGCGGCAAGCGCGTCGATAAGGACGATCTGGCGGTCGAGCCTGGCGAAATGGTCGCGGAAAAACGGTGTGACGACATGCGTCTTATAGGCCTCAAAGCGCCGTTCCATCATCGTCGCGTACGAGCCCGGCGGATAGATTTGGCCCTCCTCGACGGCGAGCGGCACGAAAGTAAGAGCAGGAGAGCCGTCGAGATCGCCCGGCATAAGAAACCGGCCCGGCGGCAGGCTCGAAAAGTGATTTTCGTCGGCACGGCAGGCGCGCAGATAATTGGTGAAGAGTTCGGCCTCCCGGCGTACCTGCCCTTCATCGGCCTTGGCGCGCGGATCGGTGCTCGTGGCAAGTGCGCGCCATTTCGCCGCGAGCGGCACCCTTGCAGCGCCTGCCGAGGCACTGAAGGCGTCGCGCGACCATTGCCCAAAGGATTTGCCAAGCAGCGGCAAATCGAGCAGCCATTCGCCAGGATAATCGACGATGTCGATGGTAAGCGATTGGTGCCCCGGTCGCTGGCCGATTTTTTGGTCGTAAACAAGGCACAGCCGCAGCTCGGAAATGCGCCTTGTCGATTGCGGCCAATGGCGTTCCCCTGGACGGCCTTTGGGACCGGTCAGAGCGGCAATGTGATCTTCATAGGCGAAGCGAGGCACGGCATCGTCGGGTTGTGGCTCGAGCATGGTGCTGATCAGCCGTCCCTCGGCGTGAACCCGAAACACGGGCAAGGGATTTTTCCTCCCGCGCAAGGCCGGGCTTGTCGCCTTGATAAGATTGTCGACGAGCGCGGTGATGAATATCGTCTTGCCCGCGCGTGAGAGTCCGGTGACACCGAGACGAACATGCGGGCCCGTCGTCAGCTCGATGAGGGCCTGCGCCGCGGCGCGGGCTTCGAACAAGAGGTTGGCGATCAGAGACAAAACAAATTGGCTTTCCAGAGTATTTCGAGGCGGCGAGGGCACAGGGAACGGGCGGGAAAAACGGGTAAAGCAAGTGAACCATGAAGTGTAGTCAGGTAGCGCGTTTTCGTCATGTTCGACGCAACAAAATTATGCGTCTCGGCGTGGGGCCTTGCCGCCCCTTGCCCAGAAAAGCCGGGGTTCGCGCCGCCGGGATTTCCGGGACCAGCCGATCGATCGCGGTGGCGCCGTTCTCAATTCTATCGGGAAGCACGGTTATCTGCCGGCAAGCTAGAAAAATTCACGCAACGGTCTAGCCGGCCGCCACCGGCGACCGTCTCGCTCCAATCAACGCAAGGAAAGTCGATCACTGCGAGGCAAGGCGACGGGAATTGGCGGGGCGCGGCACTTTCCCCGCCGCGCACGAGAAAACGCACGAATTCGCCAAGGCCTGGATTATGCCCGACGATCAGCAAGGTTTTCACGGAGCGGGCTGTTTGCGCAAGAAGATCCCGCAGGGTGTCAACGTCGGCGTTGTATAGCGAAGCTTTGAATTCGCAGGCTGGTTTTTGCAGCAGTTCCCGCAAAATCATGTCGAGTGTATCGCGCGCGCGCAACGCCGGCGAAACGAGGGCGAGATCGAAAACGAGACCCGAGGCGCGAAAATAGGCGCCCATTCGCGCCGCGTCGGCACGTCCTTGCGCCGTCAACCGCCTTTGAGAGTCGCCTTCGGATGCGGGAGCAGCGGCTTCGGCATGGCGAACAAGGAGGAGCCGCAGCATCGCGCAAGCTAACGCTCGAGGGGAAATTGGGGACGGTTTTCGGCGGCGTCCCTTTAGGCGTCGCCAAAGGCAATCGCCGCTTTGCCTCGCGGACGGTGCTGCCTCTTGGCTCGAACGCTGACGAACATCGACTTCCATTCATTGACTTCGGCCATACGCTGCTGTTTAGCCCACGCGACGGCTTGGCGAAAGGAAAAAAAGCGCACGGTGCCGCCAACATGACATCCCTTCGGGCCCATTGTCCCTGTTCCGGAGATCGCCCCAGCTTCGCTTTTTGCCGCTCGTCAGGAAAGTCTCGAAGAACAAAGTTTTGCAAGACAGAGGTCTTTGAGCACTTTCACAATGCTCGAAAACGCTCGACGATTTCCTCACTGCTGCTGGGAGCACGACCAGCGTTTTCGGCCGCGGTTTGGTCCTTTTCCGTTGCTTTCGTCGCGGCACTCACCGATTTGAGCCACCCCTCTTGATAGGTCTTTGTGATTTCCGCCGGGAAGGCCGCGACGAGTTCGCCAAATTTTCGCCCGTGCTCGAAAGCCTCTTTCATGAAGTCCGCCTGGATCGCCGCGACTTCGTCCACGCCATGGGCGGTGCCTGCCGCGCCTTCGGTGCCTGTCGCCCTCTGATCCTGTTCAACTATTTTTTCCTCCGTTTCGGATGTCTCCCATTTGCCCATTCAGCAATATCCGTTAACGGCCGTGGCGCACAAGAGTCGCCACGAATTACAAAAAAGATTTTACGTCAGTTGTCTACGATCTACTCGAGTTTCAACTATTTCCTTGCGCCTCGGCGACCGAAACCGCGGTCATGTTAATGAGGCCGCGCGCCGTCACCGAAGGCGTCAGGATATGGGCGGGCTTGGCGGCGCCGATCAGGATCGGGCCGACTGGCAGAGTGTCGGCCATGATCATTGTCATCGTATAGGCAATATTGGCGGCATCGAGATTGGGCATGACGAGAATGTTCGCCTCGCCTTTTAGACGCGAGGATGGCAACACGAGATCGCGCATCGCCTGCGACAAAGCGGTATTGGCCTGCATCTCGCCGTCGGCTTCGAGATCTGGGGCGCGCCGGCGCAAGATTTCGAGCGCGTCTCGCATCTTGCGGGCCGAAGGCGTGTCATCCGAACCGAAATCCGAATGCGACACAAGGGCGATTTTCGGCTCAATCCCGAACCGGCGGACGTGGGCGGCGCACAGCAGTGCCATTTCCGCGATCTCAAGGGCGGCGGGATCGCGCCGGACATGCGTGTCGGCGATAAAAAAGGCGCCTTTATTGGTGATCATCAAGCACATCGCGGAGAGATCGGTCGCGCCGGGAACGAGCCCGATAATGTCCTTGATGTATCGCAAGTGCGGATTGAAGCGCCCGTCGAGGCCGCAAATCATGGCGTCGGCGTCGCCACGCTTCACCGCGATCGCCGCGATTACCGTCGAATTGGTCCGCACCAAGGTCCGCGCGGCCTTGGGGGTGATCCCGTGCCGTCCGGCCGCATCGAGATAGGCCGCAACATAATCGCGATAGCGCGGATCGTCATTGGGATCGACAAGTTCGAAATCGCGCCCCGGCCGCACCGCGAGGCCGAATCGCTCGATACGGGTCTCGATTACTTCCGGACGGCCGACAAGAATAGGTTTGGCGATCCCTTCCTCGACGACGGTTTGAGTCGCGCGTAACACCCGTTCATCCTCGCCTTCCGCATAGATCACGCGTTTGGGAAATGATTTGGCGGCCTGTATCACGGGTTTCATGACGAAGCCTGAACGGAACACAAAGCGCGACAATGTCTCTTCATAAAGGGCGAAATCGGTGATCGGCCTTTTCGCGACGCCGGTATCCATCGCGGCCTTGGCGACCGCCGGCGCGATGCGCAGGATCAAGCGCGGATCGAAAGGCGCCGGAATAAGACTGTCTTTGCCGTAATGCCGCGCCTTGCCGCCGTAGGCCCTGGCGACCACATCGGACGGCGGCTCATGGGCGAGCTGCGCGATCGCGTGCGTCGCGGCGAGCTTCATTGCCTCGTTAATGGCCGTGGCGGCAACATCGAGCGCGCCGCGAAAAATGTAGGGAAAGCAAAGCACGTTATTGACTTGATTTGGAAAATCAGAGCGCCCGGTGCAAATCAGGGCATCCGGCCGCGCCGCGAATGCCACGCCTGGCTCGATTTCAGGAGTGGGGTTGGCTAGTGCCATGATCAGCGGCCGTTCGCCCATCTCCTTCGCCATCTCTGGCGTCAAGACGCCTCCCGCCGAAAGCCCGAGAAAAATATCGGCGCCGCCAATGACATCCTTGAGCGCGCGGGCACCGGTTTCCTGGGCATAAATCTCGACGTTACCATTCATCAACGCCTTGCGGCCGCGATACACCACACCTTCGATATCGGTGACAAAAATGTTCTCGCGCTTGGCGCCGAGAACGACCAAGAAATCGAGGCAGGCGAGCGCCGCCGCGCCGGCGCCCGATGTCACGATCTTGACGCCGCCAATTGTCTTACCGGTAAATTCCATGGCGTTGAGGACCGCCGCGCCGACGATGATCGCGGTGCCGTGCTGATCGTCGTGAAACACCGGAATCGACATGCGTTCGCGCAGCTTGCGCTCGACCTCGAAACATTGCGGCGCCTTGATATCCTCGAGATTGATGCCGCTAAAAGTTGGCTCCAGCGCGGCTATGATGTCCACCAGCCGGTCAACATCGGTCTCCGCGATCTCGATGTCGAACACATCGATCCCGGCGAATTTCTTGAACAGAACCGCCTTGCCTTCCATCACGGGTTTACCCGCGAGGGGACCTATGTTGCCAAGTCCCAAGACCGCGGTGCCATTGGTCACCACCCCGACGAGATTTTGCCGTATCGTGAGTTCGGCCGCCGCGCGGGGATCGACGGCGATCGCGAGGCATGCCGCGGCGACGCCGGGCGTATAGGCGAGCGACAGATCATGTTGCGTCCCAAGCGGCTTGGTTGCCACGATCTCGAACTTGCCGGGGCGCGGCGAACGATGGTAGAGGAGCGCGCTCGACGCCAAATCGGAACTGATGGAATCGGCCATCGGCCTGCTTTCTATCTGAACATAGGGCACGAGATAACCGGAGCCCGCGCCGATGTCCACCATTGCGATCAAAGCGTCCGGGGAGCGTTCCCGATCTTCAAATCGCGGCGGCAGCGCCAAAGCGCGCGGAGGATTGGCCACAAGGCGACCGCCGGATACCTGACGAACGCATCACACAGTGACCAGTCATGACCGCCTCCGCCGCAAGCCGTGTCGAGATCGTGCGTGACGTGGCGAGCCTCAGGGCGCGCCTCGCGGAGCGGCGGCGCGCGGGCGAGACAATCTCGCTTGTGCCGACCATGGGCGCGCTGCATGCCGGACATATTTCCCTTGTCGTTGAAGCGAAAAAACACGCGCGCCGTGTGGTGATGTCGATTTTCGTCAATCCGGCACAATTCGCGCCGTCCGAGGATTTTTGCTCCTATCCCCGCTCTTTCGAGACTGACGCGGCTCTGTTCGCGGCCGCGGAAGGCGACTTGATCTTCGCGCCAAGCGTCGAGGCCATGTATGGCGAGGGTTTTGCCACCACGATCAACTTGGCAGGCCCCGCGGCCGTGGGCTTGGAAGATCGTTTCCGGCCAACGCATTTTGCCGGCGTCGCAATCATCGTGGCAAAACTCCTAAACCAGTGCCGTCCGGATGTCGCGATTTTTGGCGAAAAGGATTTTCAGCAGCTCAAGGTCGTGACGCGAATGGCGCGCGATCTGGATTTCGAGACCAGGATTCTTGGTGCGCCCACCGTCCGCGAGGCCGATGGCCTAGCCTTATCGTCGCGCAACATCTTTTTGTCGGCCAAAGAACGCGCGCGTGCGCCAAGCCTTTATGCGGCGCTTCGCCGCTGCGCCAATGACATCAATGCGGGAGTTGCCATCGAAACCGCGCTCGATACTGCCCACGCCACTCTCGCGGCGGCTGGTTTCGTCACGGACTATTTCGAAGCCCGTCATGCCGAAACCTTGGGCCCCATCGCGTCGCGCGGCGAGGGACCGATTCGCCTTCTCGCCGCGGCAAGACTCGGCAAGACGCGGCTCATCGATAATATCGCCCTTTAGCCGAGCAATCGGAACGGCCAACCGAAGGCGCCTTTTTCCCCGCAAGCGGCAAAAGATGTGGCAAGCTTGAGCGCATGATGTCCGGTTCCAGCAATCATTGAGGGAAACATGCTTTACTTGCTCCGTTCCCTCACTCCCAATCAACGCAGCGCTGTCATTGCGAGCTACCTCGGCTGGACGCTGGACGCTTTCGATTTCTTCATCCTTGTCTTCGTGCTCAAGGATGTGGCGCAAGAATTCCACACCGGCGTGGAGGTGATCACTTACGCGATTTTTCTCACCTTGGCGGCAAGACCCGTTGGGGCTCTGCTGTTTGGCCTCGCCGCCGACCGCTACGGCCGCCGGGTGACTCTCATGGTCGATATTCTGCTTTTTTCGATGCTTGAATTTGCGACCGGCTTGGCTCCGAGCCTCGCGATATTCCTGATCCTGCGGCTGGCGTTCGGCGTGGCCATGGGCGGCGAATGGGGCGTCGGCGCGGCGCTCGCGATGGAGACGATCCCTCCCGGAACGCGAGGGGTGGTCTCAGGGGTTCTCCAGACCGGCTATCCGAGCGGTTATCTGCTCGCCGCGATCACCTATTTCGCGGTTTATGGGTTGATCGGCTGGCGCGGAATGTTCATGATCGGCGCCCTGCCGGCGCTGCTCGTTTTATATATTCGCGGCAAGGTCGAGGAATCGCCGGTCTTTTTGGCGCACGCCCACGCAAAACACGGCTCCGGCCTCGTCACGATGCTCCGCAGCCACGCCGGACGGTTCCTCTATGTCGTATTGCTCATGACCGCGTTCAACTTTTTGAGCCATGGTACGCAGGACCTCTACCCGGCGTTCCTGCAACTCCAACGTCATTTTTCGCAGCATACGGTCGGCCTGATTGCGATCGTCTATAATATTGGCGCGATCCTTGGCGGACTCTTGTTTGGCGCGCTATCGCAACGGATCGGCCGGCGCCGAGCGATTCTTGTCGCGGCGCTTCTCACTCTCCCGCTCATTCCGGTTTGGGCTTATGGCGCGGGCCCGCTTACGCTGGCGATAGGCGCTTTCCTCATGCAGTTCGCCGTCCAGGGAGCCTGGGGCGTTGTCCCGGCGCATCTCAACGAACTCTCGCCCGGCGAACTGCGCGCGACATTTCCAGGATTCGCGTATCAGCTTGGCAATTTGCTGGCCTCGCCAACTGCCCCTATTCAGGCCAGCATTGCTCAGGAGAATGGCGGCAACTACGCTTTCGCGCTAGCGACGGTCGCCGTGATTGCCGCCATGACGCTCGCGGTCCTCGCCGCTTGCGGCAAAGAAGCGCACGGCATCGCCTTCGTTGGCGACTAAAGCGCTCCCAAGGACAATTGGCGGCGGCGATGACAAGGCAACAAAGGGTCGTTCGGGTGACGATCGGCGGCCATGTCCAAGGCGTCGGCTACCGCGCCTGGATGGCAAAGGAAGCCCGCGCGCGTGACGTTCGGGGCTGGGTAAGAAACCGTTCGAACGGCGATGTGGAAGCGCTCTTCGCCGGTCCGCCGGATACCGTCGAGACGCTTTGCGCGGCATGCTGGCGTGGTCCCGCGCACGCCCGTGTCGACAAGGTGGAGGTCGTGGAAACGGACCCGGCGGCGGTCGCCGGGGAAGGCGCGGGGCCGAGTTTTCATCAGATCGCCACGCTTTAAGGTAGGTCGCCCCGGGCGTTCGACCTCTTGCCGGAGGTCTACGACCGCAAACTTGGGACGACCATGGGAACGGACGTACGCGGCGAGGGCCGGTGGGGCGACTTTACCGCCGAGGTGCCGGGCGGCCTAGCGCCGGCCGGAGGCACCGGCTCCAACCCGGTGATGTATTTCGCCGGGATGTTTGCCCGTGGCGATGGCACCTGGGGAACGGCGATAGGCAGGAACGGCTATACCGCCATCACCCAACCGTAGCTCGCCGGTCGAGCAACCTGAAGCCCCGGCGCGAGCGCGCCGCATCCGTGATCGCACTGATCAGGGCTTCAGCGTCCTAAATGCTGCCGGTAAAAAGCTACCTCATCGGTAAGTATCTCGGCCAACTCATCGTGCACTGGACCAGTTGTGAGAGCGACCTCCCGCTTCGATAAGTAGTCTGCCGCGGGATTCTGGCCCACCTGAGCGCGAGTTCCTCGGACACCAAGCAAAGCCTCAAGGCGTCCCAATTCTTCATCGAAAAACGACATGTCGCCAATGAAGTCAAAGCCCGCAATATTGACGTCACGGAAGAAGTAATGTCGGTAGAAGCCACGCATTTGCGGCAAACGAGCAAAATCGAGCATTCCCATTCCCTCGTCAAGAACACGCTGATGCAGACTGTGCCCATCTCCTGGCGTGTTTAGCCAGAAATAGTAATGCGATATCGTACGTTCGATAGGATCACGTAGAAACGTGATGCGGAAGGCATTCTCGATCCGTTCGTATTTTTTCGCCCAGAAGTGGCCATGCACGACGAGGGTCCCCTCAGGCAATCTGCGGGCGGCTCCGTACCGCGAAAGAAACCCCGCCGGATCGACGTTCATTTCCGACTTCGGGTCGATGGGCCGATCAGCATAGTCCAGCCTTAACTGGCCATTGCCAAATACGCTTTCCAGCCAAATCACAAAGCTCGTACCCGCTGCTTTGGGGACATGTACGGAAATGATTGCTTTGTTCATATGGGGACGCCCCCGGTTGGCAAGATTCTTCATCCGACTCGACCGGATGATGGCCTTGCTGAGGCTGAGATTGCGGATTGCAGGGGATTTTGGCAATGCCAATTCCTCTCGGGGGGCTCTCGTGTATCCAAGTCAGTGACGTTGGCGCGTCGCGCGCCGAAACCTCTCCCTTGGTTTTTGATCGGACGCAATACAATCCGAGCGCTCCACGTCGAAAGGGTTGCCGGTGGCGGCCGAAGTTCCGCGATTAGCCGCGGGAATAAATGCCGTGAGATGGCGACCTCGGCCATCTAGAAGACGACGTAGCGACCAACCATAGCTCGCCGGCCGAATAAGCTTAAGCCCTGGCGCGAGGGCATTACGCCGGGGTTTTTCTTTGCGTCGTAGCCGGCCGCCAAATGGGGTAACGGTCCGCCGTCAACATCGCCCGACGTGACTTGCCGTGCGAATGGAACTATACAATTGGCCCAAGGTCACGACTTTGCAAGAATAGTTCGGTGACGCGCCCTTTTGGCGCCGATTACGGCGTGTCACGCGATGTGGAGAGTTGGTGGCTACGAACACTCCCACGATCCGGCACGTTCGAGAAAGGAAGGCAAATGCCACAAGATGACATATGGGTGTCGATCGTTGTGGACAACGTTGATGATCATCTCTATAAAGCTGACCTTCTAATCCGGACCTTGGATCGACATGCGAGTATCCCTCCGGGCCAAGTAATTGTCCACTATGTAAATCGGCTTCCCCCGGCGGACGTCGCGCCATTTGCTCGAATGGGCTGCAAGACAAGAAAGATCGAGCCTTTTCTGGACGGAAAATATTGCAACAAGCTGCAACAACTTTCCTTTGTCGATGAGTTCGGCCTGAGCGAACCGGCCGGGGTGCTGCTTCTGGACGTCGACATCGCGGTCACGGCCCCGCTCGTGATCCCGGACCGAGATCGCGTCGCTGGAAAGATCGTGGATGCGCCCCACCCACCAATTCATGTCCTGACCAGGATTTTCGAAGCAGCGGCGGTTGCGCTTCCAGAACAGGTCCAATGCGATTGGAATATAGGGAAGACTTTTGCTTCGAATTTCAACGGTGGTGTCCTCTACATCCCTGCCTACCATGCAGATGCGATCGGAAAGTCTTGGAAATGCTTTGCATCGTTCTTGTATGAAAACCCTAGCCTCTTCGAGAACGACCAGCAACTGCGGCACATCGACCAAGTTTCATTCGCCTTGGCCATCGGCAATACGGGGACGGCATATTCTCACCTTCCCGCAAACAGCAACTTTCCTACGCACCGCAACACCGTGCCGAGAACCCTCGATGCTCGCAGTCGCATTCAGATGCTGCACTATCATTGGGAACTCGACGATTTCGGATTTCTGAGGTCGGCGTTGAAGGTTGACGCGGTGCAGACGGCCCTCGCCGTGGCCAACGAATGCGCGGTGACGTGCAGCAACCTCCACTTCTATGAGCGTTTCAAAATTGGTCGAGCCCGTCGTCCAATTTGCGGTGATGGCCGGCATCCGAAAGTTCCAGTCGTGCGGGACATCCTGGATTGTTTGGAGAACGCCGAGCGTCACCCGAAACTCGTGTTTCATGTCGGCACCCCGAAAACAGGCACGACCGCCCTGCAGTCTTGCCTTGGGGAAAACAAGACGAGATTGGCCCAAAGAGGAATCTATTACCCTCAGACTCGGCACACTAGTCCGCCGTGCGCTCCGAAACATCAGTTCCTTGTCCAGCAAATGAAGGCGGGAGATGCGCAAGGTCTCGGCACGTCGGTTCTTTCGGCCTTGCGCGCGATGCCCAGCAATACGAATGTCATCCTGTTCTCGGCGGAGGGCCTCTTCAATCACTGGTGGGATTTTACCGCCGAAAGCCGTTCGATGCTCCGCTTCCTCGCGTCCACCTTCAGACTAGAAGTTCTTATATGTTTTCGTAACGTGGTCGAATTTGCCGTGTCGCTTTATCTGCAGAACATGCGCAATCCGCAGGTTCATCCATGCTACGGCCGGGATTTGTCCTTGGAGGAAACGCTGGAAGACGAGTGGTTCAGGAGACATTTGGACTATGTTGGCTTCCTGATGGACGTTAGGCACTCGCTAGGCGACGTTACAATTCGCGCGTTCAGTTATTCCGATACGGTTGGGTCTGAAATTCTCCAGTATCTTGGGGCGGGAGCTCTCGAATGCGGCGGCGAGCGTCACAACGAATCGTTGCGTCGGCAGGGACTTGAAATAGTGCGGATTATCAATAGGTATCGCCTGGAACCGAGGATTCGAGGTGAGATTCTATCCAGGATTCACGAGATCGAAGGATTATTTGGCGAGCAGCTCGAATCCTACCAGCCCAACGCGGAATTGGCGGGATCGATCAGGAGGCTCACCGAGAAAAACCAACTCTTACTTGCGCAACTATACCCTGACTCCTTGAGTGTCCGGGAAAAATCGCTTGCCTGGGCGTCAAAGTAAATGCGCGCAGAGATGGTTCAGGAGCGATCTTGATACCAAATCGCGATGTCCTCGATGCCTTTGCGCCGTAGTGCTTTGGGCGTTTGATGCAAGGATTTCTCGGACAACACATGTGCAATCGCGAATGCTTGCCTTTTTGTGAGAGGTCTCGATGCACAAAGGGCGGCTTGAAGCGTTCACCGATGGGGTGATCGCCGTGATCATCACCATTATGGCGCTGGAGATGAAGGTGCCGCGTGGCTCCGATTTCGCCGCGCTCGCGCCAACCCTGCCGGTGTTCCTCACCTATGTGCTGAGCTACACCAATGTTGCCATCTTTTGGAACAACCACCACCACATGCTGCAAGTCAGCCAGCGGGTCGATGGAAAGGTTTTGTGGGCGAACATGTTTCTGTTGTTTTGGCTATCGCTAATTCCCTTTGTGATCCGTTGGATGGACGAGACAGAGTTCGCCGCACTGCCCACCGCGGGCTACGGGTTTATTCTTGTGATGGCCGCGATCGGCTACTCTGTGCTGGTGCGGATGCTCATCCTATACAACGGCTCTGGCTCAACCTTGGCCCGCGCGGTCGGAAGAGATTTGAAAGGCAAGCTTTCGCTATCGATCAACGCAGCGGCGATGCTGCTGGTCTTTGTTCAGCCCTGGATCGCGATCGCGCTCTATATTGTTGTTGCGCTCATATGGTTTGTTCCCGACCGGCGCATTGAATCGATGATGTAACGGCTTTGTCATGTCTGGACGGCGCTCACTGATCAAGGGTTTTTTTGCAGCGTTGCGGTTGATCGTGGGTGCGGTCATGTCTTCGGCCTGTTGATGTGGGTCATGACGCCCGTTGGCCCTGATGTTGTCCGCTGATCCCTTGCCCCAATCACGTTGGCGCGCTTGACGGCTCAGACAATGCCACGGGCTCTGGGATCCTTGCTCACGACTATGGCGCAAATTGACGATGCCATCACGAGGGCTTACAAGTGAGCCTGGTGAGGCGCCCGTCCGTATGGATCAGGAACAAGTCGCCGGTGAATTTGAAATACTCCCCGGTGAATTTACCGGCCACGAATTTCAATTGGATCGCGTTGTTTGCGCTGATGCGCGCCTTAACGGGCTTTTCCAAACCAGGCCCCCCAATCATAACCGGTTTCTTTCCCTCGGTCTTGAAGGAGAATGTCTCGGCTGTGGGAAACGCTCCGTCCTGTTTGTAGCTGTTCCCGATGCAAACAAGGTTGAGATCGGCCTCCCCGGCCAATGCATAAGTTGCGAAGCTTAGCGGGGCACATGCCAGCAAGAGTCCCGCCAGAGCCCAACTTTCAAGATTAGCAATCTGAAGTTTCATATTGGCCACCTAAGCAAGATTTATGGTAATCGCACGGGCCGTGCGAACTGGTGCCCGCGACATTACCACAAGAGATTTTGCAGGCTCCTTGCGGCGTGCGAATTTACCTTTACTAAAGGCTACCCCGCCCCGGCCACTCCTTCCCATTCATCGCGGGGCTGACCCGAGCGTATCTGAACTTTGAAGTCAAGGACGACACGAAGTGCCGCCTGCGGTGGTTATGATCCTTGAGTTCAAAGTTTAGATACGCTTATCTGCCGCCGAGCGATGAAGGGATTTTTCCACGCCACGCGCGCCGGCCGTTCAAAGTATATGAATGGCCAGACACATACGACCATGACAACCGATTTGGTGTAGGATGGACAATCCCTATAAACGAGGAGCCTCCGATGTCCCATCGCAAGCTGTTTTTCCTTCTCGCCATTTTTGCGCACTCGGTCGCTGGTACGGCGCTCGCCGGCGAATTGCCAAGTCGTGTCGGCCAATGCGTGACCACCGCAATCACAAAGGTCGGAACGCGCCTCGATACTCTGGGATCCGGCAGCGCGCTGAGCTTTGAAAACGGTGGCGATCAGGTTGGCTACGACACCGTGCCGGCGATCGAGCACTCAAGGGCGGGCGATCGCGTTCGCATGTGTCTTGTATCCATCCCGCGTCATTGTCCTAAGGGCGACGATCGCGGCCGCGTCTACCGCACCACCAATCTGCGCACGCATCGAACCTGGACAATGGCGGATTCGGCGCATATGTGCGGCGGCGCCTGAGCGGCCGCGATGCAAACATTTTGCAGTCCATGGGTCAACGCCCGCCTTCGCCCGCGGGGAACAACCTCCGCGCTATATCAGGAACACCCAGGTGACCGCCGCGAAGACCGGGAAAAGGATCGCGCCCGACCAGATCATATAGGGGAAGAAACCAGGCATGTTCACGCCGGCGCGCCGGGCGATGGCATAAACCATGAAGTTCGGCGCATTGCCGATGTAGGTGTTGGCGCCCATGAACACCGCGCCGAGCGAAATCGCCGTCAATGTCTTGGCGAGCGGACCCGTGAGCGCCGAAGGATCCCCGCCGGCGAGCTGGAAAAACACAAGATAGGTCGGCGCATTATCGAGGAAGGACGAGAGGATGCCCGTCGCCCAGAAATAGACCACGTTGTCCGGCATCCCATCCGCCTGTGTCAGGAGGCCGATAACTGGCGAAAAGGGGCCCTTGGCACGGGCTTCAAGCATCGCCATCACCGGAATGATGCAAATGAAAATGCCGGCGAAGAGATAGGCCACTTCCCTGATTGGCTCCCATTCGAAGCCGTTTGCCGCGCGAAGCGCCGGGTTCGTTAACCGAAGCGAAGCAAGCCCGACGAAGACCATGACGAGCTCGCGAATCGCGTTTTGCAGTTCGATCCTTGTTCCGAGCAAGTCGAAGCTGACGCCCGGACGCCAAAAACCGCTTGCGGCGATGGCGAGGACCGCGATGCCCATCAGCCCGATATTCGCAAGGCCGCTCACGCGCAATTTCATGTCGCCCGCGGCGGCCGGCTGAAGACCTTTTTCGCGCCGGAAAAAATATGAGTCGACGAAAAAAAAATCACGAGCAAGATTGCAACCGTAAACACGGCCGGCGGCCAGAACGCGTGAACGGTCCAGAAAAAATCAATCCCCTGCAAGTAGCCCAGGAACAGCGGCGGATTGCCGAGCGGTGTCAAGACGCCACCAATGGTCGATACAAGAAAAATAAAAAAGACCACCACATGGGCGTTGAACGGGCGGGCGCTATTGGCGCGAATGAGCGGCTGGATCAGGATCATCGACGCGCCGGTTGTCCCGATGATGTTCGCGATCGCGGCGCCAAAGGCGAGGATCGTTGTATTGACCGGCGGCGAGCCGTTGAGCCTGCCTTCTACTCCAATGCCTCCCGCTGCCGTGTAGAACGCAAAAAGCATGAGTATGAAAGGCAAATATCCGAGCGCCATGCTGTGCACGAAACCGGCCGCCGCCGCCGGCAATCCTTCCACGGCGATAAGGCCTCCAAGCGCCAGGATCGCCCAAAACAAAGCCGCCTTCTCGTAATGGATATGCCACCATTCCTTGACGGCGAGCGGTCCGAACGCGATTGACAGCAACATCCCGGCGAAGGGCAGGGCGAGCGGCCAGGGGAGCCGCGCGCCGTCCAGAGCTTCCCCTGCCATGGCAGGCGTCGCCGTCGTCATCGCCGAAGCGGATAGGCTTGCGAGGACGAAGCGTCCTGGCGAACAAGCTGACATGGTTCCCGGCGCGCCCCTCGAACTCATGGTAATGGCCGGGAACAGCTGTACGATCGAGCGTAAAATGCTTCAAGGCGATTTGGCGCCGCGCCGCCGTCTATCGCAGGGGTTCGCTTGCGAAGCGGGTTCTCGGGCACTTTGGAAATTTGCGGAAAATTTCCCCATCTCGCGGAAAGGCACGTAAGCCATGCTCAGGGTTAATAACCGATGATCGGTAAAACCGGCGCGAATCAAGGCGCGGCGCAAGAGCATGGCGGACCGCATGAAATCGAATGGACGAAACTTCGTGATTCTCGCACAAAACAGCTGGCTGCGGCACCGTGCGGCCAGCGCCACGCGGCAAGCGTTTTTGGCCGCCGCGCTTTGTCTCGGCGGCTGCCAGTCCAGCAATCTGCAAGACATCACCGGCTCGATTGGCGGCGCATCCGAGCCGGATACCCGGCGGAGCGCGGAGGAATTGGGACGCCAATACGACCGCAACCCGGACGACAAGGCGATTGCACTAAGTTACGCGCGGGCCCTGCGCGGCATGACGGAAAATGCGCAGGCCGTCGCGATATTGCAACGGCTGGCGATCAAATTTCCCCGCGACGTGGAGGTGCTCGGCGCTTACGGCAAGGCCTTGGCAGATGCCGGCCGGCCGCGCGAGGCGGCCGAGGTATTGACTCATGCCCATACCCCCGAGCGGCCGGATTGGTCAGTGCTTTCCGCGCAAGGGTCGGTCGCCGATCAGCTCGGCGACCACGAGCAAGCGCAAGCCTACTATGCGGCGGCGCTCAAAATCGTGCCGGCTCAGCCGCATGTTTTGTCCAATCTCGGACTTTCCTACGCGCTTTCGAAAAAATTGCCGCAAGCCGAAAAGACGCTGCAAGACGCGGCGGCGCAGCACGGCGCCGACAAACCGGTGCGCCAGAATCTCGCTCTCGTCCTGGCCCTCGAAGGCAAATTCGCGAGCGCCGAGGAGATGGCACGGCGCGATCTCGACGCCAAGGACGCAGCGGCCAATGTCGCCGCGATCCGGCGGATGATCGTGCAGTCGAATACGTGGAAACAAATCCAGGCGCTCGACTCCAGGCCAAAGTCCGCCGCCGAGACGCACCTGGGAAGCATTATCGAATAGAGCACGGTCCACGAAGGACAGACTCACCCGATCTCGATCGACAGCGCCGCTAACCCCGCGATCGTGGCTTCGATCTTGTCGCCCTTGACGACAGGCCCCACCCCGGCCGGCGTGCCGGTGAAGATGAGATCGCCCGGCGCGATTTCGACTTGTTGCGAAAGATAATGGATGATTTGGGGAACCCCCCAGATCATGCCGTCGAGATCGGCCCTTTGCCGCAATTGCCCGTTCACTCGGCACTCGATCTTGCCTTTGCCGATCGTGCCAGTGCAGGTCTTTAACTGTATGGCGGAACAGGGCGCGGAGAAGTCGAACGCTTTGGCCATCTCCCATGGCCGGCCCTTTTTCTTCAATTCGGTCTGGACATCGCGTTTCGTCATGTCAAGACCCACGGCATAGCCGAAAACCATATCGTTGGCGGTTTGGGGCGGAACGTTCCGCCCGCCCACGTTGATCGCCACGACAAGCTCGACCTCATGCTGGAGGTCGCGCGTGCCCGCCGGATAGGGCATGGTGTCTCCGTTCTGGAGGATGGCGCCGGCTGGTTTCATGAAGAAAAACGGCGGATCGGTCTCAGGATTTCCGCCCATCTCCTTGGTGTGGTCCTTGTAATTCAGGGCGACGCAAAAAATGCGGCGGACCGGGAAAGGCTTTCCCGGCGGCGCGGGGAGCGAGACGACCGGCGGCGCGGCGAGGGCATACTCAATCATGCGATCAAACCTCGGTTGGATTTCATTTCCGGCACCGGCAAAGGACAACTTCGGCGGCGCAATTCGCGCACGGAAGCGATGGTTCAGCCAACAAAAATCCTGGATTCACTCCATGTCGAGGGGTTCGGTTCCGCTCGGTTGGCCGTCGGCGGCCAAACTAATCTTTTCGATTCTCTGCTCGGCGTTCCTGAGTAAATCGTTGCAATGGGTCTTCAAAGCCTCGCCGCGCGCGTAGATTGCAATCGACTCCTCAAGCCCGACAGTGCCTTTTTCGAGCTTGTCCACGATCTGTTCGAGTTCCTTGAGCGCATCCTCGAAAGACAGTTTGGCGATATCGGCGTCGGTGGCGGGCAAGGTTGCCTCTATTTTCGACTTCACGCTCTGTCCTGACGCGAACCGGCCTTGGCTGCGCTTTGAAGAGGGTCTAGACGTGGTTGAGATTCAACGCCACTCCAGAACAAAAGGGGCACCTTCAAAACAATTGCAACCGCGGCCGATTTTCTCGACAGCGGCAACCATCCGCCCATTGCGGCCGAGCGTCGCGTCGGCGATGGCAACGAGCCGTGGATTGGGGGTCGCAGTCGGCGAATTGGCTCGCACCGCTTGCGCGATCTCGGCCTCATTGCGATGCGGGCGTAGGGCGCAAGCCGCGATGAAGGCCGCCGCGGTCGAGCGGCTCACGCCCGCGAAGCAATGGATTAACAAAGGGGCCGCTTGGTCCCATCGGAGAACGAATGCCAGGAGCTCTTCGACATGGGATTTGGCCGGAAGCGTATGGCCATCGAGTTCCGCGACAATGTCGGAGACGACGACGACGAGATGTTCTTCAGCGGCGATGCCGGCCGGGCGCCTGACCGCCGTTCCCTCATCGATCAAAGTGACGAGGCTTCGCGCGCCTGTCGCGCGGGCCGTCTCCGGCAGTTTTGAAAGCGGGCAGACGTGAATGCACGGCATCGAACCGGGCCTTTTGGTACTGCGCCATACGCCAGAATCGCGCCCTTCCATAGACCGGATTAGGATCGAAGGGAACTCTGGAACCGCCGTTTTTTGATGAACCGCCCGCCAGTTCACGCGATTTTTACGGGAATTTTATATTTGACTCCCCTCGTCGTCGATCTCAAGGCTCACAGCATCACTGTGGAACATCACTGTGGAAGGGTCGGATTTGGCGGTGAAGAGGGTTGTGATGGTGGCAATGTGGCTGGCCCAGAGCTCTGGCTATTAGGAATCTGGTGTGGTGGGCCATAGGCCAAGGCCAAAAATACGAGAACAACACCGATGATGATCGCTCGCCATATAAAAGTTAAATTGTCGATTGCCGGTTGCATCGCATCCATTGTATTTTCTAGACTGAGAATCTTGTCGGAAACGTCTTTGCAATGAATAAATTTCCCTGCTCACGCCCTTTATTATGTCACTCGAAATGTCATTGAATGGAGGGCCAGATTCGCTCAGATGCACGATCAATGTCGCAAAACCATATTATGAATACTTTGTCGTTTTCACAAATTTGAATATGATAGTGAATTGTAAACAGTATATATCAATTGTCAACTGTACACATTGCCTACATGAAATCCATAAACGTTGATTAAGCCCTGGAAATTCATAGAAATTGTCAACGATATAAATTACATTACATGGAGCCTCTTGCATCATCCCTGGCGCGCGCGATTTTTCCTGGCGCTGGCGCCGAGAACCAGTCACGCGGCGCTGGCACGGAATATCGGATCGCAGGCCAAGGGCGAGTCGAACATCAGATGGCATTTCACCTCGATGGCGCCGCGCCCGCCCGCGAATCTGCCGCCGAATTCGCCGTTGAGCCGAGCGTTGATGCGTTCGTCCATGGTGCGGAAATTATCGAGCGCGGCATCCCTGTCTTGCATGTTGATCGGTTTTCTTCGTGCGACTTGCCTGGTCAATTCGGCTTTTACGTCGGCCGTCCGCGAAAGTTCGGATCGATCGGCGGAACATGACCGCGCGGTTTGCTTGGCGCAAAGATGGCGGCGGCATCGGCGGCGTCGATCAGGTCCAGAAGGAGCGGATTCGCGCGCTTGGCATGGTCAAGCCGAATGGCGACTTGCGAATTGTGCAGCGCCGCATTCGCGGCCACGCTCAATAGCTGATCTTTAAAATCTCCAGGCGCTCGACCCCTTTCGGTGTCCGCACCTCGACGATATCGCCTTCGGCCGCCTTCAAAAGCGCCTTGGCGACCGGGGAGATCCAGCTGACCTCGTTGAGTTCCGAGCGTGCTTCGTCGATGCCTACGATCCGGACTGTCTTCACTTCATCCCGAGCGTTACGATAATCGACTGTCGCGCCGAAATAGACCCGCTCCCGATTCCTTTGCCGCGCGGGATCGACGGCTTCGGCGATTTCCATTCGTTTGCGGAGAAACCGCATTCGTCTGTCGATCTCCCCCAGGCGCCGCTTGCCGTAAACATAGTCGCCATTTTCCGACCGGTCGCCATTGCCGGCTGCCCAGGATACCGTCTCGACGATTTTGGGACGTTCGATTTTTTGCAATTGGGCAAACTCGTCCTGGAGCCGTTGAAGGCCTTCGGGCGTGATGTAATTTTTGGTTCCGGCCGGAAGCGCGGGGATTTCGTCCTCGACATCGGCTTCGACCCCGGATTCCTGGATGAAAGCTTTGCTCATGGCGCCCATCGTAAATGTGGGTATCGCGCGGCAGGGGCCAGGCCCGGTCATGGCAAGCCGGTTAATGATCGGCTTGCGCGAATGTGGAGACCCCGGAGCGCGGGAGCGCAGCCACTTTGGTGGCGGCTCCGGCCGGCGACGCGGCCGCCTGCGGTTTAACCGGGGCAGGGGCCGCGACGGAATTTTGCGGCTTGCCATTGGCATCGCGCGGCTTGGCGACGGCCGTCGAGGCTTCATTGCGCCTTGGCGGCAAGGGAACCTCGGCCGGCTGCGGCACCGTTGTTTCGGTTGAGGGAAGCGAAGGCGTTTCGGCTTTCGCTTCGGCCGGCTTTCCGCCCCATAGTCGGGCGAACAAGGAAGTGTCTTGCGGCTTCGCGGGCTCGGGAGCGGCGGTGGCCACTGTTACGAGTTCAACCGGCTTGGGGCTAGGGCCTTGAACGGAATTGGTGGCCGTGCTGATCGCGCCCGGCTTGGCGGCGGCCATCCTCCTGGCTTTCTTTGACTTGCCTTCGTCGAGGGCAATATCGACGGGGCCTTTCGCCAGCGCCTCTGGGCGGCTCGCATAGCTTGCCAGCGAAGCAAAATCTGGATGCTGGCCGCCATCGGCATAGACAGTGTGAACGGGGTGCACGCCTTGCGCGGCGAGTTCGGCGATTTTAGTTTCGTCGCGCTTTTGCTTGGTCGCGACTTCGGCTTGCGTTTCGCCGTTGCGTTTCAGCGGCGGGCAGGCGGCCGTTGCGTCGAGATGCGACCCGTCGGCGGGAACCGCATTGAAAACATAATGCTTGTTGCAGACGCCGACGACCACATCCTGTTTGGTCACTTCGAAATTGTCGGACCCTTCCTTCAATTGGTTCCAGAAGCCGATATTCGGATCGAGCCTGTATTTGGCGAGATTTTCCGCGGTCATACGGAACGGGTAGGACTGCATCTGGATGGCGCGCTGACCGCCGGCGAACGCTTCCCGGGCGAGCCCATAGATCTCGGCGATCTGAGCGTCGGTCATCGAAAAGCAGCCGGCCGAGGAACAAATGCCATGCACCATGATCGAGCCGCCAGTGTGTCCCAGGGCGCGATCGTAGGCATTAGGATAGCCGACGTCGAAAGAAAGATAATAGGCGGAATTCGGATTCATCCGCGCCGGGGTGATCGCATAGAAGCCTTCCGGCACCTGCCGGTCGCCCTCCCGCACCTTGGGTCCGAGCTGTCCCGACCAGCGGCACATCGGGAAGGATTTCAAATAGGCGTAGCGCCCATCCGCTTTCATCTTCCATATTTCGAGTTCCGCCTCTTTCTTATAGGTGCGAATAAGGACAGGAGCGTCTTTCGATGACCCGATCGCCTCCATCGCGGCGAGCGTCTTAGGCGGGAGCGGTTTCAGCGAACGGGCCGTTACGGGCGAGAAGGTGGATTCCTCGCAGCCGGCCAAAAACCCGCTTGCCGAGGCAATCAGGGAGATGGCAAAAAGCCGCTCTGCGAAAGGTTTGCCCAGCATTGATAACTCGCCCCTCGCGCTAAATGGTCCTGCCAGTATAGCTTTCTACCTTACCGCCGGTATCCTTGCGCAAAGGTTACCAGGACCTTGATCCAATCCGGAACATTCTAAAGCTCGGTTAATGGCCAAAAAAAGTTTCAAAGCCGGCGAACCCAAGGTTTGGCGTGGATTTTCGCCGCCGCCACTCACGCCTCATATCTTGCGTCCGATATTCAAGAATTTCGCATCTCGGGACGCTTTGATTTCGGTTGGCGGCATATCCCAAAAATCCTCCAAAGCCGCGGCGATTGCGTCGCCAGTCGCAACGATCGCTGCGTCCGGATCGCGATGGGCGCCACCCACCGGCTCCGCGACGATTACGTCGATGATTCCGAATTTGAGCAGATCCTGGGCGGTTATCTTCATATTTGTCGCGGCGTCCTCGGCGCGGGAGGAATCGCGCCAAAGGATCGAAGCCGAGGCTTCCGGCGACGCGACGGTGTAGATCGCGTGTTCGAGCATCAAAACCCGGTTGCAGCTCGCGATCGCTATGGCGCCGCCGGATCCGCCTTCGCCGAGAATGACCGCGATGCTCGGCACGCCCAGCAAAAGCGAAGCATCGGTTGCCCGCGCGATCGCTTCGGCTTGGCCGCGTTCTTCCGCGTCCACGCCGGGAAACGCGCCGGCGGTATCGACAAGCGAAACGACGGGCAAACCGAAACGGTCGGCAAGCTGCATGAGGCGCACGGCCTTGCGATAGCCTTCCGGCCGTGCCATGCCGAAATTATGCTTAATTCGTGCTTCGGTGCCGGAGCCTTTTTCCTGCCCAAGAACGCAGATCGCACGGCCGCGAAACCAGCCGAAACCGCCGACGATCGCGGCGTCCTCGCCAAATTGCCGATCGCCCGACAAGGGCGTGAAATCGTGCACGAGGGCCGTGACATAATCGCTAAAATGCGGCCGCTGCGGATGCCGGGCGACTTGCGTCTTCTGCCAGGGCGTCAGATTGGCATAAAGATCGGCAAGCGCCTTCTCGGCCTTGGCTTCGAGCCGGGTCAGTTCCTCGCCAATGGCAACGGCGTCGCCCGTCGCTGCGAGCTGGCGGAGTTCCAGAACCTTGGCTTCGAGTTCCGCGATTGGTTTTTCAAAATCGAGATAGTTTGGCATTGCCGCCGGAGAGGTTATGCCAAGGACCGCACCCGCCTTGGCGCCGCCCCCAAATTTCCGTCGTGGCGCCACACGGAATGGAAATTCGCGAACCGCAACCAACGCCAAATGCTTGAATCGGCTCTTGG
The DNA here is from genome assembly GCA_002890675.1 of Candidatus Methylaffinis lahnbergensis. Taxonomy (GTDB): domain Bacteria; phylum Pseudomonadota; class Alphaproteobacteria; order Rhizobiales; family Beijerinckiaceae; genus Methylocapsa; species Methylocapsa lahnbergensis. The sequence continues at coordinate 73,441 of PEFW01000003.1, forward strand.
TATTTCGGAGCGTGGAAACTCGCTATTTTGCGCCGCGAAGTCAAGACGCCGCGCCGGCGGTGCGCATGGTTTGGAGGCAGAGCCGCGTCAAGCCGCGTGCGAAGCGGTTTCGCCGGTCAGCACCGCGTAAAGCCCGGTAACGTCGCGCGCGGCGCGAAGCTTCGCCGTAACTCTTGGGTCGCCGAGCACGCGCGCCATCCGGGCCAGCGCTGTCAGATGGTCGGCGCCAGCCGTCTCGGGGGCGATCAAAAGACAAATGAGATCGACCGGCGCGCCGTCGAAGGCAAGAAAATCGATCGGGCGGGCAAGCCTCGCGAAAATCCCGAACATCGTTTTTGCCCCGGTGAGCTTGACGTGAGGAATGGCGATCCCTTCACCGATTCCGGTCGAGCCGAGACGCTCGCGTTGGAGCAAGGCATCGAAGATCTCCCGCGGCTCAAGCCCGGAAATCAAGCCCGCCCGATCGCTCAGTACTTGAAGCGCGTGCTTCTTCGAGTTCACCTTGAGCGAGGGGATAACCGCCTCGGGGGAGATCAATTCGGTCAGCAGCATAGTTTGAAATAATCCGGTCCGCGTCCGAGTTTTGACATAACAGTGGATGGTCCAAGGCCGAGGCGGGGCGGAGGACCGCCCGGAGGCTCGCGCGGGGCTCCGGTCTCTGTCACTCCCGCCCTGGATCGATCCAGCCGATATTTCCGTCCGGGCGGCGATATACGACATTGGTCCGCCCATCGGAAGCGCGACGAAACACAACGACTTGGGCGTTGGTCGAATCGAGTTCCATCGCAGCCCCGGACACGGTCATCTCCCTGACTCTAGATGATGGCTCGGCGATGACCGCCGGATGGAGAGCGAGCGTTTCGCTTTGCTCCGCCGGGGGCTCGTTGCGATGAGTGCCGGAAGCCATTTCGCCCAAAAATTGTTCTAGCTTGGTCCTGCTCTCCGCCGATGTGCTAACGTGATGATCCAAGAGCCGCTCTCTATGGCGCCGGATCTGATTATCGATGAAATCCGCGGCGCGATTGAAGCTGGCATAGGGCTCTTGCGCTTGGGCGTCGGCTTGCAGCGTGACGCCGGACATCAGATGCAAGGTGCAATCGGCCCGGAATCCCGACCCTTCCGGCTCAATCGTTACATGGCCGGCGGCCGACCCAGCCCGATATTTCGCCAAGGTGGAATCGATTCGCGCCTCGATGTGTGCGCGAAAAGCTTCGCCGATGTCCAAATTCTTGCCCGAGACGCGCAAAGTCATTGCTCACTCTCCGTTACTGTGCCGCCGTCTATTCCGGTCGCCGAATATTATCCCAACGGTCATGAAGAACGACCGTCGATTCGAGCCCTCAGTTTAACGCTCTTCTCTCTGATATAGGCAAAAACCTGAGAAATTCACCATGAGCGCAGGCAGCCCCTGGCTCGCCCAAAGCAAAGCTTGGCGGAATGGCCAACGCGGAGCGTTCGCGCGGCCCATTGGCGTAACAAAATCGCTCAAAGAGTTAGGAGGTTCGCCACCGTTAGGGGGCTCTCCATATGGAGTCAATGGTTCGATGAATATGGAGTGTTCGACGAACGCACGTCCGTTGCAAAACTCCGGAATCTTGAACGAAACAGCGTCGCGCCGTCGCTTGTCGGTTCCCACGCAGCGGCCGCGGGATCACATCGGGCAGGACGGGCGTGATCGAACGTCGCCGTAGGCACGCCCGGTCATGGGATCGAGCCGCCTATTCTCGCCCAGCATGTCGAGAAAATCCTCTTCCTCGACTTGGCAAATCTTGCGCAAAGCCATCAAATCGAGTAATGTTAACGTTGCGCTGCCTTCGCGACGCAGGTTTAATGACACGTAACATAAATCGTGTGATGATTATCATATGATGATCATCGTGTGACGAGGAGGAAACAATGAAAGAACTACTCGGATTAGCTGTAGCTGTTGCCGGAATGACATTCGGCGTCTCTTATGCCAACGCAAATCCGGCTGTTCCGGCTGTTGGTTGTGATTGCGCTGTTGTACTTAGGAATGGCGCGGTTGCCAGCTTCACGGGTGCCGCCCGGGAGGAAATACACGTAAGGTATGCGGAAAACGGGAACGTAGTCGCTAAATGTCAAGTAGATCTTGGAGCGGGTTCGCAGCAAAACTTCGATATCAGCAATACGGGATTTAACTGCTTTATTGACGGCGTTGCGACCGCCAACTGGCACGAAGTTATATCCGCGAGCGGTCAAACTACTATAACGTGCGAGATCAAGAAATAATTCCCTGGGCGGCGAAAGTAAGGTGGACACGCGCGGGGCTCTCGTGGTTCATCAACCGGCCGTCGCCTGCTCGCGTTGCCGCGGCGGGCTCTGGGACCGCGTCGGCCTTGTCCAAGCGAAGCGGCATATCCACGTAATTGATCGCCGCTTCGATCGCGTCCGGGGGTGTCCCACCTGTACCGGCGGCCGATGAATCGGCCGTCGGTATTACAACGATGAAGGATAGACATCCGCCTTCGGCCAGGATCCACGGCTTGAAGCGTTTCCCGCTTCGCCGCGAATGCATCAACTCCTCGCCTTTTCGCGCCGGCGTTCCACGGAAGAAGGAATTTTCAGGGTTTCGCGGTATTTGGCGACCGTGCGCCTGGCGATGTCGATATTGGCCTCCTTCAACCTGACGACGATTGCGTCGTCGGACAGTATTTGCGAAGGACTTTCCTGGCCGATCATCTGCCTGATCCGAGACCGCACCGATTCGGCCGAATGCGCTGCGCCGCCGTCGTGTGCGGCGATCGAGGCCGTGAAAAAATATTTGAGTTCGAAGAGACCGCGCGGCGTCGCCATATATTTGTTGGAGGTTACCCTGGAGACAGTGGATTCATGCACGCCAACCGCTTCCGCGATCGTCTTGAGATCGAGCGGGCGCAAACATTCGATGCCGTGCGTCAAAAATCTTTCTTGCTGGCGCACGATTTCGCTGGAAACTTTCAGAATCGTGCGCGCCCTTTGTTCGAGACTCTTTGTCAGCCAATTGGCCGTTTGGCGGCAAGTCGAGATAAAATTCCGGTCCGCCTCCTTCCCCTTGCCGACCCGAGTCGTATAACTGTGATTGACCAGAATGCGCGGAAGAACGTCCGTGTTGAGTTCGACGTGCCACGCGCCGCCGGGCAGCGGCCGCACGATGACATCGGGAAGGACGGGCGCGATCGACCCGCCGCCGAAGACACGCCCGGGCTTGGGATCGAGCCGCCTGATCTCGCCCAGCATGTCGAGAATGTCCTCTTCGTCGACTTTGCAAATCTTGCGCAGCGCCGCGAAATTGCGTTTCGCGAGCAGGTCCAGATGGCCGACGAGCGCTTGCATGGCCGGGTCGAACCGGTCGCGCTCACGCAATTGGATGGCGAGGCATTCGGCGAGATCGCGGGCGCCGACGCCGGAAGGATCGAACCCTTGGATGAGGCGGAGGATGCGCTCGGCCTGTTCCCGCGGTGCATGGAGACGCGCGGCGATCTCGTCGAGCGATCCAGTGAAATAGCCGTTCTCGTCGATCGAGTCGATCAAGACCTGACCCGTCAGCCGGTCCGCCGAGCCGGCCGTGGCGAGCCCCAATTGCATTTCCAGATGATCCTTGAGATTGGCTGGTGCCGCGAGATAGGCTTCGAGGTTTGCCGCCGCGCCGTCGCCGGTCCCCCCCGGTGGCCCGGCCCACGAAGTCGCCGAGAGACCCAAGCCTCCCGCCCCCAAACTGTATTCGCCCGCAGCCGGGGACCGGCCGTCGTCGAAACTGTTCGCCAATTCGGTGCCGAGGCTTGCCTCGAGGGCCTCGCGGTCCGCGGTCAACGACGCCGAGCTCCAGTCGGTCTCGCTTGCCTCGCTGAAATCCTCGCCCGGCGAAATCCCGGCGGGATCGATCCCGCTATCGAGGCCCGCGCCGTCGAGTCCGGGCGGCTCAGGGCTGTCCTCGGCCCGTTCGAGCAAGGGGTTGCGCTCGAGTTCCTCCTCGATGAACGCGGTCAAATCGAGGTTGGAAAATTGCAAGAGCTTGATGGCTTGTAAAAGTTGCGGCGTCATCACCAGCGACTGGCTCTGACGCATGACGAGCTTGGTGGTAAGAGCCATGACCCAGGGAAACCCTCAAACTACCGCCGCCAGATCGTCATAGGCGCGACGGCCCCGACGCCGGCCCGCTTCTTGCTTACAGTTTGTGGGTATAGCACGAAAAATGCTTGCGTCCACAACCGCCGCCTTTTTTGGCGATCTGAGGACTTGCAAGAAAATGGATTTTTTGGACGGCCTTGAACAGCGCCGTCAGAGCCGGAATTCCTCGCCAAGATAGAAGCGGCGGACATTGGGGTCTTCGACAATCTTGGCCGGAATCCCCTCGATCAAGACACGGCCGGCATGAACGATGTAGGCGCGGTCGATCAACCCCAAGGTTTCGCGGACATTGTGATCGGTGACGAGAACGCCAATGCCGCGCCGTTTCAGGTGCTGCACCAGGCGCTGAATATCGCCGACGGCGATGGGATCGATCCCGGCAAACGGTTCGTCGAGAAGCATGAAGGACGGGCGGCCGGCCAAGGCGCGCGCGATTTCGCAACGCCGCCGCTCGCCGCCGGAGAGCGCGATCGAAGGCGTCTTGCGCAAGGTTTTGAGGTCGAACTCGTCGAGCAAGCCTTCGAGTTCGCCAGCGCGCTTAAGCTTGTCGGGTTCGACGATTTCAAGGACCGCCCGGATATTGTCCTCGACGTTGAGACCGCGGAAAATCGAGGCTTCCTGCGGCAGATAGCCAATGCCGAGGCGCGCGCGCCGGTACATTGGCAGGCGCGTCACATCGTGCCCGTCGAGTTCGATGAGGCCGGCGTCCGGCCGTATTAGCCCGGTAATCATGTAAAAAAGCGTGGTCTTCCCGGCGCCGTTCGGACCGAGGAGGCCAACCACCTCGCCGCGCCGCACCGTCATGCTCACATCCTCGACGACGCGGCGGGCCTTGTAGGATTTGCGCAAATGATGAACCGCCAGCATCCCTTGCGCGCTCGTTTCCCTCTCGGTTCCGTCCACCACCTCCCGACGCGTTTCGCTGGCAAGATCCATGCAGACCGGCGTTAGGTGCGACCCGCCGCCGTGTTCCGCAACATCGGGATCCTCGGCGATTATCCAAGCGCCATCGCCCGTGCGAATCGGCGGCGTTGCGCGAGACCGGAAGACGCCGCGCAGCCGGGCGAAAGCGGCGATAGGAAAAAGGGCCGGTCGCGGGCGAAATTTAAGAAAAATCCTTCGAAATTCCAACCTGTTAGAGCCCCGCCGCGTCTCCATCGAAGCATACTTTCCAGCAAAGCAAAACGGGGCGCGGACCGCGCGGCGCAAGGGTGAGGCGAACCAAGCGCTATGGCAAACTTCGGAACGCGGGAAGTGTCGTCGCCCCCCGCCCGCGCAAGCAAACCCCGCTCGCTGGCATAGGTGTCGCGACGCTGACCAGCGAGAATGTTGCCGGCCCCAGCGAAAGTCGCGCGTCAGGGGGTACTTGCCGCGTGATCAGGCTTCGTGGCGCCATCCGGTCTCGCCGGTCTTGGCTCTTTCGCGTCTCCGGTCCCGCCGCTCGGCAGAAACATGCTCCTGACCCGGCCGGTTACCGCCGCCTGTTTGGTATTCATATCATAGATCAATTTATCGCCTTTGGTTACATTCGGTCCCTGGGTTAATGTCACGTTGCCGATGAGATAGACTTTGTTTTCTGATTTTTCATAGATGCCGCTGTCGCCGGTCCCAATCTGGTCCTTGGAAACAATGGTCACCGGTCCCGCCGCTTCCATGCGGCGAATCTGGCTCGACGACGATGGAATTCCGGTCGGTGCCGCGGCATCCTTCGGCGTCAGGAAAATGACGAGCTTACCGGCCTCGAGCTTGCTTTCCCCTTGCGTCGCAACGACGTTGCCGGTGTAGACAAGCTTTTGTTCCTTATCGAAATAATCCAGTTTGGCGGCGTCGATATTGACGGGATCCTTGGAATTGCCGCCCGGCAGAATTGCGTCGGAACGTGGCTTTTCCGCATACGCCGGAAAGACCGCCGAAGCCATCAAAAGCAAAGTGACAACGGCCAGACCCAAGCGCCCGGTCATTTCCCGCTGTCCATCAAGGCGCCGGCGGTTTCGGGCTCCCCGGCTCCGGTGTCGATCATCGAGTTCACCTCGCCGCCGAACGAGACTTTGTGGCCATTGTCGCTGACGTCCAATTGCTTCGCCGCGATCGTCCCGCCGTCGAGAATGACCGTGACCGGCTCCTCGGAGACGAGGCCGCCGGTGTTGAAATCGATCCGCGCGGTATTCAACCAAATGTCGTAACCCGCACTATTTATGATTCGAATGTCGCCTTCCAACGTCATTTTGTCGTGCAAGCTGTCGTAGATGCCCCGAGCGGCGCTCACCCGTATTGTCGAGGCGTCCGGTGTCCCGATCTTAGATTCGATGCCGAGGAGTTCGATGATGTGCGGGGCCATGATGTCCTGAATTCCGGAACGCGCCTTGATCTCAAAAGGGCGGCCGTCCGTCTGAACGCCGGAGATTTTCGGAAAATCCAGGGTGATTTTCGTGCCGTCAAGCGCAGCCCGGCCGACGGAAATGTCGCCCGGCAGGTGCCTTAAGGGGTTCAATAGAGCCACCGCGGCGATGAGCGCGATCGCGAGAAGCGAACCGGCGATCGCGGCGCGGCGAAACAACCGCACCCGCGCCGAATGACGGTGTGCCGCCTTGAAGCCGCCGCGCCATAGCGCCGGCGTCACGTCGAAACGGAACGCGCCCGAGTCCGCCTGGCCATCGTCCACCCTGCCGATATCGGCCATTGCGACGTCCGGCCAGGCGAGCTTGGCGTTCGTCGGGTTTTCCAGTCCTGCGCGGCTATCGGCGCTGCTCAAGGCGCCCGCTGGCGCACCCGTGCCGCCTGACGATTTCTTCATGCGCAGAGCTTCGTTCCGAGACAAGGAGACCCAAGCTCCAGGTTGCGCGAAATTCCTCAAACCACGATCGAACATGCCCACGGCTTTAGAAATCCTAAAAATTCGTCAATAACCCAGCAGGGTTACCTTGGCCTGGCTTTGGTCCGGTCGGGCAACCACTGCCATGGCGGGCGCAAGCGTGTGCCCAGGTTGCTCACACAGCAAGCAACCAAGACGAAATCAAGGCAGGCCGGGCGCGCCTATTGATGTGAAAATAAATCCGCATCGGCCCAGCCCATCAGGTCGAGACGCGCCCGCGTGGGCACAAAATCGAAACAGGCGGTGGCGATCTCTAAGCGGTTCTCGCGCTTGAGCATCGCGTCGAGGCGGATGCGCAAGGCATGCAAATAGAGGACGTCGGACGCCGCATAGGAAAGCTGCGCCTCCGAGAGCGTCGAGTCGCCCCAATCGGTGGATTGCTGCTGCTTGGACAGTTCAACCCCAAGAAGTTCGCGCGCAAGATCCTTCAAGCCGTGCCGGTCGGTATAGGTCCGGGCGAGCTTGGAAGCGATCTTTGTACAATAGATGGGCGCCGCCATGACCCCGAAGGTCTTGAACAAAACCGCGACATCGAAACGGGCGAAATGAAAAAGTTTTGTGACTTTTGGGTCGTCAAGGAGCCGCTCGATGTTGTTCGCCTGCGCCTGGCCGGGCGCAATTTGAACGACATCGGCGGACCCGTCGCCGCGCGACAATTGGACGACGCAGAGCCGGTCCCGGTGCGGAACCAACCCTAAGGTTTCGGTGTCGATCGCGACGCAATCGCCAAAATCGGCATCGTCCGGCAGATCGCCCTGGTGGAAGTGGATGCTCATCGCACTCTACCGCCTCCAGCTTTTCCGGGAATTGGGAAAAAAGGGCCGCCGACAATCCATCGCGCGCGCCTAACATCCCCGGCGGAACTTAGCAAGCACCAAGGGGGCCCCGAATTTTTGTGCGTATGTCTTCAACTTTGCCCGCGGGCCGGCTGAGTTTTGGGTTTGCAATCGTGCCGCCGAAAGCTCATTTTGGCGCTAGCGCCATACCGGCGCCGCCCGGAAGGAGGCTCTCATGCGCAACATAGCATTCATTGCTTCGCTGATTTGCTGCCTGGTGTTACCCGACATGGTGTCTGCAATGCCGGTCGCCCAGGCGCTACGGTCGCGAAGGCCGCCAGCGCGCACATCGTGCCCACGGCTCAAGGATGTGGTCACCACAGACATCGCGGGTCCGACGGCAACTGCCAGTAAAACCGCTACTAACTCAAACGGGGATCCATCGGCTGGCACCGATGGATCCCCGGCTTCGCTCGCAGTGTGACGTGCCGACTTTCTCCCGGGCCCGCCACGCGAAAGCGCGCGGCAGGTTCGCGCCAAATCGGAGAATAGTTCGTGTCCCAGATTTGGCCGCTTGCGCTGACCCCCACGCTTTAGCCCTTTGTCTCGCAATACCTGTCGCGCAACATGGCTCGCCTTGCTAAGAGAGGCGAACTTCGTTGAGCTTTCCGGGGCAGATCTTTGTCTTTTGCCGATCCGCGCGCCGAACGCATCATTGCCCATCTCACCTCTGCCGGATACGCGCGCTGCGAACCGCCGATCCTGCAACCGGCTTCGATCTTTTTCGATTCCGGCGAGGAGTTGCGCGGCCAGCTCTATCTCACAAGCGATCTTTCCGGCGCCGACTATTGCCTGCGTCCGGAATATACGATTCCTGTCCTGGCCGCCTATCTCGCCACGGAGCGTGCTGGCGAGAGCGCACGCTTCTCCTATTGCGGGCCTGTTTTCCGTTTTCTCCCAGGCCGCCAAAACGAATTCACGCAAGCCGGAATTGAGAGTTTTGGCCGGCCTGACCGGGAGGCCGCGGACGCGGAAATCCTCGCCCTCGCGCTCGAAGCGGCAAGCGTCGCCAAACAACCCCAGGCTGCCCCTTCGCGCCTCATCGTGCGGATCGGCGACGCCTTGCTGTTTTCCCGGCTTCTGGAAGCGCTAGAACTTCCGCCCCAATGGCGTCGCCGCATCGCTCGTGGCCATTCTCAAGGCAAATCTCTCGACGCGATCCTGAGTCCAGGCTTCCACGGCGCCGATCATTCCGGCGTCCTCGGCATTCTCGAAGGCGCCGATAAGCAGGGCGCGCGCGCATTTGTCGAAAACCTCCTCTCCATCGCGGGCATAGCCCCGGCCAGCGGCCGCAGCCCGGGAGAGATCGCCGATCGTTTCCTTGAACAAGCGGCACTCAAGACGGGCGCGGGATTTTCCGCGGAAAAGCGCGCGGTCATCGAGCAATTCTTGAGCGTGGAGGGCGACCCTGATAACGCTTCCTCGCAATTGCGCGCGCTTGCCGCCGGCGCGAACCTCGATCTTTCCGCCGTCCTCGACAGTTTCGACAAACGGCTTGGCTTTATCGTCATGCAGGGGCTCGATGCCACAAGACTCCATTTTGCCGCGCGCTTTACTGGCAATCTCGACTATTACACAGGTTTTGTTTTCGAGGCGCATGAGCACGGCGCGGGAGAGCCTGCCATAGGCGGCGGGCGCTACGACCAGCTTCCGCGAACGCTTGGTGCGAAACAGCCGATTCCCGCCATCGGCGCGGCGATCTGGATCGGCCGCCTGAGCGTGGAACGGGGGGCGCCATGAGTTTACGTGGCGCCAAAAAACCTCTCGTGCTCGCGGTTCCCTCGAAAGGGCGGCTGCAGGAAAACGCCGCGGCTTTTTTCGCCCGCGCGGGGCTCGAATTCGCGCACGGCGCGCGCGACTATCGAGGAACCTTGGCCGGCATGGATAATATCGAGATCGCGTTTCTTACCGCCGCCGACATTGTCGCGCAATTGGCCGCCGGCCAGGTGCATCTCGGCGTCACCGGCGAGGATCTCATTCGCGAAGGCATTGCCGATGCCGAAGCGAAAGTCGAGCTTTTGGCGCCGCTCGGCTTCGGCCACGCCGATGTGGTGGTTGCCGTTCCCCGCGCGTGGATCGACGTGAAGACCATGGCGGACATCGAGGATGTCGCGGCGGCCTTCCGAGCGCGGCGCAGCGAGCGGATGCGCGTCGCGACCAAATATGTCCAACTGACCCGGCGCTTTTTCGCCGAGCGGCATGTCGCCGATTACCGCATTGTCGAGAGCCTTGGTGCGACCGAGGGCGCGCCGGCGGCGGGCAAGGCCGAGCTGATCGTCGATATCACGACGACCGGCGCGACGCTTCTCGCCAATGCACTTAAAATTCTCGACGACGGCACGATTTTGCGCTCGCAGGCCAATCTCGTTGCGTCGGTTGCCGCCGATTGGAGTGCTGGCCCGCGCGAAACCGCCCGCATCATTCTCTCGCGCATCGCGGCGGAAGAGGAGGCGCGCACCACGCGCGAGGTCTCGGCCGTGCTGTCGCGATGGGAGGATTCTCTGTTCGCGAATGCGAAGACGGCGTTTTCTGCCCGCGCGCGCTTCCATGCGGCCGATGGACGCCTGACCTTGAATTGCCCGAAAGACGAAACCGCGCCGCTCGCCGATTGGCTGATCGCGCAAGGCGCGACCCATGTTTGCGTGGCGGCGCAGGACTATGTGTTTTCGGCGGATAACCCGCTGTACCAGAAGCTAATCGCAAGGCTGTCGCCCACGTCCTGAGGCGCCGGGGTAGGCAATGGGCGTTAGGGTCTGGCTCCGGCGAAATTCGCACGAGCATGACGCCGCCGCGCCATCGCCAATTCCCGCCATCTGAACCTCGAGAAAAGGGAAACCCATCCAAAGGTGGCCGGGCTGAGCCGATAGGTCGGCCGCCGTGGCGCCAACCAACAGGTCCAGGGTTGCCATGATTCAGCCCTTGACATCAACATAAGGTATGACGCTGGCCCAGTGGATCATCCTGGCGCGGCTGGAACGCCAGCCGGACTTATCCCAGAACGAACTCGCGGCCCTCGCCGAGGTTGCTCCGATCACCGCCGCTCGCCTCGTCGACCGCCTTGCGGAGCTTGGCCTTGTCAAGCGCTGCGCCGATCCCGAGGATCGGCGTATCTGGCGTCTGCGGATCACGCCGGAGGCAGCACCGATCCTGCGGAAGATCGAGCTATTCCGGGTTGAGTTGCACGAGCTCATGACCATGGAGATTGATCCTTGGTTTTTGGACGCCATGGTCATCGGCCTGCACCAGATGAAGGAGAGCCTGGGCAGTAGCCGACGGCTTGCCAAAGCGTCACGTGAGGAGCGTCCGAATATCAAAGCATAGGGCGGATTCTGCAGCCCGCGGGCCCCAATTGCAATGGCTGCCCGCTGTTTTTGAGATCGCGTTGGGCGGACTCTTGACGCAGCTTCGATTTGCTCAGTCCTTGGTAAAAGGGTTCTGGAGTGAACTCTTGGCCGGCGGCGAGCCGCGGGCCGTGCGGATCATGTCGATGAGGGCGCGCAACGTGGCGGGGACCTGCCGGTGCCCGGGATAATAGAGGAACAGTCCCTCGAACGATGGCGACCAGTCTTCCAGCACGCGGACCAACTGTCCAGAGCGCAGGAACGGCTCGGCCAGAGCTTCGATTGTATATGCGATGCCCAGCCCGTCGACCGCCGCCCGAACAGCGAGATCGGGATCGTCGACCATCACTCGACCATCCACCGAAATGCGCCGCGCCCTGCGGTTCCGCTCGAACGGCCACGCGAATACGTCGCCGTCGGCCGCCCGCCGATATTGAACGCAACTGTGACGGGCGAGATCATCGGGCGTGCGCGGCGGTCGCCGCCGCGCAAAATAAGTTGGCGCGCCAACCACGACGACCTTCATTGGCCCCATCACCCGAACGGCAATCATGTCGGCCGGCGCCCGGTCGTGCGGTCCGATCCCGGCGTCGAATCCCTTCGCTACGATGTCAATCGGCGCCTCGCCCACCGCGAGCTCAAGGTGGACTTCCGGGTACGTCGACAAGAAGCGTCCCCAGATCGGCGCGATGACCACCGCCGCCGCCCAATGGGTCGCATAGATCCGCAGCCGCCCCAAGGGTCGCTGGCGCTCTTGGTTCAAGTCCTCGAGCGCGCCGGCGATCTCGCCGAAGGCCGGCCGCAGCCGCTCGAGCAGGCGCAAGCCGGCGTCGGACACCGATACACTGCGCGTCGTGCGGTGCAGTAAGCGCACCCCGAGACGCTCCTCCAGCTGCCGCATCGAATGGCTTAGCGCGGACGGCGTGACACCGAGCCGCGACGCCGCGGCTCGAAAGCTTAAGTGATCGGCAACAGCAATGAATGCGGTCAGATCGGCCAGGTTGCCACGGTTCATTCATGAATTCCTCTCAATATCGAATGCAACAGATATAGGGTTTTCATTTATGCCGCTCGTCAGTACCTTAATGCAACAGGGATTCAGGCATCAAAGGAGGTTCTATGCCCGCCGACGCGACCATAGTTTCGCTGCGCTCCGACACGGCCGAGGCGCCGGCCGCCAGGCGCGACTGCCCACGAGAGCAGCCGGAGCGGCGTCCACGAGAGCAGCCGGGGCGGCCGATCGAGAGGTCCTCGGAGCCCGAAAAGGCGCCGCAGTCTCCACGCCGGCGCTGGGTGCGCTGGGTGTCATTTGCGCTGCTTCCGCTGGCGCTGATCGCCGGCGCCTACTGGTACGTTACCGGCGGCCGTGTGATGTCGACGGACGATGCGTATGTCGAGGCCGACAAGGTCGGCATCTCGACCGACGTCTCCGGCATCGTCACGGAGATCGCTGTCAGCAATAATCAAGAGGTCGCAGAGGGCCAAGTTTTATTCCGCATGGACGATCTCCCGTTTCGGCTCGCTCTGGAGCGCGCCGAGGCGCAGGTCGGTATCGTCCGAAACGATCTGAACGCGCTCAAGGCAAACTACGGGGACATGCAGGCGCAGATCAAGCAGGCCCAGTATGACATCGCTTATTATGATCGCGAATTCCACCGTCAGCAGGACCTCGCGGCCAAGAACATCGCGTCGCAGCAGACCTTTGACACGGCGCGCCGCAATTTGCAGAACGCGCAGCAGAAGCTAGCCTCTCTCAATCAGCAGCTCGCCGCGATTGGAGCCAACCTCAACGGCGACCCCAGCATCCCGGTCGAGCAGCACCCGCGCTATCGCGATGCCGTGGCACAGCGGAACGAAGCCGCGCGCCAACTCGACCACACCGTCGTAAAGGCGCCATTCGCCGGCATCGTGACGAATGTGCCCTCCATCGCACCCGGCAAGTACCTTCAGGCCTCGATGACCGCTTTTTATCTCGTCGCCACGGACCATCTCTGGGTCGACTCGAACCCGAAAGAGACTGAGTTGACGTATGTTCGGTTGGGACAGCCCGTCACGGTGACGGTGGACACGTATCCGGATGTGGAATGGCATGGCAGCATTGAGAGCATCAGCCCGGCGGCAGCGCAGGAATTCTCGCTGCTGCCGGCGCAGAACACCAGCGGCAACTGGGTGAAGGTCGGGCAGCGCATCCCGATGCGCGTGCGCGTCGACACGAGCGATAAGAACCTGCCACCGTTACGCGCCGGGATGAGCGCCGAGGTCGATGTCGACACCGGTCATACGCGGGGCTTGCCACACTTCATGGCCGCGCTGTTCGGCGGCGCCCGGCGGGGGGCGTGATGCCTGCGGAGCGCGCGCCAAATGGCGGCAATCGGGCGGCGATCACCGTTTGCGTGATCCTCGCCACCCTCATGCAGGCGCTCGACACCACCATCGCCAACGTCGCGCTGCCCTATATGCAGGGTAGTGTCTCGGCGAGTCAGGACCAGATCGACTGGGTGCTGACCTCGTATATCGTCGCTGCCGCGATCATGACGCCGCCGACCGGCTATCTCGCCGGGCGGTTCGGGCTCAAGCGCCTTTTCCTCGTCTCCATTGCCGGCTTCACCGTCGCCTCGATGCTGTGCGGCATGGCGCAGTCCTTGGTCGAGATCGTGCTGTTCCGGGTGCTGCAAGGCTTGTTCGGCGCCGCGCTCGTCCCGCTCTCGCAGACCGTGCTGCTCAACATCAATCCGAGGGAGCGGCAGGGATCCGCAATGGCGCTATGGGGCGTCGCGGTGATGGCCGGTCCCGTTCTTGGGCCAGTGCTCGGCGGCTGGCTGACCGAGGCCTATAGTTGGCGCTACGTCTTCTACATCAACCTGCCGATCGGTGTGCTTGCCTTCCTCGGCATGACGACTTTTCTGCCCGAGACGGCGCGGAACGCCACGGCGAGGCTGGATTGGTTCGGTTTCGGCACACTGAGCCTGACGATCGCTGCCCTGCAGGTTATGCTGGACCGCGGCGAAGAGCTCGACTGGTTCGGCTCGGGCGAGATCGTCACAGAGGCCATCATCGGGGCGTCGGCATTCTACTTGTTTCTCGTCCATACATTCACCGCGCAGGAACCCTTCGTGAGGCCGTCGCTGTTCCGCGACCGCAACTTCACTGCCGGGATCATTTTCATCGCCATCGTCGGCCTGACCTATTACGCCTCGCTAGCGCTGCAGCCACCCTATCTACAAAATCTCATGAATTATCCGATCGTCAGCGCGGGCCTCGTGCTGGGACCTCGGGGTGTCGGCACGATGGGCGCCATGCTGGTCGTCGGAAAGCTGACCGGGCGGGTCGATACGCGCCTCCTTCTCGCTGTCGGCCTTGGGCTCACTGCCTGGTCGTTCTGTGCGATGACGGGTTGGACGCCGGACATTTCGCAGATGACCATCATCGTCATCGGGGTGATCCAGGGCATTGGTCTCGGCTTCATCTTCGTACCGCTCAGCGTGGTGACTCTGTCAACGATGGCATCCGAGTTGCGGGCGGAAGGCGCCGGTCTCTACAGTCTGTCGCGCAACATAGGTTCGAGCGTCGGTATCTCGGTCGTGAACAGCCTGTTAACACAGAACACGCAGGTGAATCACGCCGAAATCGTGCAGCACGTCACGGCCGTCAACCGACTCTTTGGCGACCCGATCATCGCGCAGTTCTGGAATCCGCTTACCGCCGCCGGACGCGCCGCGCTGGACGCCATGATCACGCAGCAGGCGCAGGTCATTGCTTACATCGACGATTACAAGCTGTTGATGATCGCGACGCTCGCCGTGATCCCGCTACTTGTGGTGTTCAAGAGGGCGCCCGGCGGCGGTGAGGATCACACCGTGGTAATGGAATAATGATGACAGACAGGGCACGACACGGCGCGGTTCGGGGGCGTCCACGCGAAGCGGCAGCGCAGCCCCGGGCGCTAGCCCGCCCCCGCTGATGCGGCGCTCCCGCACCTTCGTGGTCGCAACCGATCATCCCGTCATCGATTAGCAGACAGGTGAATAACCCGATTTATGCCAAGGAGGCCGCCCAGCGGCCGTCTCAAAGCACGGGGGCGCGGTTTTTGAAGCAGCCTTTAAAAAACCAGACGGTTCAAAGCGTATGCCCTAACGCAATTTTCCGCTGCGAGGCTTTGCATAGGCGCGAGCCTAGCGAGTTTTCCGGCCCCAATATCAGACCTCGCTTGGGGATAGGAACGAATGACCCGCGATTTATTATTTTCCACCCAGTCGAATGGGCACCGCCCGGCAACCGTTTTGCCCGTAACTCGCCAATGAGCCTTCACTGTTGGCCGACCGCGCCGTGCTCCCTCCTTCAGCGTGGGGTGGCAATGCTATTGGCGAGGGTATATGCGGATTGGCACCCTTCGAGAGATGAGCGAAATCCGATGCACTCCGGAACGGCATGGGCATGATTTGGCCGCCGCAGCAGGAGGCTGCGCTAAAAGCCGTCGCTGAATGGTTGAAACGCGGCGAGCCGCAATTGTTCCGGCTCTTCGGCTATGCGGGCACCGGCAAGACCACGCTCGCCAAGAAAATCGCCGAGGATAGCGATGGCGGCGTCGCCTTCGCTGCTTACACCGGCAAGGCCGCGCTCGTTTTGCGTTCCAAGGGCTGCAAGGAAGCGCGCACGATCCACAGCTTGATCTACCGGCTGCGGGAGACCGATACGCAAGAGCTTACCTTCGTTCTCAACGAAGACAGCGCCGTTATGAAATCGAGCCTCGTCATCATCGACGAATGTTCGATGGTCGATCAAGAACTCGGCCGCGATCTTTTGTCCTTCGGCAAGCCCGTGCTGGTCCTTGGCGATCCGGCGCAATTGCCTCCTGTCAAGGGCGGGGGGTTCTTTACCGAAGGCCCGCCCGACGTGATGCTGACCGAGGTGCATCGCCAAGCGGTGGACAATCCGATCATCAAAATGTCCATGCTTGTGCGCGAAGGAGGAAAGCTTTCCCTCGGCGCTTATGGCGAGAGCCTCGTCATAGAGCGGCGCGACATCGATTCCGGCACGGCGACCGCGGCCGATCAGCTGCTCGTTGGCCTCAACCGCACCCGCCACTCGTATAACAAACGGATGCGCGAACTCTTCGGGCACGCCGATGTTTTTCCGCAGGCGGGAGACAAGCTGGTCTGTCTCAAGAACAACAAGACCAAGGGTCTCTTGAACGGCGGGATCTGGCTCGTGAAGACCATCGAGCCAACCCGCAAGAAGAAGCTCGCGCTGAACATTGTGCCGGAGGACGATCCGGCCCGCAAGCCGCTGCGCATCGGCGTGCTGCCGGAATTCTTTCAAGGACTGGAGGAAAATCTAAGTCCAAAAATCCGGCGGGCGTCGGACGAGTTCGATTACGGCTATGCGCTCACCGTGCATAAGGCGCAAGGGTCGCAATGGAACCACGTGGTTTTGTTCGACGAAAGCTTCGCGTTTCGCGAACACCGCAACCGCTGGCTCTATACCGGCATTACTCGCGCCGCGGAGCGCCTGACGATTGTCGTATGACGTACCTTTCACAGCCGCGCGGTGCCGGTGTTTGGCTGGAGCATACTGGTCCGCTCGCGCGCGAATGCCGAGTTGCCATCGTTGCGCTCCTTGCCGCGGTGGCGGATCGCTGCTTCGCCTCGTTCGATGATCTCATGCGCCCCGGCGGAATGCTGCCGAAGTAAATCAGGCCCGCTTGTCCGGCCAATAAGGGTTATTGGCGGCAACGATTCGCAACCGCCAATAAGACGCGCGTCCACGAAAAAAGGCGCCCGGCTTGTGACCGGACGCCCTTCGATTTCAGATCGACGCGGAAGACGCCTATTTTCCTTGGGCATTAGTAAGTTCAGTAATAACGCTCGCAATTAACCTGCTACCACCCCACGTCAAGCCATACATAGCTGCAATGGTAAGTAAACCACCCAAAATTCTAATAGTTATATGCCCATGTTTGAAGTTTAGAAAACTTGGCTGCCACTGCATGATGTAACTCATAAAATATGCACTTACTAAACCACCTGAAGCATATCCAATTATCTGTACCGTGACATTCCTGTTTTATTACCCATATACTGAATCACGGTTACAATCATAACGTTTTTCATCAGGTCGAAATACCATTTATTAAATGATCTAATCAAGTCCCAAACCGGACTTGTTAACTCGTGCACTTCAACAATGTTTTTGTACCATGCCTTATCGGATTCGACAGTCATTGCTTTTCCCCTGCCGGGCGGTCAACCACGCCTTCGCACGCGGTACGCGGCATATTACGCAATCTGCTAACCTAAGCGAATCCGGCAAAACCGCCGCAAATCACGCATAACGTTTCGAGCCGCCGGACTTGCCACGGCCTGTCAAAGGCGCCCTTGACCCGTACCCCGGCTTGCGCCGAGGGGTATGCTGCACCCGGATTGCGAGCCAGCTATAATGTGAGCCGCTGGACGATTTCGCGGATCGCTGCTTCGCCTCGTTCGAAGATCTCATGCGCGCCGGCGGGAATGCGCCCGAAGCACATCAGGCCCGCTTGTCCGGCCACCGGCAGAGATCGGAGATTAAGCAACGCTCGCATTCCGGGCGGCGGGCCTTGCAGATATACCTGCCATGCAGGATCAGCCAATGATGCGCATGCGGCTTGAACGCATCGGGAATGATTTTCTCAAGCCCGCGTTCGACATCGAGCGGCGTCTTGCCGGCCGCCAGCGGAATGCGGTTGGAGACGCGGAAAATATGCGTGTCGACGGCGATCGTTGGCAAGCCGAATGCAATATTCAAGACCACATTGGCGGTCTTGCGGCCTACTCCGGGAAGCGTTTCGAGCGCATCGCGGTTGCGCGGTACCTCGCCGCCGAAATCCTTGACGAGCCGCCGCGACAAGGCGATCACGTTTTTTGCCTTGGTGCGGTAAAGGCCAATCGTTTTGATCATGGCCTGGAGCTTTTCCTCGCCGAGCGCCGCCATTTCGGCTGGGCTGTCGGCGGCAGCGAAGAGCGCGCGCGTGGCCTTGTTGACCCCTAGGTCGGTCGCTTGCGCCGAAAGCACGACCGCGACGAGCAGGGTGAAGGCGTTCGCATAGTCGAGTTCGCCTTTTGGGTGCGGATTGACGGCTTCGAAGCGGCGGAAAATCTCGCCCATTCTTGCCGGGTCCGGCGGCATTTGCCCCGCTCCTTGCGGTTTCGTGGCGCGCCCGGGGATTTTTCTGGGTGGCGTATTCAGGTTCGTTCCGAGCGCGGTAGCGGCGCCGTCCAAAATTTTGGCCGCCGGATTTTTGATTGCGGTGTTTCTTTTGCGCATCCGCGCATCATAAAATCCACCCGCCACTGAGAGCAAGGCAGGAGCATGATCCGCGAAAGTGGAAACCAGGTTCCATTTTCTCGGATCATGCTCTAAGGGGGCGCGCGGAATGGCGCTTCGTCCGGCTTTTGCGCGGCTTGAACGGGAGCAGCTCAGCAGCGCGAGGATTTCGTCACGGATCTTTCCTGCGCCTTGGTCGAGGCTGGCAGGGACCGCGTTTTCTTGACCCTCGAGGGGCTCCGCCCTGGCTGCGTCGCGGCCTCGCGCGGCTGAGACAAAGTCCGGCCGCCCTTAGGGAGGACAAGGGCGGCCGGTCCAGATACCACCGCGCCCGCCGGTTAGGGCTAGACAGGTGCAGGACCGCCATCGGGAAGGCGGCGGAGGCATCGAACTCCGTGGCTTGACGATAGCCTATTCGGCGCCAGATCTCTTGACCCGAACGTACTATCCCCTCGTGAAAGGCCGGTAATTTTTTGGCGCGGGGTACTTTTGCGTAAAGGAAAGCTGAAGGAGAGCGACGAAATCACAAATAGGTTACGCAAACAGGACCGAATCCGCGCGAAGACCGCGTGACCTGCAAACCGCGGTTGGACGAAAACGCGCGGTGCCCCATAAAGGGTCGCTCGCCGCCGGGGAATGATCCGCCATCTCGGATCGAGGATGGGATTGAAGCCGCCATGGCCATAAGCGGAAGCAGCGTTTTGCTTGACCCTTTCGCCCGCGCCCCGCGCCGTCGCTAAACATGCGAAAGGGCGAACTTTTCGCCTGGTGCGGCTGATGCTAATGTTGGCTTGATGAAGAAGCCAGCCCCTATCGAGAGCCTCGGCGAAGCACAAGCGCGCCGCGAACATGCCCGCCTCGGGGAAGAAATCGGCGCGCATGACCGGCGCTATTACACCGAGGATGCGCCGACGGTTTCGGATGCCGATTACGACGCGCTGCGGCGGCGTTATGAAGCGATCGAGGCCGCCTTTCCGGAGCTCGCGACGCCCGAGTCCTTGACAAGGAAAGTCGGTACCGCACCGTCGGAAAAATTCGCGAAGGTCCGCCATCGCGTGCCGATGCTCTCGCTCGGCAACATTTTCGCCGGCGACGAAGTCGCGGATTTTGCCGCGCGTGTACGCCGGTTTCTCGGGTTTGGCCCGGACGCCCCGCTCGCGATCACGGCGGAACCAAAGATCGACGGACTCTCATGCTCGCTGCGCTACGTCAAAGGCGAACTCGTGG
Organism: Candidatus Methylaffinis lahnbergensis; assembly: GCA_002890675.1. GTDB lineage: Bacteria > Pseudomonadota > Alphaproteobacteria > Rhizobiales > Beijerinckiaceae > Methylocapsa > Methylocapsa lahnbergensis. The sequence goes on from PEFW01000003.1 coordinate 93,144, forward strand.
AAGCGGCCACGCGCGGCGACGGCTTCGAGGGCGAGGACGTCACCGCCAATGTGCGCACCATCGGTGAAATTCCGAAGGCTCTCGCTGGCGCGGCGCCGGAAATTCTCGAGGTGCGCGGCGAAGTCTATATGACGCACATGGATTTCGCCGCGTTGAATGCCCGCCAAGCGGAGGCGGGGAAGACGCTCTTTGCCAACCCCCGCAACGCGGCGGCGGGCTCGCTTCGCCAGCTCGACCCCGCCATCACCGCCGGGCGGCCTCTGCATTTCTTCGCCTACGCCTGGGGCGAGGCGAGTGCTTTGCCCGCCTCGACGCAAATCGGCATGATCGCGGCGTTCAAGGATTTCGGGCTTCCCGTCAATCCGCTTACGGTGCTGTGCCATTCGGCGGACGGTCTCATCGCGCATTACCGGCGGATTGAGCAGATGCGCGCGCGGCTCGGCTACGACATCGACGGCGTGGTCTATAAGGTCGATAGCCTCGCGCTGCAAGACCGCCTTGGCTTTGTGTCACGCGCGCCGCGCTGGGCGGTGGCGCATAAGTTCCCCGCCGAAAAGGCGACAACCGTGCTGCGCGCGATCGAGATCAATGTCGGGCGCACCGGCGCTTTGACGCCGCTTGCCAAGCTCGACCCGGTGACCGTCGGCGGCGTCGTTGTGTCCAATGCGACCCTCCACAACGAAGACGAGATCGCCCGCAAGGACATTCGCATCGGCGACACGGTGACGGTCCAGCGCGCCGGTGATGTCATTCCGCAAATTCTTGGACCGAGGATCCTCGACAAGCACGAAAAAGACAAGCACGAAAAATTGGCAAAATATGTCTTTCCTAAAATCTGCCCCATTTGCGGCTCGGCGGCGGTTCGCGAGATCGACCCCAAGACCGGAGAGGCGGAGGCCGTGCGCCGCTGCACTGGCGGTCTTGTCTGCACGGCGCAGGCGGTCGAGCGGTTGAAACATTTCGCCTCGCGCAATGCCTTCGATATCGAAGGCCTGGGCGACGAGCGTATCGAGCAGTTTTTCAGGGATGGCCTGATCAGAACCGCCCCCGATATTTTCACGCTGCCAGAGCGCGAGCGGCGCGGCATTATCAATCTGAAAGAGCGGGAAGGTTTTGGCGAACTTTCGGTGCGAAATCTCTTTAACGCAATCGAAGCGCGCCGCACGCTCCCCGTCAACCGCTTTATTTATGCGCTCGGCATCAGGCATGTCGGCGAGACCAATGCGCGGCGCCTTGCCCGCCACTTTGAGTCGTTCGAAGCGCTGCGCAAGACCGCGCAAGCGGCTCAAAAAGGGTCCGAGGCCCGCGCGGAAATCAACAATATCGAAGGTTTCGGCGAAGTGGTGGCGGAAGCCATCGCCGATTTTTTCGCCGAAAAGCACAATGAGGAGGTTCTCGACGCCCTCACCGCACATGTGACGCCGCTGCCGATGGAGGCTGTCGCTTCGAAAAGCCCGGTCGCGGGCAAGACGATTGTCTTTACCGGCTCGCTCGAACGGATGACCCGCGACGAGGCCAAGGCGATGGCCGAGCGGCTCGGCGCGAAGGTCGCGGCGTCCGTCTCCAAAAAAACCGATCTCGTCGTGGCTGGGCCCGGCGCTGGTTCAAAACTCGCGAAGGCGGCCGAACTTGGCATCGAGGCGATGAGCGAGGAGGATTGGCTGCGGCTGACCGGGCAGGAGACTTGAGGCGAGTCTCGGCGCCCATTTCAAAAGCCTCGCCTTGTATACCCCGTTCACAAGGGATAGCGAAATCCGGTGTCGCTGGTTGAAGTATCAATTCAACCGGTACTGCTCAAAACGTAAGCTGTAGCATTGAATTTTTCGCCCAATTCCAACCTGAATCTGCTACTCGGACTTCGCTTTTGATTGAATTGCGGGGTCGGGATCGGGTTTTAGTTTCGCCCTTGTCCTTGCCGGTTTCGCCTTTGCTTTGGTGCGATCCTCGAAAGCCGTCTGCAAGGCGAGCGCCCGGGCCTGGGTGATCCGCAGCCCGCAAAATCCGTGAAAATCCTCGCGCAAATAATTGCGGCAGATCACTTCGCGCTCCGACGAGAACCCCGCTTGTTCGCTGGCGATTTGCTTGATTGCCTCTTTGTCCTTGCCGGCGCTCTTCAGCAGCGCGTGAAACTGGGCGAGCATAGCCGACTCCACGCGGCCCCGCTCGCGCTCCAACTGCTTCGTCTGATCGGGACCAATAGCGTTCCCCGGGGGGCCCCAAAGCCCGGCCGGATCGACCCGGCAATCCGCCGCCCGGAAATCGCATGTCTTGGGCGTGCGGGTGACAAGGACGGCCCCCTCCAGCACGTCAAGCGAAAACGGGCAAGTTTCGATCTCGACTTCATAGTGCGATACGCCATTGGGCCGCCCGGCGAATCTGGTTTGGATCGGCGTGCCCGCGACCACCTCGACCTGGCATTGTTCGCCGGGGCGCGAAATTTCTTCCCCGGCGATCAAAAGCCTAGCGATCTCAAGCCCGTTGCCGGACCCGCGCTGGAACGCGATGATCCCGGCAAATCCGTCGCGCGACAATTCATGTCCAACAATCGTCTCCTCCGAGGGCGGCTTTAGTCCCGCCGCTTTCGGTTGCCCTGGCGCGGCACCGGGACTTTGCGTACCCGCCGTGGAAGGCGACCCCTGGAGGGCGCCTGGAAGCATGAGTTGGGCTCGCGCCAACGCCGGGGCCAAGAGAGCCGCAAGAAGCACAACCGAAGGAAAATGTCGCAACTGGAATCTCGCCAGGATGAAAAGCCACGGCACGCTAGCACTTTGGGCCGCGTCCTGGCACGTTTGCGCGATTGGACAATCGAAACAAGGCAAACTTACCGGATACGAGTAAGGATTCTGACGGCACCGCCGCGCCCTTGCCACCGGCATGGGGCGAGAAAAATCAGCGCGCGCCACCGCTTGCCTCAAACCTTCGTCTTGCACACCGCAATCGTCCACTTATATTCGGCGCATCTTGCGTTCACGCGCTGCCATACCAATTTGAACTTAATCGGGGACCGGGCGGAAATCCGTCCGCCCATTTGCCGGATCGCCTCGGCGGGATCCGGTGGTCTTGCGGATCGAAAGGAAGAGCAATCATGGCCAAAGTAATCGGAATCGACCTCGGCACCACCAATTCTTGCGTGGCGATCATGGAAGGTACGACGCCGAAGGTTATCGAGAACGCCGAGGGAGCCCGGACCACACCCTCCATCGTCGCATTCACGGACGACGGGGAGCGTCTCGTCGGCCAACCGGCCAAGCGTCAGGGCGTCACCAATCCCGAACGGACGTTTTTTGCGATCAAACGGCTTATCGGCCGGACTTTCGACGACCCGATGACCAAGAAGGACATGGGCCTCGTCCCTTACAGGATTATTCGCGCCTCCAATGGGGACGCCTGGGTCGGGGCCGACGGCAAGCAATATTCCCCCTCGCAGATTTCCGCCTTTATCTTACAAAAGATGAAGGAGACCGCCGAAGCCTATCTCGGCCAGGAGGTGCGCCAAGCGGTCATTACCGTTCCCGCCTATTTCAACGATGCTCAGCGGCAGGCGACCAAGGACGCAGGCAAGATCGCGGGCCTCGAGGTCCTGCGCATCATCAACGAGCCGACCGCGGCGGCGCTCGCCTATGGCCTCGACAAGAAGGGCTCGGGGGTCATCGCGGTCTACGATCTCGGCGGCGGCACATTCGACATCTCCATCCTCGAAATCGGCGATGGCGTGTTCGAGGTGAAATCGACCAACGGCGACACCTTCCTCGGCGGCGAGGATTTCGATGTCCGCCTTGTCGAGTACCTTGCCGACGAGTTCAGGAAAGACAATGGGATCGACCTGAAAAAGGACAAGCTCGCGCTCCAGCGCCTTAAGGAAGCGGCCGAAAAAGCCAAGATCGAATTGTCGTCCGCGACCCAAACCGAGATCAACTTGCCCTATATCACCGCCGATGCCGCGGGACCGAAACATCTCACCTTGAAACTCACAAGGGCGAAGTTCGAGGCGCTTGTCGACGATCTCATCCAAAAAACCGTCGAACCGTGCCGCAAGGCCTTGAAGGACGCGGGACTTACCGCGGGCGAGATCAATGAAGTCGTTCTCGTTGGCGGCATGACTCGCGTGCCCAAGGTGCAAGAGGTGGTCAAAAGCTTCTTCGGCAAGGAGCTGCATAAAGGAGTCAATCCCGATGAAGTCGTCGCGATCGGCGCGGCGGTTCAGGCCGGCGTCCTCCAAGGCGACGTGAAGGACGTGCTCTTGCTCGACGTGACGCCTTTGTCTCTCGGCATCGAGACCCTCGGCGGCGTGTTCACGCGGCTGATCGAACGGAACACGACCATTCCGACCAAAAAGAGCCAGGTATTTTCGACCGCGGAAGACAATCAGACGGCGGTTACGATCCGCGTCTTCCAGGGCGAACGCGAAATGGCGGCGGACAATAAGCTGCTTGGCCAGTTCGATCTCGTCGGGATCCCGGGCGCGCCGCGCGGCGTACCGCAGATCGACGTCACTTTCGATATCGACGCCAACGGAATTGTCAACGTATCGGCGAAGGACAAGGCAACCAACAAGGAGCAGCAGATCCGGATCCAGGCCTCCGGCGGCCTCAGCGAAGGCGATATCGATAGAATGGTAAAGGACGCCGAGTCGCACGCTTCCGAAGATAAGAGACGCCGTGAACTCGTCGACGCCAAGAATCATGGCGAGGCGATGATTCATACCGCCCAGAAATCCCTGGCGGAGTTCGGGACCAAGGTCGCCGAATCCGACAAGAGCGTGATCGAGGCCGCGATTTCCGCCTTGAAGTCGGCGCTTGAAGGCGAGGATACCGAAACGATCAAGGCCAGGACGAACGACCTTGTGCAAGCGTCCATGAAGCTCGGCGAAGCGATCTATAAGGCCCAAGGCTCGGGGCCGGGCGCGGAGGGCGCGCATGCCGAGACAAAGGACGATGTCATCGATGCGGACTTCAAGGAAGTCGGCCCCGACGACAAGAAGAAATCCGCGTAAACGAGCAGGGAGGTCCGCGAGTATCGCGACGGAGGGATTCGATTTGGCGCGAAGCGGATCACCCTCAAAGCTGTTTATTTTCGGGACATGCTCCAGCGCGCACCGGAGATTTTTTCTTCGGCGCATGAGGATGGTTCCGGCGGTGCCTCGACCTTGCCGCCCGCGCCATCTATGGTGCGGCAACTTGCCTAAAGGGCGCGGTGCTGGCATCGAGATGCGGTTGGAATGGCGCGAAGCCAGATAAATTCTAGTTGAGGGGATGGGCGGCGCCCGGAACACCCAGCGAGAAGCTCCGGCGGGCCTATTGATTGGAACGCGAAGCGCGATGATGAGACGGGACTATTACGAAATTCTTGGCGTTTCCAAAAGCTGCACGGACGCCGAGATGAAATCCGCTTTCCGCAAGGCGGCGATGCAATGTCATCCCGACCGCAACCCCGGCAATACGGAAGCCGAAATTCAGTTCAAGGAACTGAACGAAGCGTATCAAGCGTTATCGGATTCGCAGAAACGGGCGGCTTACGATCGCTACGGTCATGCCGCCTTCGAACATGGCGGTTTCGGAACCGGCGGCGATGGTTTCGCGGCGTCGATGGCGGATATTTTCGACGACCTTTTCGGCGATGTGATGGGCGGGCGGCGCGGCGGCGGTCGCAGGGGCCCCGCGCGCGGGTCGGATCTCCGCTACAACTTGGAAATTTCGCTCGAACAAGCGTTTCACGGCAACACCGCACCGATTAGCCTGCCAGCCTCGGTCGCCTGCGAGGCTTGCGCGGGATCGGGGGCCAAGGCTGGCGCGAAACCGAGGCTTTGTCCCACCTGCGGTGGGCAGGGTCGCGTGCGCGCGCAGCAAGGCTTCTTTGCGATCGAACGGACCTGTCCGCATTGCCATGGGGGCGGCGAAATCATCGACGATCCATGCCACGCCTGCGGCGGCTCGGGCCGCGTCACCCGCGAACGCCGCCTTTCCGTCAATATTCCGCCTGGCGTCGAGGACGGGACGCGGATTCGTCTCGGCGGCGAAGGAGAGGCAGGGGCCAAGGGCGGCCCGGCGGGCGATCTTTACATCTTCGTGTCGACGAAGCCGCATCCTTTTTTTCGGCGCGACGGCGCCGATCTATTCTGCCGCGTTCCGATCTCGATGGTCCAGGCGGCGCTCGGCGCGGAAGTCAGCGTCCATGCGCTCGATGGCGTCGCGGCTAAGGTCAAAATCCCAGAAGGCACGCAATCCGGCAAGCAATTCAAATTGAAAAACAAGGGCATGCCGGTGCTGAGATCACGCGACACCGGCGATCTTTATATCGAGATAACGGTTGAAACGCCGCAAAGTCTCACCAAGCGGCAACGCGAACTCCTCGCCGAATTCGAAGCGCTGTCGTCGCCAAAGACGCATCCGGAATCCGCTGGCTTTTTTGCCAGGATGAAAGACTTCTTCGAGAATTTGGGCGGGCAGTGAGCCCTTTGCGCACGCAACCCTTGCTCGTTTCATTTGTTTATGTTTTGTGACGCCTCGCCCCTTTGCTGGCGATATTGCGGGGGAAGTATCCCACGCAACATGAGGGAGGACTTTTTTTTGCGTAGCCAACCCGCGCGCGCGAACCGGCGCAGCTCGTCAAAGCCGAACACGCCGATCGAGGAGCGGCTCGCCGACGAGGCGCGTTTCTTCAGGTCATGGATCGACAATCCAGCAGTTGCCGGCGCGGTCTCTCCATCGGGGCGCTTTCTCGCGCGCATGATGGCGCGTTACGTCGATCCGCGCAATGCGGGACCTGTTGTCGAACTGGGGCCCGGCACCGGCGCGATCACGGAGGCGCTTTTGGAGTGCGGTATCGCGCCAGGGCGGCTTTTTCTCGTGGAATTCGACCCCGGCTTCTGCAAGCTCCTTAAGCGGCGCTTTCCCGGCGTCCATGTCATCAAAGGGGATGCGTATCAATTGTCGCAAACATTGAGAGGCTGGCTTCGCCGGCCGGCATCCGCGATCGTATCGAGCCTGCCGCTCTTATTGAAACACGAGACGCAAAGGTTCGCGCTCCTTGCCGGTGCCTTCGATTGCATGAGCCCGGACGGATGCTTCATCCAATTCACGTATGGTCTCGTCTCACCGGTGCCGCGTGATAAAGCATCGGCGCTCGATTTTCACGTCGAAGCTTCCCCGCCGGTATGGTTGAACCTGCCGCCCGCGCGCGTCTGGATTTACCGGCGTCAGGCGCAGGCAGCCGGTGCCGCGGTGCAAAGGCGGCCGAACCCGGCGGAGGAATTCTTCGACAAATTCAAGCTCGGGACCGAAAAGATCCATCTCGACTTGAAGAAAGAGATCGCCGCCGCCAAAGCCAGGCTTCGAATCGAGACGAGACCCGGCCAACCATCACGAAAGGGACTATGGGCGGACTCGGCTTTCTCTACCTCGGGCAAGGCGTCCGGCATCGATCATTCGCGCCGTCCGTGATGAGCGCGGCCGCCTTCGCCCTGCAAAACGCGGCGGCCGCCCGCGAAAAACTTATCGTCGCGCTCGATTTCGCGACGATCCGGGAAGCCGAGGCGCTAGTGACCACGCTCGGCGATCGCGTCGGTTTTTATAAAATCGGCTCGGAACTCGCCTATGGCGGAGGCCTATCCTATGCGCAGGATTTGATAAAGGACGGCAAACAGGTCTTTCTAGACCTTAAACTACACGATATCGGTATCACCGTGAGCCGGGCTTCTGCTAAGATCGCACGACTTGGCGCCAGATTTTTGACGGTCCATGCCTATCCGCAGACGATGAAAGCAGCAAAATTGGCCGCCGCCGGCTCTTCGCTGCGTCTCCTCGGCGTGACCGTGCTGACCTCCTACGACGATCATGATCTCGCCGATGCCGGTTACGCGTATGGCGTCGCGGATCTCGTCGCGCGGCGCGCGGGACAGGCGTATGAAGCAGGCCTCGATGGACTAATACTGTCGGCGCAAGAGGCGGGCGTCGTGCGGGCGCGTTTTGGTCAAGATATGATCCTCGTGACGCCTGGAATAAGGCCGGCCAATGTGGAGGCCTCCGGCCAGAAAAGAACGATGACGCCGGCCGCCGCCATTGCCGCCGGGGCGGACTACCTTGTCGTAGGCCGGCCGGTCACGCAGGCGAGAAATCCGCGCGAGGCGGCGGAGGCGATTATCGCGGAAATTGCCGCTACCATGTCCTGAAACGCTTAAAGTCCTGAAACGTAAAACGCCGGACGTACCTCCGGCCCGGCGCGCGACCGTGGCACGTGGTCAATCAGCATGCCATGATCGAAGCGAACCTAGTAAATCGCCGTGACCGCGCGATGACGGATACTGACCCAGCGGGACAAAAGTGCAGGCAGGTTGGCCGTTCGCCGCGCGCCCGCGCTTTTCCTTGCGGCTGCCGCGGTTTATAGACAGCATGGGAGTGGGATCGCGGGAGATCGGCCATGGGCGATATGCGGCTCGTCGTTGCCGGAGCGGCTGGACGCATGGGTCGCGTCCTCGTCGAGATCATTCGGCAAACGCCGGGCGCCCACCTCTCGGGGGCGATCGAACAGCCTGATTCCATCGCGATCGGTCAGGATGCGGGGCTGCTCGCCGGCTGCGGCCAAATGGGTGTCCTGATCAGCGGCGACGCTCTCGCAACTGTCGCGGGCGCGGACGGAATACTCGATTTCACCACGCCGTCGTCGACTGTCGGGCTCGCGGCGCTCGCCGCGCAAGCGCGAATCGTTCACGTGATCGGCACGACGGGTTTGGACGCGGACCATTTTGCGAGGTTAGAGGCCGCCGCGCGCCATGCCGTCGTCGTCCGCTCGGGCAACATGAGCCTCGGCGTCAATCTCCTCGCCGCTCTCGTAGAGCGGGCCGCCCGAACGCTCGGGCCCGAATACGACATCGAGATCGTCGAAATGCATCACCGCATGAAGGTCGATGCCCCATCCGGCACCGCGCTTCTCCTCGGCGAAGCGGCGGCGAAAGGACGTGGCGTCAAACTCGAACAGCATTCGGTTCGCGCGCGCGATGGCCACACCGGCTTGCGCGGGATCGGCGATATCGGCTTTGCGTCGCTGCGCGGCGGGACCGTGATCGGGGATCACAGAGTGATTTTCGCGGGGCCGTGCGAGAGAGTCGAACTCGCCCATGTCGCGGAAGACCGCAGCATTTTCGCGCGCGGCGCCGTGCAGGCCGCGCTCTGGGGCAAGAACCAAAAGCCCGGCCTTTATGCAATGGCCGATGTGCTCGGGCTTGCCGGTTGAAATTTTGCCGAGCGCCCGTTCAACGAGGTGTGCCGCGTGTACGTATGAGTTGACGGCGCCTTGGGCCAGGTTGGCGGCGGGCCTGCAAGTGCGTCCCGATCACCCCATATATTGGGTTCCGTTAGCAGTGCTTGCAAAAAATGCCTTGCATGACTCCGGACTCCACGCATCCGGCTTTTTCCGCCCCCTATGCGCCGCGGGACGAGATTCTCGCCGCCGCGCTTCTTGCGGGCGCGGCGCTGCCGAAAGAGGCCGAGGCGCGGATCGACCGGCGCGCCTTGCGTCTCATAGACGCAGTGCGGGCAAGATCCAACCCCTTCGGCGGGGTCGAAGATCTCTTGCGCGAATATTCCTTGTCGTCGGAGGAGGGTCTCGCCCTGATGGTGCTTGCCGAATCCCTTCTGCGAGTGCCTGACGACCTCACCGCCGACCGGCTCATCGAAGACAAGCTCGCCTCGGCGCATTGGAGCCGCCACGCCGGGGACTCGGAGGCGCTCCTCGTCTCGGCCGCCGCTTGGGCGCTTGGGGTCACCGCGCGCGTCATCGGCAAGGGCAAAACGGCGGAGGGGGTGGTCGCCGCGTTGGCCCACCGGATCGGCATGGGCGCCCTGCGCGCTGCCGCGCGGCGGGCCGTGCAGCTCATGGGGTCGCATTTCGTCTTTGGCGAAACGATTGAGGACGCCTTGATGCGAGCCCAATCGAGAGAGGGGCGGCTTTACCGCTACTCCTTCGATATGCTGGGCGAAGGCGCACGGACGGCAGCCGATGCCAAGCGCTATTTTGCATCATACGCGCACTCGATTGACGCAATCGGCAAGTCCACCGAATCGAAAACCTTGCCGGAGAGGCCCGGCATCTCGGTCAAGCTCTCGGCGTTGCATCCTCGCTACGAGCCTTTGTCGCGTCCGCGTGTTCTCGCTGAGCTCGCGCCGGAGGTTGCCGAGCTCGCGCGCGCGGCCAAACGGCACGATTTGAACTTCACCATCGATGCGGAGGAAGCCGACCGGCTTGAGCTTTCGCTCGATATTGTCGATTTGTTGCTGACCGATCCCTCGCTCGCAGAGTGGGACGGATTCGGTCTCGCGGTGCAGGCCTACCAGAAGCGCGCCCTCGCGGTGATCGATTACGTTGCAGCGGCGGCGCGCGGCCATAATCGCCGCTTGATGCTGCGGCTCGTAAAAGGAGCCTATTGGGATACGGAGATCAAGCGGGCGCAAGAGCGGGGTCTCCCCGATTACCCGGTATTTTCGCGCAAGGCGATGACCGATCTCAATTATCTCGCGTGCGCCAAAAAACTCCTCGGCATGCGAGACGTCGTCTATCCACAATTCGCGACCCACAACGCGCTTACCATGGCGGCAGTTGTCGAATCCGCTGGGGATATCGAGGGCTTCGAATTCCAGCGCCTCCACGGCATGGGCGAAGACCTTTTCGCCGCCTTGCGGTCCGAGATTCCCGAGCTTTCGTGCCGGATCTACGCGCCGGTCGGCGTGAATGAAAACCTACTCGCCTATCTCGTGCGCCGTCTTCTTGAAAATGGCGCCAACTCCTCGTTCGTCGCGCGCCTTGGCGATCCGCGCGTGCCCTGTTCCGAGCTTATCGTCAGGCCGCAAGCCATCATAGGCGGCAAGGAAAACGCCCGCGCGCGCCTGCCGCTGCCCGTGGATATTCACATGCCCTCGCGCAAGACCGCGAACGGAATCGAATTCGGCGATCGCCATGCGCTTGCCGACCTCACCGAAGCGATCGCGAAATCCGCGCGGATGCGGGAGGCGGCGCCAATCGTCTCCGGCGCGCGGCGCGAGGGAACGGGGCGTGCGGTCGCGTCGCCGATCGACGGATCGAGGATTGGTATTGTGTGCGAGGCCACGCCCGGCTTGTTGGCGGAAGCCATGCGCGAGGCGCGCGCGGGTTTCGCTCTCTGGTCTCGCGTGCCCGCGGGGGCCCGCGCGGCCTGTCTCGATTGTGCCGCAAAGCAACTTGAGTTAGAGGCGCCGGCATTGCTCGGCCTGCTGCAAAACGAGGCGGGCAAGACGCTGGAGGACGCGATCGGCGAATGGCGGGAGGCAATCGATTTCTGCCGCTATTACGCCGAAGAAGCGCGCCGGCTGTTTGCGACCGCGGCTGTCTTGCCCGGGCCGACTGGGGAAGACAACCGGCTCGATTGTCACGGGCGAGGCGTGTTCGTCTGCATCAGCCCTTGGAACTTTCCCTTGTCGATCTTTCTCGGCCAGGTAGCCGCGGCGCTTGCCGCTGGCAACAGCGTCCTCGCAAAACCCGCCGAGCAGACCCCCTTGATCGCCGCCATCGCCATCGAGCTTCTCCATCGCGCCGGTGTGCCTGGCCAGGCATTGCATCTCTTGCCGGGGGACGGCGCGCTTGGCGAGAAGCTTATCTCCTTGCCCGGAATCGCGGGGGTAGCCTTTACCGGCTCGATGGCAACCGCCGCAAAGATTAATCGCGCACTCGCCGCAAAGGACGGGCCAATTCCAGCGTTGATCGCGGAGACTGGCGGGATCAACACGATGGTCGTCGATGCGACGGCCTTGCCCGAACAAGTTTGCGACGATGTCATTGCCTCGGCGTTTCGCTCGGCCGGGCAACGCTGCTCCGCGCTCCGGCTTCTCTGCGTCCAGGAGGATGTCGCGGACAAGATGATCGCGATGATCGAGGGCGCGGCGCGCGAACTTTTGATTGGCGATCCGCGCGATCTGCAAGTCCAGGTCGGTCCGGTCATCGATGCCGCCGCCAAGGCAAACCTTGATGCGCATATCGCGTGCATGCGAAGCGCGGCGATTGTCCACTTCGCGGGCGAGATTCCTTCGCGCGCGCTGCCGGGCGGATTTTATGTTGCGCCTCACATTTTCGAAATTGCCGCCGTCGGCGAGTTGAAACGCGAGATTTTCGGTCCGGTTCTCCATGTCGTGCGTTACAAGGCAGCCGAACTTGATGGCTTGCTCGATTCGATCGAAGCCAGCGGATTCGGGCTGACCTTGGGCGTGCATTCGCGCATCGACGCCACAATCGATCGTATTTTAGGCCGGCGTTTGGCGGGCAATTGCTATGTCAATCGCAATATGATCGGGGCCGTCGTTGGCACTCAGCCCTTCGGCGGGTTCAATCTGTCGGGCACGGGGCCGAAAGCCGGCGGGCCGCATTACCTCGCCCGTTTTTGTCGCGAACAGACGGTCTCGATCAACACCGCGGCGGTGGGCGGGAACGCCAGTCTCATCAACACCACGCAATGAATCGGGGAAGCCCTTACCGTTTCGCCAGCTCCGCGATCAGCCGGTCGAACCGGGCGAGGTCCTGCTTCCAAATAGCATTGTCCGGCGAGAGTTTTGTGAGCCGCGCCAGGATCGCCTGGCCTTGCCGAAAACGTCGCATTGAGCTTGCCCGTTGCAAAAACAAAACGGCGCGGGGTAAATCCCTCTCGATTGGAAAAAACTGGGCGCGGATATTGCCAAATCGCGGGCATCGGTTGATCATTCCAAAATGGAGAGGTTTCGCCGCCTCCGCTGGTGCATCAGCTGTCTTTGCGGGCGGCTCAAAGGTTCTAGTGAGGCGTATGTAGCGGTAAAGGAGAGCAAGTATGAGCAAGAACGCACCGGCAGTTCCTAATTGGCGTATCCCCCGCCCTCGTGCATGAGATGGCGAACCAGCGCACCATGGCGAGCGAAGCGATTATGCCGCAGCCTGACGGCAGGGTGGAGAGCGTGGAATGGCCGCTTACGATGTCGATCTTTTCGTGATCGGCGCCGGATCTGGCGGCGTGCGCGCCGCCCGGATCGCGGCGGCGCATGGCGCCAGGGTCATGATCGCCGAGGAATTCCGCATCGGCGGGACTTGCGTGATCCGGGGCTGCGTGCCGAAGAAGCTCATGGTCTATGCCAGCCGGTACAAGGACTATTTCGCCGACGCGGCGGGGTTTGGCTGGACACTTGCCGAAGCTTCCTTCGACTGGCAAAAACTTGTCGCCGCGAAGGAGAAGGAAATCTCCCGTCTTTCCGCGATCTATCGCGACAATCTCGACAAGGCGGGAGTAGCGGTCGAAAACAGCCGCGCGACAATCGAGGATGCTCATTGCGTGCGTCTTCTCGCCGATGGACGCAAGGTGAGCGCGAGAATTATCCTTATCAGCACCGGGGCTGCGCCGGTTCTCGAACCGGACGTTCCGGGGCGCGAATATGCGATCACCTCGAACGAAATATTCGATCTCCCGGAATTGCCAAAGCGCCTGCTGATTATTGGCGGCGGCTATATAGCGGTCGAATTCGCCTCGATTTTCGCGCGGCTGGGCACAAAAGTGTCCCTTGCCGCGCGGGGCGAAAACGTGTTGCGCGGGTTTGACGGCGATATGCGCGTCGGCGTGTGCGAGGGGCTCGCCGACGCCGGCGTCAAACTCAACTTCTGCATGCTGCCCACACGCATCGAAAAAGCGCCAACTGGCTACCGCGTGAATTTGACGAAGGGCGGGCGGCTCGACGCCGATCAGGTGATGATCGCGACCGGCCGCAGGCCAAACACGGCGGAACTTGGTTTGGAGAAGGCGGGCATCGAAACGGACAGCCTGGGGGCGGTGAAGGTCGATGCCTTTTCGAAAACGAATGTCGAGTCGATCTATGCGGTCGGTGATGTCACCAACAGGGTCGCCCTGACGCCGGTAGCCATTCGCGAGGGGCATGCTTTCGCCGAGACGGTTTTCGGCGGCAGGCCGGAGGCCGTCGTGCATAGCAACATTCCAACCGCCGTCTTCTCGACGCCCGAACTCGGCACTGTCGGCCTTAGCGAGTCGGAGGCGCGCGCGAGCTTCGATTGCGTCGATATTTATCTTGCGAACTTCCGGCCCTTGAAGGCGGCGCTCTCCGGGCGGGCGGAGAAAATCTTGATAAAGATTGTCGCCGATGGCGCGACAGACCGCGTCCTCGGCGTGCATATCCTCGGCGAAGACGCGAGCGAAATGGCGCAAATTTTGGGAATTGCCGTTAAAATGGGCGCCAAAAAGGCTGATTTCGACGCGACCATGGCGCTGCATCCGACATCGGCGGAAGAACTCGTCACCATGCGAACGCGCACCGCGCGGTTCGAGCGGGAAATCCCCGGCCCGGAAGGCCCAGACTCCGGACCGCTCGACGAGGGGTAGCGGGGCGCCCTTTTTCGGGGACAGGCTCGGTTCGAATGGTGAATGACGCAGATGCGCCAATTGCGGACTTCATGCTGGACTCTGTATGACGGGAGTCCGGATTAGGTAATCCTGTGATTCTCCATGGCTCCAGTCTTTCAAGAGTTGGAGCCTCCGGCGAACCTGGGGCGATTCAACCCCTCGTCCCGAAGTGTCCTAGCTAGAACGATTTAAGTGAATGGGCCCACTAGGACTCGAACCTGGAACAAGCAGATGATGAGGCCCTGGCGTCAGGGCGGCCTTTCAAGTTGTTTTGAAACGCCGCCCTGATTTCTTGTCCATGACTTCGACCAGCGTTCGGGTTTTTCACACACTTCCGTAAGCTTTGCGCAGCCTCGATCCGGTTCTGTTCACCCGATGATCGATGGCGGTTGCGCTACAGAAGCCTCTGAAGGAAAACCTTTCCGCTGAGATCAGGCGAGGTCGAAGCGATCAAGGTTCATCACCTTGTTCCACGCAGCCACAAAGTCATGGACAAACCGCTCCTTCGCGTCCGCGCATCCGTATACTTCCGCGAGGGCGCGGAGCTGGGAGTTTGAACCGAAGACGAGATCCACACGGGTGCCGGTCCACTTGAGCTCGCCGGTCCCGCGATCGCGCCCCTCGAACACGCCTTCTGATGTGGAAGTTGCCTTCCACGTCGTGCTCATGTCGAGCAGGTTCACGAAGAAGTCATTGGTGAGCGTCTCTGGCCGCTTGGTGAAGATGCCATGTTGTGTCGCTCCAAAGTTTGCATTCAGGACACGCATGCCTCCGACCAGAACCGTCATCTCGGGGGCGGTCAGCGTCATCAACTGCGCCCGATCCACCAGCACCTCCTCCGCAGGTCTCTGCTGTCCCTTCGGGAAGTAGTTGCGGAACCCGTCCGCGGTCGGCTTCAGCACGGCGAACGCGTCCACATCGGTCTGCTCCTGCGAAGCATCAGTACGTCCCGGCGAGAAGGGAACCTTCACGTCGTGCCCGGCGTTTTTCGCAGCTGCCTCGACGGCTGCGCAGCCGCCCAGAACGATCAGGTCAGCTAGCGAGACCTTCTTCCCGCCGGACTGCGAATTGTTGAACTCCTTCTGGATTTCCTCCAGCTTCTGCAGGACCTTTGCCAGTCGAGCCGGCTGGTTGACTTCCCAATCCTTCTGCGGCGCGAGGCGAATGCGCGCCCCGTTCGCCCCACCGCGCTTGTCAGAGCCGCGGAACGTTGCCGCCGACGCCCAGGCCGTCGTGACCAGTTGGGAGATGGACAGTCCGGAGGCGCGGATTTTGCCCTTGAGGGCGGCGATATCCTGCTCATCGATCAAATTATGATCGACTGCGGGGACGGGGTCTTGCCACAGAAGCTCCTCTGCAGGAACGAGCGGACCGAGATACCGCGAGCGGGGCCCCATGTCACGGTGCGTCAGCTTGTACCAAGCTCTGGCGAACGCGTCTGCCAACTGATCAGGGTTCTCGTGGAAGCGCTGCGAAATAGGCGCGTAGATCGGGTGCATCCTCAGTGCGAGGTCCGTCGTGGCCATCATCGGAGCATGCCGCTTTGACCGGTCGTGAGCATCCGGTACAGTACCCGCTCCAGCTCCATTCTTGGGCGCCCACTGGAACGCACCGCCAGGGCTCTTCACCAGCTCCCACTCATAACCGAACAGATTGTCCAGGTAGTTGTTGTCCCACTTCACCGGGTTGGTGGTCCATGCGCCCTCCAACCCGCTGCTGATAGTGTCAACGCCTTTGCCGCTGCCATGGGTGTTTTTCCAGCCGAGGCCTCGGCGCCCTCGGGTTGGGGGCCGACGTACTTGCTCGGATCGGCAGCGCCATGGCATTTGCCGAACGTGTGGCCGCCGGCAATGAGCGCAACTGTCTCCTCGTCATTCATCGCCATGCGAGCGAACGTCTCTCGGATATCCCGGGCCGCGGCGACCGGATCCGGCTTGCCATTCGGCCCTTCCGGATTCACGTAGATCAGGCCCATCTGAACGGCGGCGAGAGGATTTTCGAGCTGCCGGTCGCCGCTGTAGCGCTTGTCTCCAAGCCATGTGTCCTCAGCCCCCCAGTAGATGTCCTCTTCGGGCTCCCAGACGTCCTCGCGCCCGCCGGCGAAGCCGAAAGTCTTGAACCCCATCGACTCC